>CAMATN010000171.1 GCA_945861155.1 Rhizobium sp. Q54
GCGGATGCCGAGGCTCGCCGCCTTGCGGCGAAAACCCATCAGGACACTGTGCGGATCGAGAAACCCGTCATCGGGCGAATAGGCGGCGATATCGATGTCCTCGACGCGCATCGACGGGAAGCGATGTTTGACGCCCTTCCGGTCGAGCAACTCGACCCGCACATCATGCGCCGTCTGAATGCGCCAACTCGCGATCAGCGCGTCGATATCGGTTTTGCCGGAGCCGAGCCACAGATAACCGGCGCGGTGGAAATCGATCGGCACGGGGTCGCCATCGACCGCCATCAGGGTCTCGAACCGGCCGTAGACCTCGTGCCCGTATTGCGCCATCCGGATGTTTTCGGGAACCGTGAACAATTGACGGATGCCCCCGGTGGCGCGGGGCGTCGCGGCAAATTCATAGGTCGGATCGGGCTCGATCACGACCACATCGGCGGCACGGCCCGCCAGCGCCGAATAATAGGCGATCGCGGAGCCGATGATGCCGCCGCCGATGATCGCGATATCAGCCATGCCCCCCTCCGCACGCCGGTGCAACTTCGCGCAGCGTCGCGCGATCGGCGGCCGTCGTATATCCGGATCATGCCGCAGGTCGTCAGCGTCAGCGAACTCACTGAAACCGTCGCCCGGATCTTCGTCCGCCACGGGGTGCATCCGGACAACGCCGCAGCCGTAGCCGCAACGGTCGCCGCGGCCGAGCGCGACGGCAGCACCAGCCATGGTCTATTGCGGCTGCCCGGCTATGTCGCGAGCTTGCAGAGCGGCTGGGTCGACGGGCGGGCGGTACCGGTCGTCGCCGAGGCCGCGCCCGGGCTGATCGCGACCGACGCCGCCAACGGCTTCGCCCAGCCCGCGTTGCACGCCAGCGGGCCGCTGCTGCGCGACAAGGCGCGGGGGCAAGGCATCGCCGCTCTCGCGATCCGCGACTCGCACCACTTCGCCGCGCTGTGGCCGGACATCGAGCCGTTTGCGGCGGAGGGCTTCATTGCGCTGACGATGGTCAACGGGCGCCGGCGCATGGCGGTGTGGGACGGCAAGCAAAAAATCCTCGGCACCAACCCGATGGCATTCGCCTGCCCGCGGGTGGGCCGCCCGCCGCTGGTTTGGGACCAGGCATCCAGCGTCATTGCCCAGGGCGAAGTCCTGCTGGCTGCCGAGCGTGGCTTGGCAATCCCGCAGGGTGCCGGGCTCGATGCCGAGGGCAAGCCTACGATTGACCCGCGCGCGGTGCTCGACGGCGGCTCGCTGGTGCCGTTCGGCAGCCACAAGGGCTCGTCGATCGCGTTGATGATCGAGATCCTGGCCGGGGCGCTGACCGGCGGTTGCTTCTCGTTCGAGGATCGGTCGGCCGCGTACCCCGGGGCACAGACCCCCAAAGCCGGGCAGCTGGTGATCCTGATCGATCCGGCGCGGGTGCCGGGGAACCGCTATTTCGAGCGGATCGAGAGCCTGTTCGCGGCAATAGCCGAGAGCGGCGTCGAGCGGCTGCCGGCCGAGCGGCGCTATGGGCACCGTGAGCGCGCCTTGCGCGATGGGATCAAGCTGTCAGACCGCAACTGGGCGACGCTGCAGCGATTGCTCGCTTAGCCTACGCGGGCAGACCGTCGCGGACCCGTCTGGCTGTGCTATCGTTTCGCCGAAAAATCGAGGGAGAAAAACCCGATGCCCGTCGAGCTCACGCCGGCTGAAGGCCGCGCCGTCTGGTACGGACCGGAGGTCGATTACCGCACTGAAGGCATGCACGTGCTGTCCCCCGGCGAGATCGCCGAGATTGATGGCGCCTTGGCGCATCTGCATTCGTTGGGGACCTTGGATTTTCCCGACATCATCCCTGAGACATTCCCGCTGCCGACCCTCGGCGAATTTTTCCGGGGCCTCGGCCGGGAACTACTGCATGGCCGCGGCTTTCTGTTGCTGCGCGGCCTGCCGCGCGAGCGTTACTCGCTCGACGACATGGGCCTCATTTACTACGGGCTCGGCGCGCATCTTGGTCGGCCGGTGGCACAATCCTACCAGGGCGAACTGCTTGGCAACGTCATCGACGTCAGCGATGTCGAGGCGCAGGCGCGCGGCTACCACGCCGGCGGCGGTCAACGCATGCACAGCGACAATTGCGACCTCGTGTCGTTGATGTGCGGGCGGGCGGCGCGCTCCGGGGGCATCAGCCGCATCGTCAGCGCCGCCGCCGTCCATAACACGCTTCTCGAAACACGGCCGGACCTTCTAGAGGCGCTCTACGGCGAATGGGTGTTCCGACGCATGGAACTCGACGCGCGGTACGGCACCGGTCCGTTGACCAAGACGGTCGTGATCTTCTCGCGCGCGAGCGGCCAGCTTACCTGCAACGTCTCGGGCAGCTATCCCTATCGCGCAGTCCAGGCCGGCGACGCGGTGATGACCCCCACGCAGAACGAAGCATTGAACGAGATGGCCCGCATCGCCGCCTCGCCCGAACTCTACCTCGACATGAACATTGGCGAGGGCGACATCCAGTTCCTCAACAATCGCACGATCCTGCACGGCCGCACCGACTACGAAGACCCGTCCGAGTTTGCTAAGCGGCGGCACATGCTCAGGCTATGGCTGCAGATGCCGACCTGGCCGCCCCTGCCGGCAAACCAAGGCATGCAGAGCCCCGCCGACTATCCCCTGTGGCTGCGGCAGCGCACCCGGTTCATGGAGGTGCCGACCCGCTATCTCGCCGAGATGACTAGGCGCAAGGCCGAACTCACGGTTTGAGGATTTACGCGGATGAGGATCGGGATATCGCTCACCAGCAATCACCCTAACGTCAAAGACCCGCGTCAGGGAGCGCGCTGGATGATCGAGCGGGCCGCGGCGGCACGCCGTGCTGCGCTCGATTCGCTGTTTATCGGCGACCAGCACGTGTCGCCCGCGCCCTATTACCAGAACACGCCGATGCTTGGCCGCCTGCTCGCGGAGTGGGGCGAAGCCCCGGCCGGCTGCCTGTTCCTGCTGCCCTTGTGGAATTCGGTGCTGGTGGCCGAGCAGATCGGGACGCTGGCCGCCATCGCCCAGGGCCGCTTTATCATGCAATGCGGGCTCGGCTGGGGTGAAGACCGGTTCGCCGCGATGGGCGCCAATTTCAAAACGCGTCCTTCCGCTTTCGAAGAAGCGCTCGATATTGTCCGGCGCCTGCTGGCGGGCGAAAAGGTCAATTCCTCGCGGCGCTTCCGGATCGGCGAAGCGAGCCTCGCATTGCGTCCGGCCGAGCCGGTCGAGGTCTGGATCGGCGCCAGCGCACCGCCGGCCATCGACCGTGCCGCGCGCTTGGCCGAGGGCTGGATCGCGAGCCCCGGCCTCACCTACGACGAGGCACGCGCGCAGGCCGACCTATATCGCGAGCGCTGCGTTGCTTACGGCAAACAGCCGGGCGCGGTCGTGTTGCGGCGCGACATCTATGTCGGCGAGTCTTCGGCCGAGGCGAAGGCTGTACTGCAGGATGCGCTGAGCCGAGGCTATCGCGGCATTCCCGCGGAGGCGCTGATCGCGGGGTCGGCCGACGAACTCGCGGAACGGTTTCGGAGCTTCGCGAAACTCGGGTACACCGAAATCTCGGTGCGCCATCTGACCAACGATCAGCCTAAAGTCCTGGGCTCGCTGGAGCGCCTGGCAGCGGTGCGGGCGGCGGTGGCCCAGGCCTAGCGGCAGCGGGCAGGGTCAACAGCGGCGCAAGTAGATCACCGGTGAGCCATTAAGGGGAGGATCTGGAATGCTGAAGCTGACGGACATCCAATCGTCGCCAGAGGAGCTCGACACTTACTACGCGCAACTGCGCGCGCAACACGTGACGCCGGCCTGGATCGGCGGCGGCATCACCGTCGAGCCGCAGAGCCTGGCCGTTCCCTACGTGTGGCATTGGCGAGATTTGCGGCCGCAGGCGATGCGGGCGGCGGAGCTGGTCGGCACCGCGCAGGCGGAACGCCGGGTGCTGCGCCTGACCAACCCCACACTGCCCGGGATCGCCAGCAATACGCTGGTTGCGAACATCCAGATCGTGATGCCGGGCGAGATTGCCCGGGCCCATCGCCACTCCGGGGCGGCGCTGCGCCTGATCATCGAGGGCAAGGGCGGGTACACGGTCGTGAACGGCGAGCGCGTGCCGATGGCGCCGGGCGATCTCGTTCTGACGCCCAACTGGAGCTGGCACGACCACGCCAACGACACCGACACCCCGATGATCTGGCTCGACGGCCTGGACACGCCGCTGGTGCGGATGCTCGAGGCCGGATTCTATGAAGAGTACCACCAGGACAGGCAAGACCATAATCCGCCCGTCAACGCCTCCGAGTGGCACTACCCGATGTCGGAGATGCGGGCCGCCTTGCAGCGGCTGGCCGCCGCCAACACCGGCGAGGAGATCGTCCTCGAATACAAGAACCGGCGGACCGGCGGACCGGTGATGTCGACGATCGCCTGTCATGTGCAGATGCTGCGGCCCGGCGAGAAGACGCAGGCGCGTCGCCGCGTCTGCTGCACGAACTATCACGTGGTCGAGGGCGCCGGCAATTCGGTGGTGGGCGACGAGTGGCTCGACTGGAATGACAAGGACGTGTTCACGGTGCCGACTTGGACCTTCTGCGAGCACGTCAATAGCGGTGACCGGCCGGCCCTCCTGTTCAGCTTCAGCGACGCACCGGTGATGCAGGCGCTGAACCTCTACCGCGATGAATCCCGGCCTTAGCCGCGAGAAGGGGCCGCCGACGGAAGGAGAACTGACGTGGCCAAACTGACTGTCAGCATCGCCGGCGTCGATTACGACCGGACCCGCGCGATCTTCGACGGTACGATCGGGATCGAGGGTTGCGAGACGATCGGCTGTGCGATGTCGCCGGAGGAAGCGTTCCACCGCGCCTTCCGCTACCAGGAGTTCGACATCACCGAATTGTCGCTGTCGAACACGATGAACCTAGTGGCCAAGGGCGCTTGCCCGTATGTCGGCATCCCGGTGTTTCCCTCGCGGCTGTTCCGTCACTCCTCGATCTATATCCGGGCCGACCGCGGGATCGACCGCCCGCAAGATTTGCGCGGCAAGGTGGTTGGCGTTCCCGAATACCAGATGACCGCGGCGGTATGGATCCGCGGAATTCTGCAGGACGAGTACGGCGTCCGCGCCGCCGATGTGAAATGGCGCAACGGCGGGCTTGAGCAGCCGGGCCGCGAGCCGCGCGTGCCGCTCCAGCTCCCGAGCGAAATCGAATTGCAGCCGATCCCGGCGAACGAGACCTTATCGGAGCACCTCGACAGCGGCCGCATCGATGCTTTGATTTCGGCGCTGGCGCCGTCCTGCTTCGGCCGCAACCCGAAGGTGCAGCGGCTCTTTCCCGATTATCGCGCCGCTGAGGAGGGGTATTTCCGGCGCACCCGCATGTTCCCGATCATGCATCTGGTCGGTATTCGGCGCTCGCTTGTCGAGCGCCATCCCTGGCTCGCCGTCAATACTATGTCGCCTACCTCAAGGCCAAGGAGCTGTGCTACCGGCACATGAGACGATCGGACATCTGTTCACGACGCTACCCTGGCCGGTTGAGGAGTTTCGGCGCGCCCGCGCCTGATGGGCGAGGACTTCTGGAGCTACGGGATCGAGCCGAACCGCCGCGAGCTCGGCGCCGTCTCGCGGTACGCGCACGAGCAAGGGATCAACGAGCGCGAGGTCCCGCCGGAGGAATTGTTCGCGCCGTCGACACTGTACTGGCGAAGATTTGACATGCTTCAGCTCCGGAGAGCATTAGATGAACGACGAACTCTGGCAGATGTCCGCCGTCGAGGCGGTGGCGCGACTCAGGAAAGGCGAGATCTCACCCCTTGAGATGGTCGAAGCCTCCGCCTCTCGCATCGCTGCGATCGAGCCGGCGGTCAACGCCCTGCCGACCCTCTGCCTCGACCGCGCCCGCGACCATGCCAGGCGCATCATGCAGGGCGGCGCGGCTTGCGAGGCTGCCGGCGAGGCAGGCTGGCTTGCTGGCCTGCCGGTCTCGATAAAAGACCTGACCGATGTGGCGGGCGTCCGCACCACATACGGCTCGCCGCTCTTCGCCGATCACGTGCCGACGAAATCGCACGCGTTGGTCGAGCGCATCGAGCGCAAGGGCGGCATCGTGATGGGCAAGTCGAACACGCCGGAATTCGGCGCTGGCGGCAGCACCTTCAACGAGGTCTTCGGCCGGACGCGCAATCCCTGGAACACTTCGCTGACCTCCGGCGGCTCGACCGGCGGCGGCGCGGTGTCCGTAGCGACCGGCGAGGTCTGGCTAGCGCAAGGCACCGACCACGGCGGCTCGCTGCGCGGGCCCGGGCAGCCATTGCTCGGTCGTCGGCTTGCGCCCGTCGCCGGGACGCGTGACGCGCGGTACGGTGGGCAATCTTTGGAGCCCGCTCTCGGTGCAGGGCCCGATGGCGCGCAGCGTCGCCGACCTGGCGCTGTTCCTCGACGCGATGGCGGGCTTTTGCCCGCACGACCCGCTGACGTTCGACGCGTCGTCAACTTCGTTCAGCGACGGCTTGGCTCAGCCGGTCGCGCCGAAACGGGTCGCGTTCACGGCCGACTATAACGGCCGCATGCCGATCGATCGTGAAGTTCGCGAGATCTGCACCAAGGCGGCACTGCGTTTCGAGGAGCTGGGGTGCGTCGTCGAGGAAGCCTCGCCGGAGATCGGCGCGGCGGACGAGGCATTCCATATCCTGCGCGGCCAGCACTTCATCGTCGACCGCGAGCTCCAACTCCGGAGCAGCCGCGACAAGCTGAAACCGGACATCATCTGGAATACAGAGCGCGGTCTTGCCCAGACGCCGTCCGACCTGGCGCGCGCCGACCGCGAGCGCGCCGCGTTCTACCGGCGCATAGTCGAGTTCTTCGACATTTACGACCTGCTTGTGACGCCGGGCGCGCTGACACCGGCTTTCGACGTCAATCTGCGCAACGCCCCGACGATCGGCGGGCAGAAGCTCGACAATTATATGGGCGGGTCGACGGTAACGGCGGTGATCACGCTCACCTCCTGTCCGGCAATGGCCATTCCCTGCGGTTTCGATCAGTTCGGCCGGCCGGTTGGCCTGCAGTTCGTCGGCAAACCGCGCGGCGAGGCCGCGCTTCTGCAGGCCGCAGCCATGTTCGAGGAACTGCTCGGTCTGAACCGGCTCCTGCCGATCGACCCCAAGTCAGGCTCCGTTCCGCCGACAGCCTGAACCATCCAGCGCTTGATAGTGGGCCCAGGTCCGGTATCCGTGGCTTGCGCGACCCGCGCTCAGCTTGACGGGGTGCGCCTGTTGCGAAAGGTGTCGCTCGCGATCAGTTGAGAAAGGAGATGCCGATGCTGCCTCTGGTTCTCTCGTCTGACTCTCACGTGTTCGAACCGCCCGATCTGTGGCAGACCCGCATCGATCGGTCGTTCCGTGATCGCGCGCCGCGGATCGAGCGCATCGACGGCGCCGACCACATCGTCGTCGAGGCGGATCAGATCCTCTCCGGGATCGGTCTCATCTCGAACGCCGGCGCGCGGTTCGAGGCGCCCGAGACGATCTCCCCGCAGGGGCGCTTTGAAGACGTGCATCGCGGCGGGTACGACCCGGAGCAGCACCTCAAGGACATGGCGCTCGACGGGGTGGCCGGCGAAGTCCTCTATCCCTCGCAGGGACTGTTTTACTTCAAGGTAGCGGACAGCCTGTTGATGTCGGCGATCTTTCGCGCCTACAACGATTGGCTCGTCGAGTTCTGCCGCACCGTGCGCATTCCGGTGAAGGTGATCAGCCATTCCGGCTGAAGGTGATCACCGATTCCGGTGATCGTGATCACGCTGATCACGGGCGGCAAAGCCCGGCGTGATGGTGGCAGCGCTCCGCGCCGCCGACGTAAGCGTAGGTTGCATGGGC
>CAMATN010000172.1 GCA_945861155.1 Rhizobium sp. Q54
CGTCGTCGCATCGCGGTCGGGATCGTGGAGCGTGCCCTCCTGGCTCGGCGGGCCGCCGTAATGGGTCGGCTCGACGTTGGACGGGCTGCCGGTCAGTAGAAGGCCGTCGAGGCCGTCGAGCAAGGCGCTGCAATCGATCCTCGGCCCGATCGCCGGGATCACGATCGGCAGGCAACCGGCCGCGTCGATGACGGCGTTCGGGTAACGGTCGGCGACGGTGTGGAACAGGCGCTCGTGGATCGTTCGCACACAGCACGGGATACCAATAAACGGTACATTGCGACCGGACATTATTCTCGCTCTTGTTGTGCTCTCAGCGGCTGGATCCGGTAAAGAGGTATTGATATTGGAACAGCCTGGGGTCGAGCGCCATACCGAATTGCAAGTCGGACAAGGAGACCGCCGTCGTCTTGCCCTGCTGGTCGACCACCGTCCATTGCCGCAGCGCCAGCGGATTTTCGGAAAAACCCAATGTCAGCGAACCGGCCTCCGGCCGGTCGCTCTCGACCACCGTGACGCGGACCGCGCCGGCGACACGATCGAACCGGGTCACGACGACATCGGGGCCAAAGCTGATCGGATCGCGCAGAAAGAACCACGCCGGCGTCTGTCGCAGCTCGTATTTCGAGGTCTGGTTCAGCTCCTTGTCCCAGTAATAGACGCTGGCGCTGTCGGCGAGCAGCGTGATCGCGTTGGGGGCATCGTACTCGAACCGCATGCGGCCCGGGCGTGCCACCCAGACCCGCCCGCCGCCGATTGCCCCATTATGCGCCACTTGCTGGAATTGCGCGCTCATCGTGCGAATACTGTTGAGGTAGGCGGCGATGCGCTGCAGCTCGAGCGTGTTCTGCGCGGTCAGCGGCGCCGGCGCCGGCGCCGCTGCCGTCGCAAGCGTTGCGCCAAAAAGCGGGACGAGCATTGCGCTGATCGCCAGGCAGCGTTGCAGAAATGATCCCATCCGGCGAACTCTCTGAAGCTGGACGCCGCATTGTGCGCGGCTGTCGAGGACATAGGCCGCTTGCTGCCGGCTACAATGCGGCTCAAGCGGCGGCGAGACATAGGGGGTTTAGGACGGGACCGGGAGGCGATCGGACGTCGCGCAAATGCTGACCGATGCGGTGGCGTTTTCGCAGTCCCGCACCTTCCGTCTGACGGCCTCGGTCCCGACCGCCAGCCGGCGAGCTCGCGCCTCGGCGCCCCGCCTTGGCGAATTGCCGCGATGGCGGGTGCGAGAATTGCGCTTAGTTTTTGAGGTCTTCCGGGACCTTTCCGCCATTCTCCTCCAACTTACGCATGACTTGTTTGTGGAGCCAGATGTTCATCGCGGCTGAATCGTTCGTGTCGCCGCTATAGTGCAACTCTTGAGCGAGCTCTCTGCGCGCGGTCAGACTGCTGTCGAGGTTCAGCAGCTTCATCAGATCGACGATCGAGGTGCGCCAGTTCAGCTGTTGGGAATTCTTTGACTCGAGACCCGTCAATATCGCCTCGACATCCACCGTCTGACCGGCCGTGGATGGGGAATTCGCCGGCGCGGCGGAGCCCGGGGCGGGAGCCGTTGCCGATTGCGGGCCGGCATTCGCTGCCGCCGCCTCAGTAACGCCAAAAATTTTCGACATGATCGAGCCGAAGATGCTCACGTTTTGCCTCCTGTCGTTCGGGACTGGACTCGACCGACCCTTTCGGCGAGTTGATCCGTCAACGACCAGGTGACGCCGGGTGTTCCGGTCGGGACCGCCTTTGGCGCGCACGGCCGCGGCGCGGTCGGGTCTCTCCTAAACGGCGGGACGGGTGCGGATGTCGGCGGGGATCTTGCGCGGCAGGAATTGGCCGTCATCAGGCGCGGCGAGGAAATTGCCGTTATCGACCATCACCTTGCCGCGCAGGATGGTCATGCTGGGCCAGGCGGAGACCTCGTGGCCTTCCCACGGCGTGTAGTCGGTTTCGTGCAATTCCTCCTTGCGCAAGACCCGCGCCTTCTTCGGGTCGAGCAACACGATGTCGGCGTCCGAGCCGACCGCCAGCGCGCCCTTCTTCGGGTAGAGGCCCATGATCTTGGCCGCGTTCGACGATACCAGCCCGACGAAATCGGCGAGGCTATAGCCGCGTTTCGATACCAGATGCGTGTACATCAGCGAGAGGCGCGGCTCGACCCCGGAATTGCCGCCGGTCGTATCGTCGATGCGGCTGCCCTGCAATTTGACCTTTAGAGGACAGCACACCTCGTCGGTCGCGATCGCCTGGATCGCACCGTGGTTGGTCGCGGCCCATAGCGCCTTCTGGTCGTCGGCGAATTTGAGCGAGGGGTAGGTGTGGAACATCTGCCCGCCCGGCTTTTTATAATCCTCGGAATTGTAGAGCAGGTACTGGTGCAGCGTTTCGCCGTAGATCGGGAAGTCGCGAGCCCGCGAGGCGGCGATCGCGGCGGCGCCGGTCGCGGCCGACACATGCACCATGTAGAGCGCCGCCCCCTCGACATTCTCGGCGAGGCGGATGACCCGGTTGAACGACAGATCCTCGCTGAGGGTATTATGCACCTCGGCCATGTTCTCGAAGCCGGTGCGGTCCTCGCGGATCAGCTTCTCGTACATGTGCATGACGATGTCGTTGTCCTCGGCGTGGATCGCGGCGAGCCCGCCCTCCTTCGCGAGGATCTTCAAGACCTCCCAGATGTCGCCGAACTTGACCATCCGGCCCTGGTTCAGCGGGCGGATGTCGGTCGTGAAGATCTTGACCGTCGGGTGGCCGGCCTGCACCGCCTCGGGCAATGCGTCGAGCAATGCCGGGGTTTGCGTGCCGCGCAGCATCAGGTGGAAGCCGTAATCGGTATAGCAATTGCCGGCAAATTCGCGCTGCCGCGCTTCGATCGATTGCTGGAGCGGCACATCCGGCGGGCACAGCGCGAAATCGAGCAAGGTCGTGGTGCCGCCATGCAGCGCTGCACGGCTGACCTGATCGGGTCCGGCGCTGAACAATTCCTCGTTGCTCGGTCCGCCGACGATCGGCATCCCGGCATGGATGTGCGGGTCGATGCCGCCGGGAATGACGATCTGCCCCGCCGCGTCGACAATGCGCGCCGCGCCGATCGCGGCCAGGCTGCCGGGCGCCCCGATCGCGGCGATCCTGCCGCCGGAGACGCCAATATCGGCCGGTTGCGTGCTGGCCGGCATGACCGCAATGCCGCCGCTGACGATCAGATCGAACATGATGTCTCCTCCGTTGCCCCACTCCGCTGGTGTTGCGGTCCTTGGTCTCAGACGCTTGCCACCAAACTCGTCGTCCCGGCGAAGGCCGGGACCCACGTCAACCGTGGATACCGGCCTTCGCCGGTATGACGGTAAAGGGTCTGTGCAGCCTAGCCATTTCCCAATCTCTATGCCTTGAGCAACGCCGCCATGACACGCTCGCGGGTCAATGGCAGGTCGCGGAGGCGGGTGCCGAGCGCCTGGGCGACGGCGTTGCCGATTGCCGCGACGGTCGGGCCGCCGGAGGCTTCGCCGATGCCGAGCGGTGGGTTGTCGGTGACCGCGCCGACCAGTTCGCATTCGATCTCGGGCACCTCGCTGAAGCGCAGCACCGGATAGGTGTCCCAGTCGCGCGAGCTGATCCCGGCCGTGTCGAGCCGCACCCCTTCCTTCAACGCCCAGCTGATTGCCTGGACGATGCCGCCTTCGAGCTGGTTGATCGCGCCGTCCGGATTGATGACGAGGCCGGCATCGCTGGCGCACCACACACGGGTGACGCGGACGCTTTCGTCGATTTCGACCTCGGCGACGATCGCGGCATAGGCGGCGAGGTTCTTGTAGCGCGCGAAAGCGATGCCGCGGCCGCGCCCGGCCGCACCCCCACCCTGCCCTCCCCCGCTCGCGGGGGAGGGTGAGGAAGGGGGCTGCCCTCGCCCGCTTGCGGGGGAGGGTGAGGAAGGGGGCTGCCAGCCGCTCATCGCGGCAGCGCGCTCGACGACGGCGCGCGCCCTGGGATCGGCCAGCACCGACAGCCGGTATGCCACCGGGTCTACCCCAGCCGCTTCGGCCAGCTCGTCCATAAAGGATTCGATCGCGAACACGTTGAGCGTCGCGCCGAGGCCGCGCAGCGACGAGGTCCGCACCGGCGTCTCGGCGATCAGGTGATGGACGATGCGCTTTGCCGGGAAAGCGTAGAGCGGGTCGCCGTTGCGGGTGCCGGCCCCGGGCGCGTTTGACGACTCGGTCGGGGGCGGCGGCGGAGGCGGGTCGGGCAGCGCCTCGGCGGCCAAGAGGTTGCCGCCGCCGCCCGGACGGCTGGTGTGGCGGCCGCTCCAAATCTCGGTGGTCCAGTCGGCCGGGCGGCCCGACGCGTCGAGGGTGGCGCTGACCGTCGTCACCATCGCCGGGCTGACCCGCTCGAAGCCGAATTCCTCCTCGCGGCGCCAGCGCACCCGGACCGGCGTTCCCGGCGTCTTGAACGCGATGACGGCCGCATCGGCCGCCGCGTCGTCGGCGCCGTTATGGCCGTAGCAGCCCGGCCCCTGGACATGCCGGACCGAGATCGTCGAGGGATCGAGCTTGAGGGTGCGGGCGAGCGCCGCGCGCAACGGGTAGACGCCCTGCGAATGGGTCCACACTTCGAGCCGCCCGTCACGGTAGACCGCCATCGCGCAGGACGGCGCGACCGAGGCGTGGGCGATGTGCATCCGCGTAAAACTCGCCTCGCGCCGCCGCGCTCCCGATGCCGGATCGGCCGGCGGCGCGCCGATCGTCCGGTCGATCGAGGGCTGCTGCAACAGCCAGCGCGCCTCTTCCTGGAACGGGTTGATCGGATCGACCCCGTCCCAGGCGACATGGCCGGGCGCGATCGCGGCCACCGCCTCGACAACCGTTTCGTCCGCCCCGACGATCGCCAGGAAATTGCCGTCGCGGACCAGCTCGATCGGCCCTTTGGCGGCCCGGCGAATGGCGGCTTCGTCGACGGTCGCGATGGTCGCGCCGCGGCGCGGCTGGCGCACCAGTCGGGCATGGACCATGCCGTCCAGCGCCATGTCATGAACGAAGACCGCCTCGCCGAATATTTTCGCCGCGAGATCGACGCGCGGCGCGTTGGTCCCGACGACGGTGTGCTCGCCGGCGCGCTTGATCGGTGTCCGGCCGGTCGCGGCGCGCCCGAGATCGATGGCGCCGGCGAGCGACCAGTAATCATGGCCGGTCGGCTCGCCGCCGCGGATGATAGCGCCGTCACGCACCGCCAGCTCAGCCCGAGGATGGCCGGATACCGCCGCGGCATGGTCGAGAAACAGGCCGCGCACCTCGGCGCACGCGAGGCGCAGCGCGACGCCGCCGAACTGGATCGACTGGCTGCCCGAGGTGTAGCCCTCGTTCGGGGTCAGGTCGGTGTCGCCGGCGTCAAGCCGGATGCGCTCGGGCATTATGTCGAGTTCTTCGGCGGCGATCTGTACCATCGCGGTCAGGACGCCCTGCCCGATCTCGACCTTGCCGGTCGCGACCCGGACATGGCCGGGTTCGGCAAAGCCGACCCATTGGTCGAGGCGCGGGTTGTCGATGAGCGCCGGGGGCAGCATTGCGGGGGCGGCGTCGCTCATCTCGCATCTCCCTGACGCATCTGGGCGGCGGCGCGGGCGACGGCGCGCAGGATGCGGGCGTGGCTGCCGCAACGGCAGATATTGTCGTCGAGCGCCCGGGCGATCTCGCCGCGCGACGGCGCCGGGTTGCGGTCAAGCAGCGCCTTCGCCGAGATCAGAATGCCCGGCAGGCAATAGCCGCATTGCCCGGCCTGTTCGTCGAGAAAGGCCTGCTGCAACGGATGCGAATGCTGCGGCGTGCCGAGCCCCTCGATCGTGACGATGTCCCGGCCGGCGACGCCCGACAGCGTCTTGCCGCAGGATTTCTCGGGCTTGCCATCGACCAGCACCATGCAGCTGCCGCATTGCTCGACGCCGCAGCCGAATTTGGTGCCGACGAGGCCCAGATGGTTGCGCAGCACATCGAGCAGCGGCGTATCGGCGGCGGCGGTCACGCTGACGGCGTTGCCGTTTATGGTCAGAGAGAATGCTTGCATCGGCGCTCCAGTCGGGCAGATCACAAAAGCTATAGCAGAGCCGGCGGTTGAGGAATGCCGCATGATAGGAACAAATCGGTCATTCCGGGGCGCCGCGCAGCGGCGAACCCGGAATCCATATTCCAGAGGCCCGTGTGTATGGATTCCGGGTTCCGCCCTTCGGGCGGCCCCGGAATGACAAATGGGGTAAGAGTTATGCATGTGCTGATTTGCGGCGGCGGCGTGATCGGCGCCTCGATCGCGTATTTCCTCGGCATTCGCGGGATCAAGGCGACGGTCATCGAGCGGACCGGCATCGCCTGCGCGGCGTCCGGCAAGGCCGGCGGGTTTCTGGCCCGCGACTGGTGCGACGGCACGCCGGTGCAACACCTGGCGCGGCGCAGTTTCGCGCTGCACGCCGAACTGGCGGAGCAGCTCGGCGAGGATTGGGGCTATCGCCGCCTGACGACCTATCGCGGCGGCGCCAGTTTCGGCACACCGCGGCGCGGCGGCGCTTACGATCGGGGCTGGCTCTCGGCGGGAGTCGCCGTTACCCAGGCGCTCGGATCGACCGAGACCACGGCGCAGGTCCATCCGGCGGCATTTACCGCCGCGATGATGCGGGCGGCCCAGGCTCACGGCGCCGAACTGCGCCTCGGGCGGGTGACCGGCCTGGTGCGCGACCGGGCGCGGGTCGTCGGCGTCAAGATCGATGGCGAGACGATCGCCGGCGACGCCGTCGTCATCGCGATGGGTCCGTGGTCGGTTTTGGCCGCGGCCTGGCTGCCGCTGCCGGCCGTGTTCGGGCTGAAAGGCCACAGCCTCGTCTTCGACGCCGGCGCGAGCGTGCCGGCCGAGGCCGCCTTTATCGAATACCGCGACGCGTCCGGCGACGTGCAGACGCCCGAGCTGTTTCCCCGCCCCGACGGCACGATTTATGTCTGCGCGATATCGAGCGAAAGCCCGCTGCCGCTCGACCCGGCCGACGTGGCGCCCGACCCCGGCGCGATCGAGCGCCTGCACGCGATATGCCGCGACCTGTCTCCGGCGCTCGCGTCGGCGAAAATCGTCGCGCGGCAGGCCTGCTTCCGGCCGATCGCGCGCGACGGGGCGCCGCTGATCGGCCGGGTGCCGGGTGTCGATAATGCGTATGTCGCCACCGGGCATAGCGTCTGGGGCATCCTCAACGCCCCCGCGACCGGCGAGGCGATGGCCGAGCTGATCGCCGACGGCGCGGCTCGCAATATCGATCTGTCGCCGTTCGATCCGGCCCGCCTGCCGCCGCTCGACCCCGCCCGGATGCGCCGCGCCGTGACGCCGGCGACGGCACGCGCGGTAGTACAACAGGCGGTTGCCGACCCCGTCATAGCTATAGCTAGCGCGCCATAATTGACGCAGTTCATATTGAGTAAACTGTCACCGTAATTTCTAAAAAGCAAGCAAGTGCGGCTGATGTCTATATTTTAAAGCTTACACTGCCATCTCCGAATATTATTAGGTATATCATTAAGATCCATAGTACCGCCCAACAAACTAGCACAATGTACCCAGGAATAATGATGTGTCGGTTGCCGCTTTGAGTATATCGCCGTGCGACGATAAAAAGGATCAGGTGCCATTCTTGTCGAAATGATCGTTTTTGGAAAAATCTAGGGCACCCCAATGCCTCCCACGCTACTTTATCGAATCTCTTAAGAGTCTGTCCGGGAACATCATTTGGGATTGCATAGTTTTCGCAACATCAGGCGGATTGATGCCAGGCGCAGGAAGGCGAGCGCCTTGCGGTTGAGATTTTCCCAATCCTTGGCCAGCCTGCGGCAGCGGTTGAGCCAGGCCAGGGTGC
>CAMATN010000173.1 GCA_945861155.1 Rhizobium sp. Q54
TTGCCATCAGATGGGCCAGACTGTCGCGGCGCTCGCGGTCTTGCGGCTTCCAATCCCGCCAGTCAATCGCGGACGACCGGGCAGCTCTCGTCACGGACCCAATCTCCGAAGCTCAGATAGTAGACCCGCACGTCGTCAAATCCGGCGCGTACCGCCGCCGCGGCACCTAAGGCGGCCCTTCCGCCGCCTTCGCAATGGGTCACGATATGGTCGCCCGGGCCAAACCCGACCCGCTCCAGCATCGCGCGCAGAGCTGGGGCCGGCCGAACCACGCCATTGTCGATCAGGTCCACGTGCGACAGGTGCCGTGCCCCCGGCAGATGGCCGCTGCGGGCACGATTTCGCGCGTCTTCCCCCGTGAACTCCGCGCGCGTCCGGGTATCGAACACATGCGCGCGACCGTCGAGCTGATCCCTCAGACTCTCGCGGTCGACCAGCCCGACCGGCCCTGACCCCGGCACAGCCCGGAAGCCGCCCGGAGAAGCCCCGGCTGCCGGCGGCAGCCCGGTCGCCGATGCAAGCACAGGCCAGCCGCCATTCAGGATGACGGCGTTTAGGCCATAATACTGCAGGATGAACCAAACCCGCGCGGCGTTGGTCATGCCGCCGCTGTCATAGGCGACGGCGGTCACCGTAGGGCCGCCTCCGAGCGCGCCCAGCGCGCTGTCCCAGTAGGCAGTCCTGGCAAAGCCGGTGTCGGCGGCCTTGGCGGCAGCGTCCCATTCTTCGAGCGGCACGCGCACCGCACCGGGGGCATGACCGGCGTCAAACGCCGCCTGGTCGCGCACATCGAGATAGCGCAGCGACCCGAGCGAGGGCAGGGCGCCGACATCGACAAAAGGATCGTTTGCCATCGCGAGTCTCTCTTTCTGGGGTTAGCGTCCGAGCTATCGCAGAATCTCGGTGACGGCGTGAAGGATCAGGCGGCAGCTTGGGGTTGAGGCGCGGCAGAATTGCCGATGACCTCGATCCCATCAGTGAATTTCACCCCCTGGATCAGTTTTGGCAACTGGTAGTGGCCGTCGATCCGGCGCCAACTTTTCTGCGCGCCCTCGACGAGCTTGAAGACCATGGCGAGCGCAGTCTTGTTCGACAGGCAGCCTTTCGATCGGATGGTGCAGTGCCGGACGGTGGCAAAGGTGCTTTCAATGGGGTTCGTCGTGCGTAAATGCTTCCAGTGCTCGGCTGGGAAGTCGTAGAACGCCAGCAGCGTATCGCGGTCCTTGGTCAAGCAACCGGCTGCCTTGTCGTATTTGACTTGGTAAGTTTCGACAAAAGCGTCGAATGCCGCAATCGCATCATTCTTGGTTTCGGCCATCCAAATCTCTTGCAGTGCGCTTGGCCTTGGTGTGCAGGCTCTTCGGCAGTTTGTTCAGGATGTTCGCGGTCTTGTGCACCCAGCAGCGTTGCTCGCGGGCTGTCGGCCACACCTCGCCGAGCGCCTTCCAGAACCCGAGCGCCCCGTCGGCGACCGCTATCTCCGGCGCTGTGGTCAGGCCGCGACGCTTCAGATCGAGCAGCAGATCGCGCCACGATTGCGCGCTTTCGCGCATGCCGTCGGTGAAGCCGACGACTTCCTTCCTGCCCCTCAGGCGTCGCGCCGATGATGACCAGGATGCACTGCGCCTGTTCCTCGAGCCGGGCCGCCAAATGTATGCCGTCGGCCCACAAGTAGACGTAGCGCTTTGCCGACAAATCGCGCTTCTGCCAGCGCGCATGCTCCTCGCTCCATCCATCCTTGAGACGGCCGATGGTCGACGCCGATAGACCTGGCGCATCCCTGCCGACGAGGGCCGCCAGCGCTTCCTCGAAGTCGCCGGTTGAGATCCCCTTCAGGTAGAGGACAGGGATCAGCACCTCAAGGCTCTTCGATCGCCGCGCGTACGGCGGCAGGATCGATGGCAAGTACCGGATGCGCTCGCCCCCGGCAGCTGCGCGATCACGCACACGCGGCTGGCGAACGCCGACACAGCTGCCGGCGGACGCGCCGCTACGGCTGGTGATCAACACCCGCAAAAAACCGGCGTTTGCGCCGGGGGTGGCCCTGGCGCTGGACTGGACTCACCGCTTTGACGGCCGCCTAACGCACCCGCCTGGGAGCTGGCAGGAGCACCTGATTCCGGCGCTGGAAGCTGTCGCACAGGCCATCGCCGAACACGCTCCTGGCCGCAGGATCGTTGCGGAAGGGCTCTGCGCTCTTCCGGCGGCAGTCGCATTCGGGACAGTGTTTCTGGCGACCCGCGGCATGAGTGTCGGGTGGCGGCAGATTTCACCTAATCGGGAGCCCGAGCTCTGGTCGCTTGGTACACGGCCGGAACCCTGCGGCTTCGCCTATCAGGTAGGGGACGGCGATCCGAGCGCCGATGATTTCGTCGGCGGCCGAACCTGCCCAAGCTGCGCACGATCGTGGTCGTACACCGGACGGGCGCTTACCCACATGACATTGCAACCGCGGGACAAGCTCGGAACCTGGTGCGGATCATCATCGAGGCGCTGCGCTACGCGCGGGATCAGTACCAGCCCCGCGGCGCGCTGCACCTATTTCTCGCCGTACCGGCAGGGCTGGCCATGCTGATCGGCCAGATGCTGAATACGTTCGGCCCCGTCCAAACCTATGAGCACGTCCCGACGGATGCAGTCGGCAGATATTCACCTGCGGCACGGCTTCAACCGGCGATGTAGATTTGGGCGTTGCTCTGGAGCAACACTTCGACCACAGCTCGTAGCTATGCTGGCAGACGGTAGTTACATAAAGGACGGTCGGCGGGCCGCAGCTCAGCGGCGCCACCCGAAGGGACGAAGGGCAGCAACCTGATCGTACTCGAAGTCGACCACGCTTAACGTGCTCGGAGCCTGCTCTGACCATGTGACCGGTAGGGGAGAGGGGCGAGGGCGGCTGCCGCTCAACGGGTCTTCTGGAAACTCGCCCCGTGTCGGTCGGCCTCCGGGCCGATCACCGAACGGCCAGCGGGTTTCCGCCAATACTTGGGTGTGCTCGGTGCATCGCTCCATCTCGTGCCCTGTTTGCATCAGCACCTATGGCGCTGTCGCCTTCCGCCTTGACGCGATGGTGTCGAGCGCGGCTGACTGCGGGCAGAGACGACAAGGAGAATCACCATGGATAGCACGCCGACGCCACGTCGCTTCGACGTGATCTTTGACGCCGAAGGCAGGAATACGGGCAAGTTTCGCAACAACGTGACCGTGCATCTGCGCGGCTCGCACGCGCAGAGCTTCGAACTGCCGACCGATGAAGGCGGCGGGCATGGCGGTGACGGTACGGCCCCCTATCCGCTGGCCTACTTCGCCAGCGGCTTGACTGCCTGCATCATGACCCAATTGCGGGCGTTCGCCCGTCGCCTGGAGATCAACGTCACCGACATCTCGGTCAATACGCGCTGCCATTGGGAACGTTGGCAGACTGGCAATCAGCCTTACGAGAGCGCGCCGGTCGCCTTCACGATGGATATTGAGCTTGGCGGCGGGGCCAGCGAGGCCGATCAGCGCCGGGTTGTCGAGGCGGCGCAGAAAGGCTGCTTTGTCGAGGTCTCGATCAAGCCGGGGGTGCTCAAGCACCGGCTCAAGATCGGCGACCGCTGGATCGACGTGTGATCAAGGTAACTACACCGATCTATCGCTTCAGGAGGCATTATGAATCCGCTCAGCCCGGCGATCTATGCCGAATACTTCACCCCGCAAGAGCGGGTCGAAGTGACGATCGTCGCGTCCGCGATGGGCATGCTAAACAAATGTAATGACGCCCTGCGGGTGCCGCTCGAATCCGAATTCGAGGCGCTGGTGACCTGATCACCTCTGCTCTGGCAATTGAGATTTGGCGGCTGAATCTACTCTGCCTGGGCCGCGACCGCGAAGGCCATATTAAATCGGGGTTGCGGTCGCGCCCATTGAGGTAAGCCCGGCTAATGCAGACGCGGTCGCGTGAGCCTTTTTGGCGCACGATAAACAATACGCATGGCTGCCATCGCCAGATATTTTGTACCGTTCGGTACCACAATGGGGGACGATGTGCGGAGTTCAGAGTTGCCGAAGACCCGAGATGGCGAGACCACGCGAGTTTGACGACGCTACGGCTCTCGACGCGGCGATGAATTGCTTCTGGAGCAATGGCTACGAGGCAACCTCCGTGCGCGATCTCGCGGCGCGAATGGGCATCACTGGAACGAGCCTCTACAACGCGTACGGTGACAAGCGGTCGCTGTTCCGCTTGGCGCTCCAGCGCTATGCAGAACGGTCTATGCGCAAACGTATCGCGGAATTGGAGTCGACGCTCGCACCAAAGCAAGCGGTCCGTGCCTTTCTCGGTGCGATTGTCGAACGCTCGCTCGCCGATCGCGATCGGCGAGGCTGTTTTCTGGTGAATTCTGCGTTGGAGATTGCACCCCACGACGCGGAGCTTGGAGCCGTGGTCGCTGCCCACCTCGGCGAGATCGAAGCCTTCTTCCTCCGCGCCATAACTGCGGCGCAGGCCGATGGGTCCATTCCGCCCGACCGTGACCCGGCTGATCTAGCGAGACTGCTACTCAGCCTGACGCTGGGCGTGCGCGTATTGGCCCGCTCAAAGCCGCAGCGCGAGCTGCTGGAAGGTGTGGTACGACCCGCGCTTGCCCTCCTCGACTGGCCATATCCGGTCAAGGCGCAACTCGAATGAGCGAGGCGTAGCAAAACATCCGGTTTGGACAGACCGCGGCAATTGTCGCGGGGTAGCTGTAAGGAGAAACGCAAATGACGCGGTTGACGAGCCTACCGCCGGCACAGGCACAGCGCCTTGCCGAGCTTGAATGCCCTGATTTCAAGACAAGGCCTTGGGTAACCGGGCCAACCCTGTCAAAGCGCCGGGTCGCGATCGTATCTTCGGCAGGCCTCGTGGTGCGCGGCGAAAATCCGTTTCGCGGACGCGATGCCGATTATCGGGCTATCCCGGCGGTCACCAAGCCGGAAGAATTGCTGATGAGCCATATCTCGATCAACTTCGACCGAACCGGGTTTCAGGAAGATTGGAACGTCGCCTTCCCGCTCGACCGGTTGAACGAGCTTGCCGCCGACGGCATGATCGGCTCGGTGGCGCGTACCCATTACTCGTTCATGGGCGCCACCGATCCGGTGGAAATGGAGTTGCAGGCCCGCGAACTGGCCGGCCGTCTGAAGCAGGACCAGGTCGACGCCGTCATCCTCTCCCCCGTTTGACCGCTCTGCACGCGCGCCGTGAGCGCGCTCGGGCATTATATCGAGGAAGAGGGTATCGCGACGGTCGCGATCAGCCTGATCCGGCCGCAGACTGAGAACACCAAGCCGCCGCGCGCGCTGTGGGTTCCGTTCGAGCTGGGACGGCCGTTCGGTCCGCCAAACGGCCCGGCATTCCAGAAGCGGGTGCTCCTCGCGGCCTTACGCCTGCTTGAGCGCGAGGACGGGCCGGTGATCATCGAGGACTTCGCCGATGATGACCCGCGCGGGCAGCCCGATCCTGCCTGGCGTCCGCCGCAGGTTCCCGCGGCAGCCGCCGGCAGTACGGCCGAGACGCTCGCGGCGCGGCTTGAGGCGGAGATCCCGCTGTTGCAGGGCGCGCATGACCGCTGGCTCGCGCAGCATGGCCGCACCACGGTCGGGTTAAGTGCGATGCCGATCATCGATTGCGGGCGCTATGTCGCCGACTGGGTCCGCGGTAAGGCCCCGTCGAGCCCGCGCGACGGGTTCTCCGCCATCCTGATCCTGCGCTTCGCGGTCGACGATCTGAAAGCCTACTACCTGGAAGCGGGGGCTGCCGGAGCCCCAAAGCCATCGAGCCGGCAGGTCGGCGACTGGTTCTGGAATGACACCGCCGTCGGCGCCGCGATCGTCGAGTTGCGGGCGATCGGTCTGGCCAGCGCAGACGAGCGCCTGAAGGCCGTTCTCGGCAATTTCATGGTGCCCGCCGTGCGGGTCGCGATGATGAGCTGACCTCGGAACGCGGCTCGGCGGGCAATCGCCGGGCCGTGGTCTTTTTGCTATGCGTGCCGGTCTGTCCGTTGATGAGCCAATTCCCGATAAAAAAAGAGAATGAATCAGCTCGATCTCTCCGACCACTGGGTGGGCTTCGCGGCGCTCGCTATCTTCGCCGCAGCCTATGCGCTGGTGATCAGCGAAGAGGCGATCCACCTGCGCAAGTCGAAGCCGGTGGTGATCGCCGCCGGGCTCCTGTGGACTATGATCGCCTTCGTCTACCTGGGATCAGGCCGCTCGAACGAGGTCGAGGCGGCGCTGCGCCACGTATTCCTCGAATATGCCGAACTGCTGCTGTTCCTGATCGTCGCGATGACCTACGTCAACGCGCTTGAGGAGCGGCGGGTGTTCGACGTGCTGCGCGCCTGGCTGGTGCGCGTCGGCTTCAGCTATCGTGCGCTGTTCTGGACGACGGGAAGCCTTGCTTTCATCCTCTCGCCCTTCGCTGACAATCTGACGACGGCGCTGGTGATGGGAGCCGTGGTCATCGCGTTGGGCGCCGACGCGCCGCGCTTCGTCGCGGTGGCCTGCGTCAATATCGTCGTGGCGGCGAATGCCGGCGGCGCGTTCAGTCCCTTCGGCGATATCACCACCCTGATGGTATGGCAGAAGGGGCTGGTTGCGTTCCACGAGTTCTTTTACTTGTGTCTTCCCTCGGTCGCGAACTTTGTCGTGCCGGCGCTGCTGATGCACTTTGCCGTCCCGCGCGGCCGGCCGGCGCCACGGGCCGAAACGGTCAAGCTGAAGGTCGGGACTCGACGCATTATGGCGCTGTTCGCCGCCACGATCATGACCGCGGTCGGCGTTCACACATTGCTGCATTTGCCGCCGGTGCTCGGCATGATGACCGGGCTCGGCTATCTCCAATTGCTCGACTATTACCTTCAGCTGCATGAGCGCCGTCACGGCGCCGAGAGCGAGTACACCTTCAACGTGTTCCAACGGATTGCAAGTATCGAGTGGGACACCCTTCTCTTCTTCTACGGCGTGATGATGTGCGTCGGCGCGCTGGGCCTGCTCGGCTATCTGAGCCTGACCTCGCAACTGCTGTACGGCGGGCTGGGAGCGACCAGCGCCAATATCCTGATTGGGATCGCATCGGCAGTGCTCGACAACATCCCGCTGATGTACGCCGTGCTCACGATGAAACCCGACATGTCGCTGGGACAATGGCTGCTGATCACGCTGACCGCGGGGGTCGGCGGCAGCCTCTTATCGATCGGCTCGGCGGCCGGCGTCGCTCTGATGGGGCAGGCGCGCGGCATCTATACCTTTGCCTCGCACCTCCGCTGGACCCCGGCCGTCGCCGCCGGGTACGCGGCCGCCATACTGGTGCACATGATCTTCAATCGGAGCCTCTTCTGAGCGTTACGCGAGAGGGTTGCAGCGGGGGCGCGCGAAGGGGGAAATGGTGGCGAAGGCTCAAACAGAAGGGGCGAGCCCCGCCGCCGCTCCCGCTCGTCGCCGACGCACCGGCGGCGCACGCCGTGTCACAAGAAAGCCTTCGGTGATCCGGCGGGTCGCACGGATGATTTGGGTGTCACCGCGTCATGCCGCACTCGCGCTCGCAACCGGGCTCGTCTGTGGGGGCCTCGCCTCGCGGATCGACGGCATGATCTCGCCGCCCTACGCCGCGATCCTCGGCGCGGTCGTTGCCTATCCCGTGCTCGTCGCGATCTGGTCGCGCTTGCCCCGGCTGAGGAGGCGCAGCCGATGACAAGCGAACTTATGCTCATGCCGGTTGCTGCTGCGGGAACCGTCTCGTTGCGGCCGACGATGCGGGTGCCGGCGCTGGTCACCGCCGCCGGCGAGCGCGCCTC
>CAMATN010000174.1 GCA_945861155.1 Rhizobium sp. Q54
TGCCCATGCAACCTACGCTTACGTCGGCGGCGCGGAGCGCTGCCACCATCACGCCGGGCTTTGCCGCCCGTGATCAGCGTGATCACGATCACCGGAATCGGTGATCACCTTCAGCCGGAATGGCTGATCACCTTCACCGGAATGCGCACTTGAACCGCATCCTGGCTATGCGCGCGCGGCGCGGCACGAGATCGAAAACGCCCTCGCCGCGGCGGTCGCGATGACGGGCATTCGGTGGCCCCTCGAACGTTCCACGCCGCCTCTGCTTCTCTGGCGTCATACCCTGGACGCGGGGGCCGGGCTTGCCCTGAGGGCATTGACGCTCGACGAAGCCTTTCGGCCGGGCACACGAAGTTGGACCGAGGTCGCATTTGGTCGTGGGGGCGACGTTACAGGCCATGCGGATTTGCCATGGGATCCCCGGTCGGCGGTCCGCATAGTTGGGACGAATGTCCACGTCCGCGGCAGCATCGACCGGCTCGATCTCAACGCCGCCGGGGACGCTGCCAGGGTCTCCGATTACAAGACCGGGGCCGAGCCGAAGAACGCCGATCGAATCGTGCTCGGGGGAGGGGCCGAACTCCAGCGCGCGATCTATGCTCTCGCTGCCAGCCAATTGCTTCCCGATATGACCCGTGTCGTCGCGCGGCTAGTATTTCTTGGCGAGGACAGTCCGCGCGCCTATCGGCTTCCGGATGTCGCCGCAGCGATCGGCGAGATGGCAACCCACGTCGCCGCTGCCTGCGCTCTGCTCGATCGGGGAACGGCCTTGCCGGGACTCGATGCGCGGGAGAAGTGGAATGAATTCCGGCTGGCACTGCCGGCTGCCGCGACGACGTATTTCCAGGTCAAGCAATCGGCTTTCGGACGTGCATTCGGCGGCTTCTCAGGCGTGTGGGCCAGCCGATGATCGGGCTCGTCGACACCCCGGCGCGCATTCGCGCCCTGACAGACCTCGGTTCAACCTTGCTCGTCGAAGCGGCGGCCGGAACCGGAAAAACCGCACTCATGGCCGGGCGTCTGACGATGCTGCTGGCCAACGGGGTCGAGCCCGGCAACGTGGCCGCCATTACGTTTACCGAACTCGCCGCCAGCGAGCTGGCGACGCGTGTCCATCGCTTCATCGATGAACTACTGGCCGGGCGCGTCCCTGAAGCCATGATCCCTGCATTGCCCGACGGACTCGACGACGCCAAGCGCGTCGCGCTGTCGGCTGCCGCCGGCAAACTCGACGAGCTTACCACGGCTACGATCCACGGTTTCTGCCAGTCGATTATCCTTAGCTATGCGGTCGACGCCGATATCGATCCGGGCGCTCGCATGCTGGATGCCTCACAAGCGGAAGCGGCGTTCGACGCGGTATTCGAGAAATGGCTGAGACGCCGCCTGACGGGGCCTGCGCGTCCGGAGGACCCGATCGCGGCGTTGTCCCGCGACGATCCCCGCCGAGTCGTATCAACCCTTCAGGGCCTGGCGCGATTCCGGCTGGATCATCGCACAGCCCGTCCCTTTCCAGCGGATCTCTCCGGACGGCCGGATATCGAGCTTGCCGACGCCGTGGGGGAGTTCAGCCGATGGATCGCCCGGGCGCCGATCGAACCAAAGACAGCCGATGTCGTCGGAGAGCTCGAAACGCTGGCCCGCTTTTACGCCGGCTCGTTTGATCCCACGCCGGATTTTCCACGGCTCTGGGAACTCGCCCATCCGCCAAGATTGGGCTGCATGCGCCGCCACAGCTTCGATCTGATGGCGCCCCGGCGAAAGACGGCCTGGGAGAAGCTCGCCGGGAAGGAGGCGGGCGGACGGCTCAGCGAGGAGGCCGGGCGGCGGTTTGCGCATGTGGATGACGCCTACCGTGTCGTCCTGGGCGGCATCGCCACCGCCCTGGTGGCGATCCTCTCCGAAGAACTGGACGAGGTACTGAGCGATTACGCCGACTTCAAGCGGACTGCGGCCGTGCTCGATTTCGACGACCTGCTGGATCGCGCGTGCACCCTGCTCCGGGATCACGAGCCCGTGCGCCGCGCGCTCGGTGCCCGGTACCGGCATATTTTTGTGGACGAGTTTCAGGACACCGATCCGGTGCAGGCCGAAATCCTGTTCCTGATCGCATCGGACGAGCGAGCCGCCCGATGGCAAGAAAGTTCGCTGAGACCGGGAGCGCTGTTTATGGTCGGTGACCCGAAACAGGCGATCTACCGGTTTCGCGGCGCCGATGTCGGGTCTTACGGTCAGGCGCGAGCGGCCATCCAACATCGATGGCCGGAAAATGTCATTCAGATCACCGCTAACTTCCGCTCGCGGCCGGATATTCTGGCGCACATCAACCGGTGCTTCGAAGCGCCGCTTTCCGCTCGCGGCCAACCGGGATATGTCGCGCTCACGCCCACGATCCCCGCAGCCGACCACGAGATGCCATGCGCGGCTAAGATCTTGGTCGATCTGCCCCCCGATCCCCGCGCGGAGGAAATACGCGAGGCGGAAGCCGCCGCCATCGCCGAGCTGTGCGCGCGGCTCGTGGGTAATGCGATGATACGGGGCGCGGATGGCGTCTCAGTCCCGGTGGCGCCCGGCGACATCGCGCTTCTTGCGCCGACCGGTACCGAGTTGTGGCGCTACGAACGCGCGCTTGAGAGGCGCGGCCTGCCGATCGCATCGCAGGCCGGAAAGGGCCTGTTTCGCCGCCAGGAGGTCCAGGATCTTCTGGCACTAACCCGCGCGCTGGCCGACGCAGGTGACACCCTGGCTTTTGGAGCCTTGATGCGCGGCCCCATCGTGGGACTTACAGAAGAGGAGTTGCTCGATATCACCGCAGCGCTCCCCGCTCATCCCGAAAGGCCGGATGCTCTCCCGCGGTTCTCGGTCCTGACCGACCCGGCCCTGATCTCTCACCCGGCCGCGCGCAAGACGCTTTCGATACTGCGCGACCTCAGACGCCGGTCAAGAGCGACGACCCCCATGTTGCTGTTGTCCGAGGCCGTGGAGCGACTCGCGATTCAGCCCATCCTGGCCGCTCGGCAAGGAGATCACAGCGCCCGCGCCGCGGCGAATGTCGAGGCGTTCCTGGAACGGGCAATACCGTATGGCGTAAAAGGCTTGAAGCACTTCGCGCGCGATCTCACCCGGGAATGGGAAGCTGGCACGGCCTGCGGCGAAGGCCGTGTCGACGCCGAAGGTGACACCATCGAAATCGTCACGATCCATAGCTCGAAGGGCTTGGAGTGGCCAGTGGTGATCCCCATCAACACCGCTACACTGCCCCCGCGGCCGGCGCAATTCGTCCATCGCGCTGCTGACGACACCCTTCATTGGGTGCTCGGCGAAGTCGTGCCGCCGGATCTGCATCTGGCGCTGCAGGAGGACGAGGAAAGTCTCGCGCGGGAGCGCGAGCGCCTGTTGTATGTGGCCTGCACGCGCGCCAGGGAGTTGCTGATCCTTCCGGAGCTACCGGGCGCCGGGCAGAACTCCTGGGCGCGGATCGTCGACCTTGCTCACCGGGACCTGCCAAAGCTCGATGTTTCAAAGCTGAGCTACGTACAGCTCCCGGTCGCCGCCGAGCCGCCAAACCTCCAGACCGCGGACATATTCGAAGAGGAACGCGCCGCCATCAACAATGCCATAACCGCACTCACATGGCTGAGGCCGAGCGACCACGATGCAGACAGGATACCTGTAGCGGAAATTGTCGCGGTCGAAGCGTCCGAGGCGCCGGAGGCGGAGGTTCCGGTAGGGCCCGGAAGAACGCGCGGTCTGATCCTGCACAAGCTGATGGAGGAAGTCCTCACGGGCGAGATCGCCGAAGATGTGAAGGTGCTCGCTGAGCGTGCCGAAGCACTCATCGTTGAGCTTGCAGTCGATCGGACCGGCGAAAGCGCCGTTCCCTCCACGGACGAGATCGCGGCGACGATATCGAGAACCCTACGCCTTCCGGAGATTGCAGCTTTGCGGCCGATGCTTGTGCCGGAGCTGCCACTCTACGCGATGCTTCACGCAGAGTCCGGCCAGACGGCTCTGGCGGGCCGCGCGGATGCCATTGCTGTTGAGGACGGGCGGGCCTCGGTTGTGCTGGATTGGAAAAGCGATATCGCGCCGACGGACGAAGATGTTCGGATGCATGCTGGGCAGCTTCAGCATTATTTGGCCGCGGTCACTGCAAGGCGCGGGGGCTTGGTCTATATGACTTTGGGTAGGGTGCACTGGGTCGAGACTTCGTCGTCATGAGCGACCTCGTCGCGGTCACCGGCACCGGCAACAACTCCAATCCACGACTGAGTACAAAAGTGGCATTTTGCACTGGGTCGCTGAGATACCGGCCTCGAACGCTCCGGGGCCCGAGCCCCTGCCGCCGATCCGCTTCGACGAGATCGAACTCGTCTGCTGGCTCGCGCTATCGCCGGGTTGTGTTGCCGACACATGGTCACATCCGGCCGGAATGACTGAGGCAGCCTGTTACGCTTGTCGGCGCACCCATGTCACGGCAAGCCAAAGATCGGATAGCTCCCGGTCCTCGAAGAACATCTTGATCTCTGCCGTCGGGCTGGCAGGGAGGACGAGGCCGTTCGCGTCCCCCGTGAACCGACCAGAGAGAAGGCTTCCGATCGCAGCATCTTTCGTTAATGTGTCCTTTCTAGAAGCCACGGCAATGCTGCTCTCATCTGTCTTCTTCAGCTTCTCGAAAATTTCCATTCTAGCCGGAGCAGTTTCTTTGTTGCTGCACGCAAGCACGTCCACCCGTGTAACGCTCTTGAGGCCTCCTTGGCCCCAGAATGGGTAGTGCGCATCGGTCAGCTTCAATATCATCGAATATCGCTCATTTGCCGCAGGTGCCTGACTCTGGAAACGCGCCCATTCGCTCGGAAATTCATGCCGGACCGAGAAAAGCCGTACCGAGCCCGCTGCGTGGCCCTCCTGAATCAGGGTTTTTAGATCTGCAATTGCAGCGTTGCGGAGCAAGCCGCCCCCCTCACGGGCAGTGTAGCGGATGTGCAAAATGACATCGCTGATTGTGTCGTAGTCGAACAACGCGGGGTCATCCTTGCTCGGATTCGCTGGCAGCTGCAGTTGCCACTCGCTGATGACGCCGGAATTCTCAAACGGCAGGTAACGCTCGTCGCGCAGGTTCGCTTCGAACAGGCCGCTGTCGTTCTGGGCGGAGCTGGTGACGATGGATTGCAGGCTGCCAAAATGGTCGCTGAAGCGGAGGTCTTCGGAATCCACGCGAGCATACTGATCTCCCACCCCGGGCGTCTTGCGGATGCTACTCTTGAGCAGGCTCAATGTGCAATTGACGCTGGCATGAGGCCCTGTCACGCAGGGAACGCTGACAGCCACGTTCTTGATACGCCGGAAGTAATGGCCGGGACCATCCATGTCGAACATTGATTCCGGCAACCGCACGGTGCAGCGGCCGGTCGTGCGCAGCTGGAGCAGCGCCAGCGGGTCGACCTGGAGCAAACCGACGTGCTTCGTCAACTCGTATTCTCGCTGGTTCTGGTCGTGGTAGGCCATTTCCATGCGCTTGATGTCCAGGTAGAGCTTCTCGCCGGCCAGCAAGCCTTCCTTGCCGGCCAGATAACCGAATTGGAGGTAGCTCAGTTCCGGATTGCCCAGTTCGTGCTGCAGCGCCCGCTCGGCCTTTCTTGCGATGTCGAAAGCGAACTGGAAGCATTGTGAATACAGCCCCTTCACCTCTCGCTTCATCCAGGTGTAGAGCGCCTTGTTGGTTTTCTTGCCAGTCTTCGCAGTGCCCTCCTCGTTCAGAAACCGCTCGATTTCCTCGGAGTGCTGCATCTGCTGGCGGTGGCTCTTTAGTTCCTGATCGGCGATCGCCTCGCGGATCTGCGCGGCGCGGAGTTGTTTATGAATCTGCGTGATTTCCCCGGCGGCCAAATTGCTCTGGAAGGCCCAATCCTGCTCGCGGCGAGTGTACGAACCAATTTTGGCTGTCTTACTTGCCTCATAAGACCTCTGGTCTGCATCTGTCTTATAAAAGCTAGACACGAGGGCCAGTTCAGTTGAGAGATTTATACCACCGAAGACGGCAGTGCCTCCAGTACCGAACGGTTGTAAGCTAATTCCAAACTCGGCAACAAGAGCCAGCGCTGCTCCAATCTTGTCCAGGTCTGCAGCCGTATCTTGCTTGCTTCGCGCCTCCTCCAGCTTAGTCATTTCCTGCGCTTCCTGGCTACTCATGATCTTACCGCCTGAATCAGACAGATCCTGGGCAATATCAACGTTTATCTCTCTTAAGCCGACGGCCGATTCCTGCGTGGGAAACTTCTCCTTCTTCTCGTCGAGGCTGTCTTCGTCCAATTCCTGGAGAGCGGGAATGCGCTTTTCGATTTCTTCAGGCTTCTCTCCGAGTTGCCGTTCGTAGAACGTATAACGCTGAACAGCCAAAGCCAGGGTCTGCCGCAGCCCCTCCTCCGATTTGATTGCTTCCTGAAGTTGTCCGTATTTGACTTGGTCGACCATTTTCATTACCACGCACTCGTGTTTGGCGCGCAGCAGGGCCATGGCTTCTCCGTCATCCTTCTCCATCGCTGACAGCAGATTGCTGCCCAGCGACTTCACCTCTTGGACGATCTCGGCCGCCTTCTGAACAAGGAATGCAAACCGCACCAGGGGCAGCGGCTGGTTAAGGCCGTTGACGATGGCGCTGACGTCCAGGCCCGCCGCTGCGGCCCGCGCCAGCATGGCTGGGTCGATGGGCGGCTCGAACAGCGCCAACTGGCGAAACCCGCCCTGGATGTTCAGGCTGTTGCGAATCTTGAACAGCCGGTCGGCCACTGTATCCCAATATCCGAGAAGTCTGTCGTTGCGTGGCGCGCAGAAATAGAGTGCCTTCCCCAGGCCGCGCAGCGTCGCCAACCGGCTGTCATCACCAGAGCCGGCAGTCGGAAACGGCATAAGGTCAAACAGCAGGTTGGCCTCTACGTCTCGCATGACGGTTCCGAACTGAGCAAGATCATTCCGCAGATTGTCGTAAGTCTGCGGCCGTACCGTGCCTTTCTTCGGCACCGGCAAAGGGCGGGGACCGAGTATATTCTTAGCCAGGACATAGAGCATCAGCGCCTCATCGATGGCCTCACCAGTGTCCTGCCGGAACAGCGAGTCACCCCACGCGATCAGGTTGTCCAGGTAGGCCATCACCGTCTTGTACATATACGCCTGCTGTCGGTAGCGGGCGATGACGTGCGGCCGGAATGGTGCATCCCTCCACGCCTCCATGCTGCGAATGGTCTCGTTACGGAGCTCCGTATCGGCACCGGTTGCGAGATTCACCAGAATCTCCTCGATCTTGTGAACGGCGGTGTACTGGAACGGGCGGACCTTCCAGAACCGCTCCGGCGTGGGGCCTTCGCTGTCGTCGGTGGGATCGAACAGGTAGTGAAACCATTGCTGCGCCTCGGCGTAGCGTTGATTCTTGCTTAGAGTCTGTCCGGGAACATCATTTGGGATTGCATAGTTTTCGCAACATCAGGCGGATTGATGCCAGGCGCAGGAAGGCGAGCGCCTTGCGGTTGAGATTTTCCCAATCCTTGGCCAGCCTGCGGCAGCGGTTGAGCCAGGCCAGGG
>CAMATN010000175.1 GCA_945861155.1 Rhizobium sp. Q54
GGTTGGCGCCGTACCGCTTGGTCAACCCTGCGGCGCGGATTACCACCTCGCCAGCCATCAGGCGCTCCTGATCCGGCATCGCGAGGTTCGCACGGACGCCAACGCCAACCCCCACCCCAACCCTCCCCCGCTTGCGGGGGAGGGGGCTGCGCCGGAGCGGTCGTCCGAGAACCCTCCCCCGCAAGCGGGGGAGGGCAGGGTGGGGGTTCGACCGGATTTGTGCGTTCGCTTCATCGAAAATCTCGCTAGCGCCGGCCGAAGCGGGCGACGGCGAAGACGACGACAAGCAGCGAAATCGCGATGATGCCGATGGCAACCGCGCCCCACAGCGTCGAGGTCAACACGGTGATGCGGAAATTCGCCGATTCGGAGAGCCCGGTCCCACCGCTGGCGCGGATTGTCGTCTGGTAATCGCCGGCGATGGCCTTCTCGGACGGGGTCAGCGTCACTTTGACGTCCTGCGTCGCGCCGGAAGCGAGTTGCGCCACCTGCTTGGGGTCGAAGCTCGATTTCCAGCCCTCGGGGGTCGTCGCGGTCAATTCGATGTCGCGCGCCGCCTCGCTGCCGTCGTTGCGCAGCACCACGGTCAATTGGCTACTCTGGCCGGAATAAGCTTCGCCCGAGAGGCGTCCGCCCTCGCCCGACAGCGCGAGCCGCGGCTGGCCGACGATCGTGAGACTCACCGGCAGGTCGGCGCTCGCCGCCTCGGTCTTGGCGCGCAGCATCAGCTTGTGGTCGGCCGCCGGGGCGTCGCGCGGGATCGTCAGCGACGCCTCCACATCCTTCGACTTGCCGGCCTCGATCGGGATGCTGGTGATCTGCTGGCTGCCATAGGCCTCGGTAAACCCGACCTGGAAGTTCCGCGGCGAATCGGCGCTCAGATTGACGGTCGCATCGCGGCCGCTGTCGTTGGTGACGGTCACGCGGTACTTGAACGAGGTCGTCGCGGTACCGCGCAGCGCCGGGAAATTGGTGGTCAGCTTGAGCTTGGCCGGGACCTCGTCGCCGATCATCAAGGTGATCGCCAGCTTCAAATCGTGCTGGGCGTTCTTGGCCTGGACGATGAATTGATAGTCGCCCTTGCCGATCCCGGCCGGCGGTTCGAGGCGCAATTGCAGCCGCTCGTCGGAATCGGGCGTGACCTCGACCGCGGCGACCGGCTGGCCGCCGCCGAGGATCGAGGTCTTCCAGCCACTGGCCGCCTGCGGCACGCTGAGCTGCAACTGTTGCGGCGGCAGCTTGAAGTTGCGCACCGCGAGGTCGATCGTCGTCGTCTCGCCGGCGCGGATTGTCATCGCCGGGTATTTGGTCGTGACGAACAGGCCGGTGATGGTTCCGGCGGGCTGATCGGCGGCGCCTGCCGCGATGGCCGGCAGCATCGCCAGGCAAATAACAGCAATCAGCGGCCGCAACATGCGCGAAATCCTCCGGTGCTTCCTATGGACCGGCTTGGGTGAGCGGCGTCCGCCACGATCGATCCGCCGCCCGCCAAGCCGAAATTAATTATGTCATCCAGCCCGGTTCAGAACATGCTGCCGCCGACCAGACGGCTGAACCAGCCCTCCCTTGCCCGCGGCGGGGCGCTGCTGCCGGTCACCAGCGCGTAGGCGTCGCCGTACCATTGGCTGCCCGGGTAATTATAGCCGAGCACCGCGGCGTTTTCCTGGGCTTCCTTGGTCAGGCCGAGCGCCAGATTGACCTCGACGAGCCGTTCGAGCGCTTCGGGGACATGCGTCGTCGTCTGGTAATTGTCGACCACCCGCTTGAAGCGGTTCATCGCGGCCAGGTATTCGCGGCGCTTCAGGTAATAGCGCCCGATCTCCATTTCCTTCCCCGCCAGATGATCGCGGGTGAAATCGAGCTTCAACTTGGCGTCGCGCGCGTATTTGCTGTCGGGAAAGCGGCGCACCACGTCGTCGAGCGCCTTCAATGCCAGCTCGGTCAGTTTCTGATCGCGGCCCACATCGACAATCTGCATATAATAGCAAATCGCTTTCAAATAATAAGCATACGCGACATCCCGATTGCCGGGATGGAGCTGAATATAACGATCGGCGGCGATAACAGCGTCATTAAACCGGCCATCCTGATACAGTGCATAGACTTGCATCAACTGGCTCTTGGTTGCCCATACCGAATAAGGGTGTTGGCTTTCCACCTCGTCGAAGGTCTTGGCGGCGATCGAATAATTTTCCTCAACAAGAGCGTCCATCGCCTTGTTATAGAGATCGTCGACCGGCTTCTCGACATAGAGCTGGTTCTTGTCACCGCCGCAGGCTGCGAGGGCGATCAACAATCCGGCCGCAACAAGACGCGGCGACAACAACAACAGACGCATCGGCGCTCTAACCCCGCCCACATTTTCCCGATGCGCTTATAGCACAGATTCCGCCGGACCGCGCCAAACCCGCGGCGCCCGCCCGAACCGTCTTGAATTGAGCCCGGAGGGGAGAAGGCCGATCAGGCGCGCGCCACCCGGGCGGCGTCCGGCTGCGCGGTCGCCCCGAGCGCCACCGTTTCGGTCATCGTCGTGCCGCACCACGCGTCGCGATCGGCAAATACCGCCGCCAGCAATCGTCGGGTCAGCGCATGACCCGATCGCATCCCGCTGAAATGCCCGATGATCGGCCCGCCCGCGAGATAAAGATCGCCGAAAGCGTCGACCAGCTTGTGCCGGACAAACTCGTCGGCAAAGCGCAGCCCGCCGGCGTTCAGCACCCGGTCGCCGCTGACGACGATCGCGTTGTCGAGCGAGCCGCCGCGCGCCAGCCCGGCCGCTTTCAGTCGCGGCAGATCGTCGACGAGGCCAAAGGTGCGCGCCGCGGCGAGCTCGGCGTTGAACGTCTCCGGCTCGAAGCTCAGCGACATGTCCTGGCGCCGGATCAGCGGATTGTCGAAATCGATCTCGAAGCTCATTGAAAAACCGTGATCGGGCAACAGCGCGGCCGACGCGCCGTTTGCGGCGACCCGGACCGGCTTCAGGATCTTGACGGCGTGCCGCGCGGCATCCTGCGGGACAATTCCGGCGCGCTCGATCAGGTCCACGAACGGCGCCGCGCTGCCGTCCATGATCGGCACTTCCGGCCCGTCCAGCTCGATCACGGCATTGTCGATGCGGCTGCCGGCGAGCGCCGCCATCAAATGCTCGACCGTGCCGATCTGCATTCCCTCGCCATTCGACAGCACAGTCGACAGCGCCGATTCGATTGTGCTGGACCACCGCGCCCGTATTTCCGCGCCGGCGTCGAGCCGGCGGAAGACGATGCCGCTATCCGGCGGCGCCGGGCGCAGCGTCATCGCGACGGGCTTCCCGCAATGCAGCCCGATACCGCGGCAACCGGTGACGGACCCCAAGGTCCGCTGCGGCGCAATCCCCATTTCCCCCAACATGCCTCGACATCTGAATGCAGTGATCCCCGCACGCAACCTATCGCCGCTTGTCGAGCGCCTCCAATCAAACATTGTTACCGATTGTTGCACACCACCGCCGGCGGGGCGCCAAATGTGGTCGGGCCAACCGACGCGAGTGGGACCGGCGCCGCGTCGAAGGCAATAAAAATCCCTCTCCCGCGGTGCGGGAGAGGGATCGCCGTCGACCGGATCAGTTGGCTTGGCGGCGCAGAAAGGCCGGGATGTCGAGCAGATCGTCTTCCTTGCTGGTCGCCGGCCGCTGGTCGGGATCGAGCGGAGCGAGCCGCGCCTGAGCCGGGCGCGCCGCGACCGGCGCGACCCCCCGTGGCGTTGACGACGGCGTCGGGATCGGCGGCGGCGGCGGAGCAGTCGGGCGGGCGCGGCCGACGCCGGTGACCCGCTCGATCAGACTCGGCACCCGTCCCTTGGCCCGGGGCGGGGCATCGCGCGGCGGGGCGTCGCGCCCGGTGGCGCCCGATTGGACGACCGGCGCCGGACGGGCCGGGCCCGGATCGATCGGGCGCGGGGCAATAAAGGCGCCGCTGCGCACGGCCGCGCTTTCCGCCGCTTCGGCCGCCGGCAGGCCCGATTCGGCCGAAACTGCCGACCGGGGATCGCCGCGCGACTCCGACCGCATCGGCTCGGTTCGGGCGTCGCCTCGCCCCTCCGGCCGCGCCGGCGGGTTTGCCGCGTTCTGCGTCAGCATCGGCTGGGTGTAGCCCGAGCCCGAATCGCGCAAGCCGGCATCGCCGCCGGGAGTGCGGCCGCCGAGCGCCGGGCGCGCCTGTTCCGGGGCGATTTCGGCCTCGATCCCGGTGGCGACGACCGAGATGCGCATCTTGCCGGCGAGCTTTTCGTCGAAGGTCGAGCCGAAGATGATGTTGGCGTCGGGATCGACCTCCTCGCGGATCCGATTGGCCGCCTCGTCGACCTCGAACAGGGTCATGTCGGTGCCGCCGGTGATGTTTATGAGGACGCCGCGGGCGCCCTTCATCGACACGTCTTCAAGCAGCGGGTTGTTGATCGCGGCCTCGGCGGCGTCGATCGCGCGGCGCTCGCCCTCGGCTTCGCCGGTCCCCATCATCGCCTTGCCCATCTCGCTCATAACCGTGCGGATGTCGGCGAAATCGAGATTTATGAGGCCCGGCATCACCATCAGATCGGTAACCCCGCGCACTCCCGAATGGAGCACATCGTCGGCCATCTTGAACGCATCGGCGAAGGTCGTGCGCTCGTTGGCGATGCGGAACAGGTTCTGGTTCGGGATGATGATCAGCGTATCGACGTATTTTTGCAGTTCCTCGATCCCCGCTTCGGCGATGCGCATGCGGTGGACGCCTTCGAAATGGAACGGCTTGGTGACGACGCCGACCGTCAGGATGCCGGATTCGCGGGCGATGCGCGCGATGACCGGAGCCGCGCCGGTGCCGGTGCCGCCGCCCATCCCGCCGGTGATGAACACCATGTTCGAGCCCTGCATCGATTCGAGGATGTCGTCGAGCGCCTCCTCGGCGGCGGCGCGTCCGACATCGGGCCGCGCCCCGGCGCCGAGGCCGCGGGTGACCCCGATCCCGAGCTGGATCTTGCGCGGCGCGGTCGACAATTGCAGCGCCTGCGCGTCGGTGTTGCAGACGATGAACTCGCATCCAACCAGATTCGACCGGATCATGTTGTTGACGGCATTCCCCCCGGCGCCGCCCACCCCGACGACGGTGATGCGGGGCTTAAGCTCCTGCTCGTCCTTCGGGATGCTGAGATTGATCATGTTTTCGCCCTCTACGCCTGCGCGGTTGTGATCATGCCCGGCTCCTTCCCTGTGCGCTCGGGAGTCGGATTCCCCCCTCGATACGACCGCTGCGGATCGGTGCGAGAGCGGCCCGGGCTGCGCGTGCGCTCCCCCTGAGTGGCGCGGCCCGGTAGTGCCTAGCCTGTTCCGTAGTCAACGAGGTACCTGAAGCCGGAGAAAAATCCAAGCAACTCCGAGAAAACTCCCCCGAAACTCAAAGATTCTCGCGCAGCCATTGCCCGACCCGCCCGAAAATCCCGCCGCGCGCGGGCCGTACCGATCGCGGCGATTCGGCGCGCTCCGACACGGCAAAGAGCAACAGCCCGGCAGCGGTCGAAAATGCCGGCCCGTGCGTCGATTCGGCGAGGCCCCTGATGCGCATCGGCCGCCCGATCCGCACCTGCTTGTCGAGGATCAGCCCGGCCAGCTCGCGCGCGCCGTGCAGCTGGCAGGCGCCGCCGGTCAGCACGACGGTCCGGCCGGCGATGGCGCCGCAACCGCTCGCATCGAGCCGGTCGCGCACCAGCTCGAACGTCTCCTCGAGACGTGGCGCGATAACGCTGACCAGCAGCGATTTGGGCACGTGGTTGACGTGGCCGTCTTCGTCCTCGCCGATCTGCGGAACCGCGATCATCTCGCGCTCGTCGAGGGTTGAGGAAATGGCGCTGCCGAACAGCGCCTTCATCCGCTCGGCATGGGCGAGCGGGGTTGAGAGGCCGCGTGCGATGTCGTTGGTGACGTGGGTTCCGCCGACCGGCACCGCATCGGCGAAGATCAGATTGCCGCCGAAAAACACCCCGATCGTCGTCGTGCCGCCGCCCATGTCGACGACCGTGACGCCGAGGTCGGTTTCGTCCTCGATCAGGCAGGCCAGACCGGCGGCGTAGGGGCTGACGACCAGCGCCTCGGCTGCGAGATGCGAGCGGCCGAGCGCGGTGGTGTGGTTGCGCACGCTCGCGACGGCGGCGGTCACGATATGCATGTTGACGCCGAGCCGCTCGCCGACCATGCCGCGCGGATCGACGATGCCGCGGCTGTCGTCGATCGAAAACCCGACCGGGATCGAATGAATCACCTGCCGGTCGGGCGATTCGCGCATCTGATAGCCGCGTTCCAGCACTTGGCGCATGTCGCTGTCGCTGATCTCGCGGCGGCCGAGCTGGATCTCCGCCTTGACGATGCGCGAGGCGGCATAGCCTCCGGACAGATTGACCACGGCGCGCTCGATCTGCTCGCCGGCCATCTGCTCGGCGGCGTGGACCGCGGCGCGAATCGAATCGCCGGCGGCGTCGAGATCGATGATCGAGCCGCCGCGCACGCCGTGCGCGATCTGATGACCGATGCCGAGAACCCGCGGCTCGGCATCGACCCGCGCGATAAAGCAGCAGATCTTGGTAGTGCCGATATCGATCGCCGCGATCGTGCTGCCGCGCGCTCGGACCGGCGCGAGCCGCGGCCGGGCGCCGTTGCCGCCGCGCCCCGAATTGCCCCGCCCCGAATCGCCGCGCCCCGAATCGCCGCGCTGGGAATCGCCCGCGGTGCCGCTGTTGGCGTCGCCCGCCGGCGCCCCCGCGCTGCGTTTCATGTGTTCTTGTTCATGTGTTCTTGTTCATGTGTTCTTGCCGGCGGGGCGCGGCTTCGCCGGTGCGGCCTCCTTCGGCGGCGCGGTCTTGACCCGCAGCACCAGCCGATCCGCCAAGCGCATATCGACGGTCTGGATGTCGCGTTTCAGCAAATTGTTCAGCCTTTCGAGTGCCCCGAGCTGCGCCCAGGCGGCGTCGGGTTTTTCCTCGGGCAGCAGCACCTCGATGCCATGGTCGACCCGCAGGTTCCAGCGCCGGTCGTCGACCCGGATCACCGCGGTGACCCGGGCGGCGAGCTCGGGCTCCCGCGCCAGCATGTCGAGGAGCGCCGCGGCGTGCTTGCCGGCGTTCTCCCCGACGACGGTCGGCAACCGGGCGAAGCGGCCGAGATCGCCGACCGCGATGATGTCGCCCTGGCGGTCGATCAGCTCCTGCTTGCCGTCATGCTGCCAGACCGCCAGCGGCCGGCGCTCGACGAGCCGGACAAAAAGAGTCCCGGGCAAGCGCCGCTCGATCGCGGCGGACCGCACCCAGGGCAGCCGCTCGAGCTCCTGCCTTGCCCGGCTTGGCCGCACGGCGAGGATCGGCGTGCCGCGCTCGGCCCCCAACGCGGCCATGATCGTCGCCGCCTCGGTGGTTTCGCGGCCCTCGACCTCGATATCGGTAACGACGAGGCCGAGCGCGGCGCTCGCCGCGAGCGCCCGGTCGGCGGCCTCGGCCAGCAGCGCCTGACCGGCCGGCAACCGGCTCAGCGTGACGGCTCCATA
>CAMATN010000176.1 GCA_945861155.1 Rhizobium sp. Q54
TCGTCCCGGCGAAGGAGGCTGTAATCAAATTGCCGATGGCTGGATAGAAGCCGTGCGTCCTTCGAGACGCGCCCTTGGGGCGCTCCTCAGGATGACGTTCTTTCTCAATGCCATCAAATACATACCGTCATCCTGAGGAGGTCGCGAAGCGGCCGTCTCGAAGGACGCAAATTGCCGATGCAGCCGCTGTCGGCGATTTGCCGACTACCTCGAAAGCCGGGAGCCACTGATCCGAGCCCGGGACAGCTGAACCGTGGATCCCGGCTTTCGCCGGGATGACAATTTCAGGGGCACCTCGCCGAGTGCCGTCTTCGAACGTGAGAAGAAGCGGAATGATTGATCGACAGCAGCCGATGCCTCGGCCGCATGGGTGGCAGTTCATCGATCTGGCCGAGCACGGGGTCAATACCGGGCGTAGCTACGTTGCCGCGCTGCTGTGCATTGTCCTTTGCCCGTTAGGCGCTGCGGTGTTGCTCGGGCTGGCGGTTGGTGTCGGCGCCGCCCTCAGGCATACCCCGCCAGGCTCGATGGCGCCGATCGCCGCTGTGATGGAGCAATACGGTCCGATCGTCGTCGCCGGCGCTGCCGTGTTGTATGGGGTTGTCCGCCTCCATCGCCGGCCGTGGCGATCGCTGATCGCGCCCGATTTGCACATCGACCGGCGACGCCTCGCAATCGGCGGCGGCGTCGAATTCGCGATCCTGGTCGGGCAGCTCGCCATCGTGCAGGCGCTGACCGGGTGGAGCTGGCGCTTGGTCATGCCCGGCGCCGCGGCGGCAGCGGCCTTTGCCTTGGGTCTCGTGCTGATCCCGCTGCAAGCGGCGAGCGAGGAAATCCTGTTCCGCGGCTACCTGACGCAAGCGCTGGGGCGGGCGGTCCGCAGCCGCATCCTGATCGCCGGGATCGTCGGCCTTTTGTTCGGGCTGCTGCATCTGCATGCCCATGGGCCACTTACCGTGCCCTATTTCCTGATCGTGGCGCTGATCTTCTCGCTGGTGTCGTTGCGCGACGATCGTCTGGAGTTGGCAATCGGCGGGCACGCGGCGATGAATTTGTTCGCGTTCGCCGTCGCCAATATCATTCTGATCGGCCCAGGACCGGTCGATCCGGGAGTGGGCGACCCGGGACTTTCCGAGCCCGGCGTGATCGGCGCCGGGCAGTCCGCGATGCCGTTCAACTGGGCGGCGATCCTGGTCTTGATCGTAAACGGCGCCCTGTTCTACGGGGTCACCCGGCTGCTGGTGCGCGTAATATGCGACCGCGGAGCGGTACGCCGATAACCGAACGGAAAGGCCCTTGCGGCGTTGTTCGCATCTGCGAAATGCAGTAATTTCACAGAGTCGTAACCATCTATAAGCCGCGTCAGCGCACCTCCCCTTCGTAATAGCTCGGCATAGATATCCAGTTTGGCCGTCACCTCCTCGCCTCCCGCACCGCCGCCCACCGGACCCGACATCTCGACGATCGCGATCGAAGAGGAGATGCGGCGCTCGTACCTCGATTACGCGATGAGCGTGATCGTGTCGCGCGCCTTGCCCGATGTCCGCGACGGGCTGAAGCCGGTGCATCGCCGCATCCTCTATTCGATGCGGGTCAACGGCAATGTGTGGAACCGCGGCTATACCAAATCGGCGCGCATCGTCGGGGACGTGATGGGCAAATACCATCCGCACGGCGATCTGGCGATCTACGACGCGATGGTGCGGCTGGCGCAGCATTTCTCGATGCGCCTGCCGCCGATCGACGGCCAAGGCAATTTCGGCTCGGCGGATGGCGACCCGCCGGCGGCCAACCGCTACACCGAGGCGCGCCTCGCGCGGGTTGCCGATGCGCTGCTCGACGATCTCGACAAGGACACCGTCGACTTCCAGCCCAATTACGACGAGACCGAGCGCGAGCCCAAGGTCCTGCCGGCCGGCTTCCCGAACCTCTTGGTCAACGGCGCGCAGGGCATCGCGGTCGGCATGGCGACCAACATCCCGCCGCACAATCTGGGCGAGGTCATCGACGCCTGCTGCGCCTATCTCGACAACCCGGCTATCACTGTCGCCGAACTGATGGAGCATGTGCCGGCGCCGGATTTCCCGACCGGCGGCACCATCATCGGCCGCGCCGGGGCGCACGCCGCCTACCAGACCGGGCGCGGCTCGATCGTGCTGCGCGCCCGCTCGCATATCGAGGAGATCCGCAAGGAGCGCGACGCGATCGTCTTCACCGAGATGCCCTACCAGGTCAACGGGGAGACATTGCAGAAGCGCATCGCCGAATGCGCGCGCGAGAAGCTCGTCGAGGGCATCGCCGACATGCGCGACGAGACCGACCGCGACGGCGTGCGCCTGGTGATCGAACTGAAGCGCGACGCCGATCCCGAGATCGTGCTGAACCAGCTGTACCGGCACACCGCGCTGCAGACCAGCTTCGGCGTCAACATGCTGGCGCTGAACGGCGGTCGGCCCGAGCAGATGACATTGCGCGACGTGATTGTCGCCTTTATCGCGTTCCGCGAGGAGGTCATCACCCGCCGCACCACCTACCTGCTGAACAAGGCGCGCGAGCGGGCGCACATCCTCGTTGGCCTCTTGGTCGCGGTCGCTAATATCGACGAGATCATCGCACTGATCCGCGCCGCGGCCGATCCGGCGAGCGCGCGGGTGGGGCTCGTCGGGCGGCGTTGGCCAGCCGGCGATATCGGTCCGCTGGTCGAGCTGGTCGGCGAGCCGGGCAGGGGGCTCGACCCGGACGGGACCTATCAGCTATCCGACGACCAGGCGCGCGCGATCCTCGATCTGCGGCTGCAGCGGCTGACCGGGCTCGAGCGCGAGAAGATCTCCGACGAGCTCAACGAGCTGGTCACCGAGATCGCCGCCCATCTCGACATCCTGCGCTCGCGCATTCGGCTGATCGAGGTGTTGCGCGGCGAATTGCTGGCAATTCGGACTCAGTTCGCCAACCCCCGGCGCACGATGATCGAGGATGTCGAGTTCGAGGCCGACATCGAGGCGCTGATCCAGCGCGAGGACATGGTCGTCACGGTCAGCCATGCCGGCTACATCAAGCGGGTGCCGCTTTCGACCTACCGCTCCCAGCGCCGTGGCGGACGCGGCCGCGCCGGGATGGCGATGCGCGACGAGGATTTCCTCAGCCAGGTCTTTGTCGCCTCGACCCTGGCGCCGATGCTGTTTTTTACGTCCTCGGGCCGGGTCTACAAGCTCAAGGTCTATCGGCTGCCGCTCGGCACGCCGCAGGCGCGCGGCCGGCCGATGATCAACCTGCTGCCGAACCTGGCGCAGGGCGAGACGATCTCGACGGTCATGCCGCTGCCCGAGGACGAGGCAAGCTGGGCCGAGCTGACCGTGATGTTCGCCACCGCCAAGGGCAATGTCCGGCGCAACGCGCTCAGCGATTTCGGCGACGTGCGCGCCAACGGCAAGATCGCGATGAAGTTCGAGGACGAGGATGCCGACGACCGGCTGATCGCGGTGGCGACCTGCACCGACGGGGACGACGTGCTGCTGGCGACCGGCAACGGCCGGCTGATCCGCTTTCCGGTCGGCGACGTGCGGATCTTTACCGGGCGCTCGTCGGTCGGGGTGCGCGGCATCCGCTTGCGCGACAAGGCGCAAGTGATCTCGATGTCGATCCTGCGGCATGAGGCGGTCGCGGCCGATGTGCTCAACGCCTATCTGAGCCTTTCCGGCAAACGCCGCCGCCAGGGGGATGAGAGCGAGACGGTCGAGCCGGACGATATTGCCGCCGAGCCCGCCGATGCCGAGGATGCCGATACCGAGGCCGGGGGTGACGAGGTCGCGATCTCGGAAGAGCAATACGCCGATCTGGCGATTCGCGAGCAATTCGTGCTGAGCGTTAGCGAAAAAGGCTTCGCCGCCCGCGTGTCGGCCTATCGCTATCGGATCACCGGGCGCGGCGGGCTCGGCATCGAGAGCATGCGCCTGCGCAAGGGCGACGCGGTCATCGCCGTGTTCCCGATCGGCCATAACGATCAGATCATGCTGGTGACCGACATGGGGATGGTGATCCGCGTCCCGGTCCATGACATCCGCATCGTCAGCCGGGCCAAACAGGGCGTCACGGTGTTCAAGGTCGGCGACGGCGAGCGCGTGGTCTCGGTGGCGCGGCTGCCCGAAGTCGCCGAGGAAAACGGCAATGGCGGCGATGAGAATGGCGCCGAGGAAAGCGGGCCGGCAGCGGACCAGCCGCAAGCCCCGGAAACCCCGAGTGGAAGCGAGAGGGACGACAGATGACGCGGCGCATCGGGATCTATCCCGGCACCTTCGATCCGATCACCAACGGCCATTCCGACATCATCCGGCGCGCGCTGCATGTGGTCGACCATCTGGTCATCGGGGTCGCGCGCAATGACGGCAAGGGGCCGCTGTTTTCGACCGACGAGCGGGTCGAGACCGTGCGCGAGGAGGTGGCCCATCTCGAAAACGGCGGCGCCGAGCGCATCGAGATCCGCCCGTTCGAAACGCTGTTGATGAGCTTTGCCGAGTCGGTCAAGGCCAGCGTGATAATCCGCGGCCTGCGCGCGGTCTCCGATTTCGAATACGAGTTCCAGATGGCCGGGATGAACGCACGGCTCAACCCGAATATCGAGACCGTGTTCCTGATGGCGTCTGACCGCTACCAGTTCATCTCGTCGCGCTTTGTAAAGGAGATCGGAGCATTGGGCGGCGACGTCCGGCATTTCGTCAGCCCGCGCGTCGCCACCCGCCTCCTCGACCAGTTCGCCCGCGCCCGGCAGCAAGCGCGCTAGCGCGACCGCCCGGCGCGTATTGACATGGCAGACGACGGCAGGTCCGGGCCGGGCGGGCGTTGGGACGGGCTGACCGAGACCGGCGCGGGGACGCCGATGGGCGAATTGCTGCGCCGCTATTGGTGGCCGATCGCCGGCGCCAGCGAGCTTGACCTTCCCGGCACGCGGCCGGTGCGCCTCCTTGGCGAGGATCTCGTCCTCTACAAGGATCTCGGCGGCCGGTTCGGCCTCCTCGACCGGCATTGCCGGCATCGCCGCGCCGATCTGAGCTACGGCTATGTCGAGACCTCAGGGCTGCGCTGCAATTACCACGGCTGGCTCTACGATTCGGACGGGAGCTGTCTGGCGCAACCCTACGAGGATATCGCGCATCCCGAGGCGCGGCTGCGCGACGAGGTTCGCCTCAAGGCCTATCCGGTGACCGAACTGGGCGGGCTGATCTGGGCCTATCTGGGGCCGGAGCCGCGGCCGCTCGTGCCGGATTGGGAATTCTTCTCCTGGACCAACGGCTTCCGCCAGATCGTCAAGGCCGAGATCCCGTGCAACTGGCTGCAGTGCCAGGAAAACTCGATCGACCCGGTGCATTTCGAATGGACCCATTCAAACTGGAGCGTCCGGCTCGGCGGCGCGACCGGCCCCTACGCGCCGCGCCACGTAAAGGTCGATTTCAGCGAATTCGACTACGGGTTTCAGTACAAACGCATCCGCACCGATACCGATCGGGACGACCGGCTGTGGACGATCGGGCGGGTCTGTCTGTGGCCGAACGCGCTGTTCGTCGGCGGCCATGTCGAATTCCGCGTGCCGATCGATGACGAAAACACACTGAGCATCGCCTGGCATTTCAGCCGCGTGCCGCGCGAGCGCGAGCCCTACGTGCAGCAGAGCATCCCGACCTGGCAGGGGCCGATCACCGATCCCAACACCGGACGCTGGATCACCAGCCATGTCATGAACCAGGATTTCGTAACCTGGGTCGGCCAGGGCCGGATCGCCGATCGGACGCGGGAGTATCTCGGCCCCAGCGACCGCGGCATCGTCATGGTTCGGCGCCGCTTCCTGGACGATCTCGACGCGATCCGGGAGGGTCGTGACCCCAAGGCGGTGATCCGCGATCCGGCGATCAACCGCGCGATCCCGCTGCCGGTCGCCGACCGCGAATCGGTCATCGCGGGCTATCCCCGCGCCGATATCGTCAAGGACGCGCTGAGCCGGCGCGGCCTGCGGGGCTACATCTTTCAAACCGGTCAGCCCGAAGCGGTCCGCGAAGCCTTTCTGGCGGCGATGGGCTTCACCGAATCGGAGCTCGGGCCGGACGACCAGCATTTCGATCCGCTCGCGCCGGCGAGGTAAGCTCCGCTGCTGTCCTGGGCCTGGATACCGATAACGATCGGGGCCGCGCTGGCGCAGACTTTGCGCAATGCGGCGCAGCGCCATTTGACCGCCGATCTCGGCGCCCTCGGCGCGACCCTGGTGCGGTTTCTCTACGGGCTGCCGTTCGCCGCGCTGTGGCTGCTGGCGGTTTGGATCGGGGTCAGCGAGGCGGGCGCGCTGCCGGGGATCACGGCGGCGTTCCTGGGGTGGACGGTCATCGCCTCGGTCAGCCAGATCGCGGCGACCGCCCTATTACTTCGCTGCATGGAGGAGCGCAACTTCGCGCTCGGGGTGGCGTACGCCAAGACCGAGATCATCCAGGTGGCGCTGTTCGGCCTGGTCCTGCTGGGCGATCGGGTCAGCGTCGTCACGCTGGCCGCGATCGTCGTCGCCACCGCCGGCGTCGTGCTCGTCACGCTGCCGTCAGAGAGCCGCTCGCTGGCGACGATCGCGCGTGGCTGGGCCTCGCGGGCGGCGCTGCTCGGGGTCGGGTCCGGCGCGGCATTCGGGATGGCGGCGGTCGGCTATCGCGGCGCGGCGCTGGCGCTGGAGACGCAATCGATCGTCGTCGCAGCGGCCTATTCGCTGGTCTGGGCGCAGGCATTTCAGACCATCCTGCTCGGTGGCTATCTGCTGTGGCGGCACGCGCCGGTCGTCGTTGCGGTGCTGCGCGCCTGGCGGGTGTCCATGCTCGCCGGCGCGATGGGGGCGATCGGTTCGGCCTGCTGGTTCACGGCGATGGCCCTGGAGCCGGTCGCCAATGTCCGCACCCTTGGCCTGATCGAACTCTATTTCAGCTATCTCGTGTCGCGCCGGCTGTTCCGCGAGCGGCTGACCCCGGCCGAGCTCGCCGGCTTCGTGCTGCTCGCGATCGGGCTGATTGGGATCGTCGGATACCGATAGCCGCGCCTGCGGCCAGCGTCGCAGAGTGAGTCGCAAATTGCGAAAGCGAGAGCTAACTCCCGCTAGCGATGCCCGATCTGCGCGGTTTTGCTGGGTTTTTTAAACATAGGCGGGGTGGCACGGCGCTTGAGACCCGTCCGACGGTAGAGGGATCCTTAAGGTTAAGGATCCCGCCGGAGGGACAGATGGTCGTGACCGATTCCGAGATCGAACGCCTGGCGCGCGACATGATCGCGACGCACGGGCCGCGCGCGGCCCGGATCGCAACCGAGCGGCTGAACGATATGATCGACCGCAACAATATTCCCGGCCGCGAATTATGGGCCTGCGTCGTGCATGTGATCTGCGCATTCCGGTGAAGGTGATCAGCCATTCCGGCTGAAGGTGATCACCGATTCCGGTGATCGTGATCACGCTGATCACGGGCGGCAAAGCCCGGCGTGATGGTGGCAGCGCTCCGCGCCGCCGACGTAAGCGTAGGTTGCATGGGCA
>CAMATN010000177.1 GCA_945861155.1 Rhizobium sp. Q54
CGAATGGTTGAAAAATGGGTCCCGGCCTTCGCCGGGACGACAATTCGTTTTGGGAAATTTACTCGGGAACGCAAGTGTCGCTCAGCGGCGCGACTCAGCGCAGAACGACTCTGTATAAACCCTTCGCACAACCGCGCTTCCGAAGTTAACCGGACAGCCCTGCGCTTTCGCGGGAATGATGAACTCTTGAGGCGATTCAACCTGCCCCGATTACGCTCCAGGGCTACTGTCCGGCGCCAATCGCACCTGCCGGACCCAGGCTGAGTATCGCGCCGCGCCCCGGCTTTGCGCTGCCGGCACTGCGCACCTCGCCCTTTATGAGAACGCGTCAAGCGCTTGGCGCAATGCGGTCATTTGATTGCCGTCGGCGGAAAGCGGCACGACGACCGGGGTGCGGATGCCGGCTTGGCGCCACGCCTCGACGCCGTCGCGAATTGTCGCCGGCGGCCCAAACAGCGTCGTGTCGGCGAGCCAGCGGTCGGTCAGGTATCGCGGGATGTCGGCGGTTCGCCCGGCGGCGATGGCGGCTTCGATCGCGGTCATTTCCTCGGTGTAGCCGGCTTCCTTCCAGTAGTTGCGGTAATTCGGCAGCAATGCGTAGTGCGTCATCGTGCGCCGCAGCACCGCCTTGGCCTCGGCGATGTCGTCGTTGATGCAGGTCCGTATCCGGTTGCCGATGAAGAAAGCCGGGTCGTCGCGCTTTTCTGCCGGCAGCACCGCCAGCGACTCGGCCATGTGCGAGCGGCTGCCGCCGGAGAACACCATGCCGTCGGCGATCTCTCCGGCGAGCGCGATCATCCGCTTGCGCAAGGTCGCGAGGATGATCGGCGGCAGGCTCCCGATAGCGTCGTAGGAGCGGTATTTCGCGACAAACGCGCGGATGTCGCCGAGCGGCTTGCCCGGGGTCACGCCCATGCGGACATGGCTCGGGCCGTGCGCGATGCCGATACCGAACTGGAAGCGGCCGCCGGACACTTCGTGGGTATAGGCCGCCGCGTGCGCGAATTCCTCGACCGTTTGGGCGTAGATCGGCGCGATCGCGGTGGCGAATTCGATGCGCTCGGTGGCCAGCCCCAGCGCCGTGCACTGCGCCATGTTGGCGTATGAACTGGATACCGAGATCCCGGCAAAGCCGCGCCGCTCGATTTCGCGTGCGACATCGAGCGTGGCGCGCCGCTGGCCGGGCTCGGCGATCAGGTTCAAGGCGGGTTTCGTTGCCGGCATGATTTGGTCCCGGTAGTGAGGTCGCCATCGAAGCTAAAGTATCCGACGCGGGGCACCAAGCCCGCCAGCGGGGCAGGGCCGGGGCAGCGAGGAGCGGCGTCAGGCGCCGATCTCGGCCCGCACCCGGCGCAATTCGACGGCGAGCGGGCCGAGACCGTCGCGGCAGCCCGGGCGGTCGCCGGCCTTGCCGGCCTGCTCTAGCACGCCGGCGGCGCGGCCGACACCGCGTGCCCCAACCGCCTGCGCCGCGCCTTTCAGCCGATGCGCCGCCGCCGCCAGCCCCGCGAGATCGCCCGAGCGCCAAGCCTCCTCGATCACGCGCTCCGATTCGGCGGCGCTGTCGCGGAATTTCGCCAGCAGCGCGTCGATCCCGGCGGTATCGTCGCCGAGCCAGGCGGCCAACACATCGGGATCGATCGCGGGGCCGGCGATCCCCCTGCCCGGCGCGGGGGTTCCGGCCGTAGCGGCGGGATCGAGCGCGCGGCCGATCGGCAGCCAGCGTTCGAGGATCGCGCGCACGCGGTCGAGCGCCACCGGCTTTGCCAGATAGCCGTCCATGCCGGCGGCGAGGCAGCGTTCCTCTTCACCGCGCATCGCATTGGCGGTGACCGCGACGATCGGCATGCGGGATTTGCCCTCTCTTGCTTCGATCGCACGCACTTGCCGGGTCAGCTCATAGCCGTCCATGCGCGGCATATGGATATCGGCGAGGATCGCGCGGTACTGCGCCTTGCCGAGCGCGGCCAGCGCCGCGACGCCGTCCTCACTGGTATCTGCCGCCAGGCCCAGCAGGGCGAGCTGGCGCACCAGCACCTCGCGGTTGACCGGGTGATCGTCGACGACAAGGACCAGCGGGCCGGCTTCGCCTCGGCCGCCTTCCATCAAGCCGGACTGCCCGGCGCTGCGCTTCAGCAGCTGGTTGAGCGGCGAATCAGATGGCGCCGCGTGCAGCATCAGCGTCGCGGTGAATTTCGAGCCGGCGCCCGGCACGCTCTCGACCGCGATGTCGCCGTCCATCAGTTGAGCGAGGCGGCGCACGATTGAGAGGCCCAGCCCGGTGCCGCCGTAACGCCTTGTCGTCGAGCTGTCGGCCTGGGTGAACGGCTGGAACAGGCGGGCCTGCTGCTCGGCGTCGAGTCCGATGCCGGTATCCTTGACCGCGATCGTCACCCGCGTCGCACCGCCGCCGAGCGGCATCGTCGCGGCATGCACCCGCACCGCCCCGGTTTCGGTGAATTTGACGGCGTTGCTCAACAGGTTGAACAGGATCTGGCGGACCCGCGTCGGGTCGCCGATCAGCCCGTCTTCCGAACCGGACCGGATGTCGGCGGTGATCGCGAGGCCCTTGGCGTCGGCCTGGGGTCGCAACATGGCGACGGCGCTCTCGACCAGCCCGGATAGCGAGAACGCGGTCTCCTCGAGATCGAGCCTTCCGGCTTCGATCTTCGAGAAGTCGAGGACGTCGTCGATGATCCGCAACAGCGCCTGCGCCGAATCGTGCATCGTCGCGACGGTGCGGCGCTGCTCGCGATCGAGCCCCTGGTGTTCGAGCACGTCCATCATGCCGAGGACGCCGTTCATCGGGGTGCGGATCTCGTGGCTCATCGTCGCGAGGAAGGTCGATTTCGACTGATTGGCCGCTTCCGCCTCGGCGCGCGCCGTCTCGGCCGCGTCGCGCTCGCGCGCCAGGCGCTCCTCCTGCTCCTTCAATAGGGAGATGTCGCTGTAGACCCCGGCCAGACCGCCTTCCCGGGTGCGCCGTTCGGCGATGACGACCCAGCGGCCGGTCGACAGCTTGGTTTCGACCGGCGGGCCGGGGTCGCGGCGCATCGCCATGCGCCGGTCGAGCCATTCATCGATCGACGAGCCCCAGAGCGGCACGAGCCCCTGCCGCGCCGCGGTCAGCAGCATCTCTTCGGCCGGCACGCCCGCCACCGTGATGTCGGCGATCGAGGGGTAATATTCGCGGAAACGGCTGTTGGCGAGCACCAGCCGGTCCTCGGCGTCGAACAGCACGAAACCGTGCGGGATCGCCTCGAGCGCGTCGACGAGGCGCTGTTCGCTGCGCGCCACCGCCTCCTCGCGTTCCTTCAATTCGGTCACGTCGCGGTGGACGATCAGCCGCTTTCCGTCGGGCAGCGAGATCCAGTGCACCTCGACCCAGCTGCCATGGCGCCGGTGGATCTCGTAATAGCGCTTGCCGTCGAAGAACTGCGCCATCCGCGCATCGAGCTGGCGGTCGATATCGGCCTCCGTCGCCGGAACCTGGCCGTTTTCGATCTGCCAGCGAAAGATCTCGCGGATGTTGCGGAACCCGGCGAATACCTCCCGCGGCAGCCGGTTCAGCTCGAATACCGCGCCGTTCATCTGGATGATGTCGCCGTCGACCTCGAACAGCGACACCCCGGCCGGCAGATTGTCGAGCACGAGGCGGCGGATCTCGGCCTCGCGCTCCGCCGCCGCGCGCGCCTCTTCGGCCGCGCCAAGGAGCCTTTCCTTCAGGAGGTTCGAGGCCTCGAGCTCTCTCTGGTGTTGGTTGCGCTCGTCCAACAGGCGCGCGTTTTCCATCGCGATGACCGCCTGCGCGGCAAACCCCTCGACAAGCGAGAGCTGCCTTTCGGGAAACGGCCTGACCTCGCGACGATAGAGCGACAGGGAGCCGAGAACCGCCCCGTCCTTGACGAGCGGAATCGAGATCATGCTGCGGAACCCGCCCAGTTCGACCGCCGCAACTGTCAGCGGGTCGCGCGAATGATAGGAGGGTGCGTCGCGGATATCGTCGCGCGAGCGGATTCGTGAATCGCCGACAATTTCGGCGAGGGTCGTCTCGGAGCCGGGCTTCAGAGGTTGGCGGGTGACGAACTCGGCGTAGGCAGGCGGCAGGTCGCGCATCGCGGCGGCGCGAAAAAACTCGCCGGCGCGCAACCAAAGCAGCCCGGCGCCGGCCTCGCACAAATGGGTCGCTTTATCGAGAATCGCCTCGAACACCGGGGTCAGATCGCCCGGCGATTTGTTGATGACGCGCAGGATCGCGGTCGTCGCGCCCTGGTATTCGACCGCCTCCTCCAGCTCCGCCGTGCGCTGCCGCAGCTCGGCGATCAGCCGCGCATTCTCCATTGCGAGCATGGCCTGGGCGGCGAAATCCTTCAGAAAGCCGATCTGCTTGGGCGAAAAGGACCGGACCTCTTGGCGATAGACGGTCAGGATGCCGAGCACCGAATCATCCTTGACCAGCGGTACGGTCAAGGTGCTTCGAGCGCCGCCGAGGTCGACCATTGCACGGTGCAGGTGCTCGCCGTCGCGGTAGAACCGCGATCCGGCGAGATCGGTGAAATGGACATAGCCCTCGTCGCGCGCCACGCGGGCGAAGCCGGAGCGCGGACCTGGCGATACCGGGTTGTCGGCCAGAAATGCAGCGCAATCGGAAGGCAGGCCGCGAGCCGATACGACGCGGAATTCGTCTCCTTGCCAGATCCCGATCCCGCCGAAACTCGCCTCGCATAGCCGGATCGCCTTTTCCGAAACGGCGTCGAAGACAATGCCAAGATCGCCGGCGGAATGGTTGATGACCTTCACGACCTCGGCCGTTGCGGTCTGGTACTCGAGCGCCTGCTGCAGATCGTCGCTGCGGGCGCGCAGTTCGTCGAACAGGCGCGCGTTTTCCATCGCGATGACCGCCTGGTCGGCGAAGCCATCGACCAGCGCGATCTGCCGGTCGGTGAACGGGTCGACGGTTGGCCGCCCCACCGTGAACATCCCGATCGGCACGCCGTCGCGCGACAACGGCACCGCCAGCATCGAGCGGATGCCGCCGATTCGCGCCTCGTCCTTCGGGCCGTAGAGCGGGTCGCTCCACGCGTCGACGATCTGGATCGTGCGCTGGCGCAGCGCGGCGCGCCCGACCAGCGTGTCCTCGCCGGGCCGAATCGGCGATTGCCGCTCGATCTGCTCGAATTCGGGAGCGAGCAGATACCCGGCGGCATAATGATAGAGGCCGTCGCGGTAGCGATAGAGGACCGCTGCATGGGCGCGGGTCAGCTGCGCGGCGGTGGTCAGCAGCGTGTGCAGAACCGAATCCAGGTCGAAATCGGCCTGGCTGATCGCCCGCAGGACCGCGGCCGTCGCGGCCTGCAGTTCCTGCGCCTCGCGCAACTCGGTGATGTCGCCGGTGGCGCCGACGACGCGCGCGACCCGGCCGGCCGCGTCGCGCAGAGCCATGCCGTGCTGGCGCGCCCAGCGCCATTGCCCATCGCCGGGGCCATAGCGGTACTGGCAGTCGAGCCGCGTGCGCTCGCCCCGGAACAGCGCCCGCCACGCCGCGCGATAGCCCGGCAGATCGTCGGGATGGATGCGGCTCGTCCAATCCTCGACGGTGCGCAGCTGCCCCGGCGCGAGGCCGAGCATCTCGCTCAGCTGCGGCGCGTAATAAATCGTCCCGTCGGCGGCGTTGTAATCGTAGACGCCCTCATTGATCGATTCGAGCGCCAGGGCATACCGGTCTTGGGCATACCGATCCTGCTGGTCGGGCGCTGGCGTCGGGAAAACGGCGTCGTTCATGCGGCACAATCCATGCGGATCCATGCGGGTCCGGACCGTTTAGGATAGGCCTGATTTGTATCCGCGGTGTGTCGCGGCGGGGCTGATTTGTATCGTCTGTATCGCGATACAGACGATACCAAAACCAGCTTCCGCGACATATCGACGATACAAAAGGCGCGTAGGGTCTCTCCATCGGCAGCGGGCAACCGCGATATGACCGAAGCCGAAACCGAGGGAGCCCGCCATGTTGTTGAGGATTTTGACGATCATCGCCATCGTGCTGGCGGCGGCGATCGCGACCTCGGCGGCGATCGCGGTCGCCCCCGCCCACGGCACCCTGACGCATAAGGGCAAGGCCATCGGCGACCAGATTATCGGTGATAGCGAGCACCGTTACACCCGCATGGCGCAGGTTCGCTGATGGCCCGGGTTCTCGTTGCCGAGCCCGATCGGCAGGTTCGCAATTTTATCGCCGGGATCCTCGCCGATTTCGGTCACGACGTGCAGCAATGCGACGATGCGCGCGATGTCCGTCGCTGGATCCGTCAGGTCCAGTTCGATGTGCTCGCCACCGATCTGGTGGTCGACGACCAGGAATCCGGCGATTGCCCGAACGCGGTGCAGCACCGCCCCTCCGTGCTGTCCCTCAGCGGTCGCGCGCTTCACCCTGCTATCGGCAAATACGAGCGCCCGGCAGGATTGCACGACAAGCCGTTCCGCTTTGCCGATCTGCACTTCCTGGTGGCGGCGGTCGGTGAGCGCGAGACGGCGAGGCGCGCCGCATAGCCGGGGCAAGACCTCCCAAAAATTTTGCGTGGGCGTCGCTTCGCGGGTAGGTTGAAGAAGATCGGCGCGCGATCCGGCGACAAAATGGCCAGGCAATGGACAATCGGCCCCATATCGTGGTGGTCGAAGACGAAGCGACGCAGCGCCAAATGCTCGTCGACTATCTCGCTCGCCAAGGCTTTCGCGTCAGCGGTGTCGATGGCGGAGCCGCGCTGCGCCGGCTGATCGAACACGATTTGCCGGCGCTGGTCATGCTCGATATCGGGCTCCCCGGCGAGGACGGGTTCGCGCTTGCCCGATGGCTGCGCGAAAAGAGCAACCGGGTCGGCATCATCATGGTGACGGCGGCGACCGATACGGTCGACCGGGTCGTCGGTCTCGAAACCGGCGCCGACGATTACATCGTCAAGCCGTTCGAGCCGCGCGAATTGCTGGCCCGGGTCAAGAGCGTCCTGCGCCGATCGACGGCAGCCGGAGCGGCAGCGGGGGCCGCCCTCGCCGGCGCGGCACGGGTGCGCATGGGGGCGCATCTGCTCGATCTCGACAAACGGGTGCTGATCAACCTCAGCGACGGCCGCGAAGATCGGCTATCGGCCAGCGAATACGATCTGCTCAAGGTGTTTGCCCAGAACCCGAACCGCCCGTTGATGCGCGATTGGCTGATGGAGGTGACCGCGCATCGCGACATGGAGGCCTTCGACCGCGCGATCGACCTGCGCGTCACGCGCCTGCGCCGCAAGATCGAGCGCGATCCGTCCCACCCCGAGGCAATCCGCACCGTGCGCGGAGTCGGGTACATGTTCGTGCCGCCGGAGGATTGAGCCGGAAATTGAGCCAGTGTATCGACGCCCTGGCGCCCGCGGCGTGCGGCCAAGACGGTGGCGGAAGCCGCCGTCACGCCTCCCGGCCCGTCGGCGGAGCCGCCGTGAATGGCGATTATGGAGCGGGCGAAG
>CAMATN010000178.1 GCA_945861155.1 Rhizobium sp. Q54
GGCGTTACGCGCCGCGATCTGTTGGCGCTCGCGGCGTTCGGCGCCGTCGCCGGGGCGCCGGGGTTGGGCGCCGCGCAGCCTCGGGCGGGCGCACCCAACGGTCAGCTGACCTGGGGCGTGCATACCACCTTGGCGCCGACCTGGTTCGACCCGGCCGAGACGCCGGGGATCATCACCCCGTGGATGATCTTGTACGCGATGCACGACGCGCTGCTAAAGCCGATGCCGGGCAACCCGCTGACGCCGAGCTTGGCCGAGTCGTTTACGGCGTCCGAAGATGCGCTGACCTACGATTTCGTGTTGCGCCCGGGCGTCAAATTCCACAACGGCGAGCCGGTGACCGCCGAGGACGTTAAATTCTCGTTCGAGCGCTATCGCGGCTCGTCGGCGAAATTGCTCAAGGACGGGGTCGCCGCGGTCGAGACCCCTGACGCTCGGCATGTTCGTTTCAAGCTCAAGGAGCCGTGGCCCGACTTCCTGACCTATTACGCGACCGCAACCGGCGCCGGCTGGATCGTCCCCAAAAAATACGTCGAGAAGGTCGGCGACGACGGCTACAAAAAGGCGCCGATTGGTGCCGGCCCCTACAAATTCGCGTCGTTCAATCCCGGGATCGAGCTGGTCTTCGAGGCGTTCGATACGTACTGGCGCAAGACTCCAAGCGTCAAACGGCTCGTCTTCAAGGTGATCCCCGAGGAGACGACCCGACTGGCCGCGTTGAAGCGGGGCGAGGTCGACATCGTCTACGCGATCAACGGCGAACTCGCCAAGGATTTGCGCGGCACGGCGGGGCTGACGCTGAAGCCGGTCTACCCGCCAGGTCCGTTCTGGCTGTATTTCCCCGAGCAATGGGACGCCAAATCGCCGTGGCACGACGAGCGGGTGCGGCGCGCCGCCAACCTCGCGATCGACCGCAACACGATCAACCAGGCGCTGACCCTCGGGTTTTCCAAGCTCACCAACAGCATCATCCCGGATATGTTCGAATACGCGTGGAAGGCTCCGGCGCCGGTGTTCGATGCGGCGATGGCGAAGAAGCTGCTGGCCGAGGCGGGGCACCCGAACGGCTTCGAGGCCGGCGATTATTATTGCGACTCGTCCTGGGCAAACCTCGGCGAGACCGTGGTCGACAATCTCCGGGGAGTGGGCATCCGCGCCCGGCTGCGCCCGCTCGAACGGGCGGCGTTCTTCGAGGGGTACGGCAACAAGAAGTTGAAGAACATCATCCAGGGGGCGAGCGGCGCCTTCGGCAACGCCGCGACCCGTCTCCAAGCCTTTATCGTCAAGGGCGGCGCCTATTGCTATGGCAGCTACCCGGAGATCGACGACCTCTTCCAGCAACAGGCGACTGAGCTCGATACCAAGAAGCGCGCGGCGGTCCTGCACAAGATGCAGCAGATGGTGCACGACAAGGCGATCTACGCGCCGATCTGGCAGCTGGCCTTTATGAACGCCTACGGGCCGCGCGTCGGCGAGTCGGGGTTCGGCCTCATTCCGGGTTTCGCCTATACCGGCCCTTATGAGGACATGACCATCAAGAGCGGATAGCGGCGGCGCCCGCGCGCGGCTGTGTCCGCGTCGGCCGCCAGCTCGACGTCGCGCAGCGCCAGCAACCCACCTTCCGACGATAACCGCCCGCCGTCAAAGCGAGCGACAACGGCCTTGCCTCGAACGCCTGAACCGCCGGTGACAAAGCCGGCAGAAGCAGCGTAGGTTGCGATCGGGCGAGGGGGAGGGGGAGACATCGATGGCGGTGAAGGCGCGCAACCTGCCGGTGCTGGGCCCGCAAGGGTTCCTCAACCTCGCCTATTGGGAATGGGAGGGACCGGCCGGCGCGCCGACGGTCATGTGCGTGCATGGGCTGACCCGCAACGGGCGCGATTTCGATTTCCTCGCCGAGGCGCTGTCGACGCGCTTCCGGGTGGTATGCCCGGATATACCGGGGCGCGGCCGCAGCGACTGGCTCGACGATGCCGGCGCCTACAGCTTTCCGTTCTATCTGGCGGTGCTTGGGGCGCTGTATGCCCGGCTCGACACGCCGGCGATCCACTGGGTCGGCACCTCGATGGGCGGGCTTATCGGCATGCTGTTCGCCGCCTTGCCGAAATCGCCGGTGCGGCGCCTCGTGCTCAATGATGTCGGGCCGGTCGTGGCGAAAGAGGGGCTGGAGCGCATCGGCCGCCAGGTCGGGCGCGACCCCGGTTTCTCGAACCGCCAGGAATTGGACGCCTATCTGCGCGATGCCTATGCCGGGTTCGGGCCGCTGAGCGATGCGCAATGGCGCCATCTCGTCGCGCATGCCGGGCGTACCCGCAGCGACGGACGGCTCGGCCTCGCCTACGACCCGAAGATCGGCGATGCGTTCCGCCCAGGCGGCGTCGAGGCGCCGCTCGGCGATATCGATTTCTGGCCGTTTTACGATCGGATCGAATGTCCTGTTCTGGTGATTCGCGGCGGCCAGTCCGATGTGTTGCGTTCGAGCGACGCCATCGCGATGACCCGGCGGGGGCCGCATGCGCAGATCGTCGAGCTGCCCGGTATCGGCCACGCACCGGCGCTGATGGCCGATGACCAGATCGCCTTCATCCGCGATTTCCTCGTCGCCGGCTGAAGCGACGGCCGGCGCCGCGCCAGCGCCGGCGCGCACCGCCTATCTCGCGCCCGACGGGCTCGTCGCCGAGCTGGCCCAGGAACTCGGCGATATCGAATTTGCGTGCGACCGGTTGCTGGTAACGCCCGGGGGCTCGCACCCGGCGGCATGGGCCCAGAATGTGTGGCTCGATCCGCGCGCTATGCCGATCGCGTCGATCGCCGACGCCGCGCGCAAATTGCGCGCGATCCAGCGCAACTGGGCGCCCTATGCGCCGCGCTTCCACCGCCGCGCGATGCTGATCCAGGCCCGGCTGCCGTCCGTATCGGCGAAACCGTTGGTCTTCGGAACGCCGGCACCGGCCGCGCCGCTGGGCTCGTGGACCCTGCTCGACGCCAATACCGTGTTCGCCGCGCCAAATTGCACGAGCCCCTTTCCGAACGGCGAGGCGCAGTTTGTCGAGGACCGCACCGGTCCGCCGAGCCGGGCCTATCTGAAACTATGGGAAGCGCTGACCCTGATCGGGCGGCGTCCCGGACCGGGCGATATCTGCCTCGATCTCGGCAGCAGTCCCGGCGGATGGAGCTGGGCCTTGCAGCAGATGGGCGCGCGCGTGATCAGCGTCGACAAGGCGCCGCTCGCTCCCGAGGTCGCGCGGTTGCCCGGCATCGAGCACCGCCGCGACAGCGCCTTTGCCCTCGACCCCGCGGCGATCGGCCCGGTCGATTGGTTGTTCTCGGATGTCGTGTGCTACCCGGCGCGACTGTTGGCGCTGGTCGAACGATGGCTGGCGGCCGGCGCCTGCCGTCGCTTTGTCTGCACCCTCAAGTTCCAAGGCGAGACCGATCACGCGACCGCCGCCCGCTTTGCCGCGATCCCAGGCTCGACCCTGCGCCACCTCCACCATAACAAGCATGAGCTGACCTGGATCAAGCTCGATTAACTGCCCCGAATTGGGTGGCTGTGCTAACGTTTCCCGCACCGTCATGGCCGGACTTGATCCGGCCATCCACGGCGAGCGCTCCGACGTTTCCGTGGATGACCGGGTCAAGCCCGGTCATGACGCCTTAGAGGGGAGCGTCATGGAACTCGGATTGCGCGGGAAGAAGGCGCTGGTAACCGGCGCGTCGAAGGGAATCGGGCGGGCCTGCGCCGAGGTCTTGGCCGCGGAGGGCTGCGACATCGTGCTGGTGTCGCGCACTGCCGCCGATCTCGAAGCGGTGCGCGCGAAGATCGCCGGCGAGCACAATGTCGCGGTGCGCCATTACGCGCTCGACCTTAGCGACAGCAGGAATGTCGACACGCTCGCGGCCGAATGCGCCGACACCGATATCCTGGTCAACAACGCCGGCGCGATCCCGGCCGGCAACATCGCCCAAATCGACGAGGCGCGCTGGCGCGAGGCCTGGGATTTGAAGGTGTTCGGCTACATCAACATGACCCGGCGCTTTTACGCGCTGATGGCCGGGCGCAAGGCCGGGGTTATCGTCAACATCCTCGGCGCGGCCGGCGAGAACCCCGATTTCGACTACATCGCCGGGTCCGCGGGCAATGCCTCGCTGATGGCGTTCACCCGCGCGATCGGCGGCACCTCGCCGCGCGACGGCCTCAGGGTCGTCGGCATCAACCCCGGCCCGGTCATGACCGAGCGCCTGGTCACGATCATGCGCCACCGCGCGCAGACCCGCTTCGGCGACCCCGAAAAATGGACCGATCTGATGACGCCGCTCGCGTTCGGGCGCGCCGCGACGCCGGAAGAGATCGGGAATATGGCCGCCTTCCTCGCCTCCGACCGCTCGGCCTATACGACCGGCACGATCGTTACGATCGACGGCGGCGGCTCCAGCCGCAAGAGCGCGCTGTAGCGCTGTCCCGATCCAACTCTGCCCGGCCTAGGGTCTGTTGAGATTTGGGATTCCCCCAAGCTAGATATTGTGATTCAAGCTTGGGATGGACCGATAGGTGCTCACCGACGCCCAATGGGCAAAAATGGAGCCGCATTGCCGGGGGAAGAAGTCTGACCCCGGCCGTAGCGGTGCGGACAACCGCCGCTTTATCGAGGCGGTGCTATGGATCGCGCGAACCGGCAGCCCGTGGCGCGACCTTCCCGCCGAGTTCGGCGGCTGGAACACGGTCTTCAAGCGCTTTCGAGACTGGGTGAAAGCCGATGTTTTCAAACGGCTTTTCGACGCGGCCTCGGATGAGCCGGACATGGAATACGCCATGGTCGACGCCACCATCGTCAAGGTCCACCGCCACGGGCAAGGCGCAAAAGGGGGACTCAGAGCCAGGCCATAGGCAAGTCCAAGGGCGGCATGACGACCAAAATCCTGGCCCTCACCGACGCGCTCGGCAATCTCGTCCGATTCGTCCTGCTGCCGGGACAGCGCTTCGATATCGTCGGCGTTCCGCCGCTCATCGAGGGAATCGAATTCGGCGCGCTGATCGCCGACAAGGCCTTTGACAGCAACGACATCATCGCCAACCTCAACAAGCGCGGCGCCAAGATCGTGATTTCTCAGCATCCGCGCCGCGCCGTGCCACTGAAAATCGACGCCGAGATGTACAAATGGCGTCATCTGATCGAGAACTTCTTCTGCAAGCTCAAGGAATTCAAGCGCATCGCCATGCGCGCCGACAAAACCGACCAGAGCTTCCAGGCCATGATCTATCTTGGCGCCGCCGTCATCAATTCACGGTGAATCTCAACAGGCCCTAGGTAAAGAGCAGGTCACACTTATATTGCCGGCATCCGCCACCGGAGGCATCGCGACCATGACCTCACGCCCGCGCCCTGTCGTGCTTTGCATCCTCGATGGATGGGGCGAGCGCCCGGCCCCCGGGGACATCGCGGCCGACAACGCGATCGCTCGCGCCGCGACCCCGGTCTGGCACGCATTGCTGCGGCGCTGGCCGCACGCCCGGCTCGACGCCAGCGAGCATCATGTCGGCCTCCCCGACGGGCAGATGGGAAACTCCGAGGTCGGGCACACCAATCTCGGGGCCGGGCGCGTCGTGATGCAGGATTTGCCGCGCATCGACGCGGCGATCGCCGACGGCAGCCTCGCCGCCTTGCCGGCGCTGCGGGAGTTCGTCGGCAAGCTCAAGGCGACGGGCGGCACGGCGCATGTGATCGGCCTTCTGTCGCCGGGCGGGGTGCATTCGCACCAGCACCAGATCGCGTCGCTCGCGGTCATCCTTGCCGCGGCGGGAGTGCCGGTCGCGGTCCATGCGCTGCTCGACGGCCGCGACACGCCGCCCAAATCCGCGATCGGCTATCTCAGGCAGTTCGGGGCCGACATCGGCCACCGCGAGATCGCCATCGCGACAATTTGCGGGCGCTATTACGCGATGGATCGCGACCAGCGCTGGGACCGGGTGGCGAAGGCGTATCAACTGCTGAGCGCAGCCGAGGGCGAGCACGCCGCCGACCCGGTGCAGGCGGTCGATGCCGCCTATGCGAGGGGCGAGACCGACGAGTTCGTCTTGCCGACCGCGATCGGTCTCTATCGCGGCATGCGGGACGGCGACGGCGTGCTGTTCGCCAATTTCCGCGCCGACCGCATCCGCGAGATCGCCGCCGCCCTGCTCGATCCCGATTTCGCCGGGTTCGCGCGCGGCAAGCCGGTCGCTTTCGCCGCCGCCGCCGCCGGGCTCGTCGAGTACTCGACCGAGCTGAACCCTTTTGTGGCGACGCTGTTTCCGCCGGACGATTTGAGCGACACGCTGGGCGAGGTGATCGCCGATGCCGGCCTGACCCAGCTGCGCATCGCCGAGACCGAGAAATACGCGCATGTGACGTTTTTTTTCAACGGCGGGCGCGAGGCCGTGTTTGCCGGCGAGGAGCGCATCCTGGTGCCGTCGCCGAAGGTTGCGACCTATGATTTGCAGCCCGAGATGTCGGCACGGGAACTTACCGACAAGGTGGTCGAGGCGATCCGCTCGGGCCGTTTCGACGCGATCGTGCTCAATTACGCCAACGCCGACATGGTCGGACATACCGGGCGGATCGACGCCGCGATCACGGCGGTCGAAGCGGTCGATTCCTGCCTCGGCCGGCTGGCGCAAGCGGTCGAGGCCGCCGGCGGGACGCTGGTCATCACCGCCGATCACGGCAATGCCGAGATGATGCGCGACCCCGAAACCGGCGAGCCGCACACCGCCCATACGCTGAACCCGGTGCCGTTTGTTATCGTCAACCCGCCGGATGCCATCGCCCGGATCGAAAACGGCCGGCTCGCCGATGTCGCCCCGACCTTGCTCGATATCCTCGGGCTGCCCAAGCCGGCGGCGATGACCGGCCATTCGCTGATTGCCTCGGACGCGCGACGTGCGGCCGAGTGACGCCATAGTGGGGCGCGCTCCCCGCGGGCGAACCCCCGGCTGGCGAATGGCGGGCTGGCGAATGGCGGGCTGGCGATCCGCGGGCGCGGCGCTCGCGTTGCTGGTCGCCGCTTTCGTGGCGCCAGCCGCCGCCGCGCCGACCCCTGGCGAACTCGATTCGGTGCGCCGGCAATGCGTCGCCGCCGCCCGCGAGACCCAGCAGCGCGAGCAGGCGGTCGCGGCGCTCGAACGCGACATCGACCTGCGCGGCCGCGATGCCGACGCGCGGCGCCGCGGGCTTGACGAGACCCGGCCCGAACAGGCCCGCCTGCTAGGCGCCCTCGCCCATCTCGCCCGCCATCCGCCCGACAAGGCCACCCTGCTCCTCGCGGCGCCGGTCGACCG
>CAMATN010000179.1 GCA_945861155.1 Rhizobium sp. Q54
GCGGCGAACCCGGAAACCATAAACACCAGTCTCTGGAATATGGATTCCGGGTTCGCCGCTGCGCGGCGCCCCGGAATGACAGACTTCCTCTGAGCGGCGCGATCGGCGATCTTTGCGGTGAAGCAATCACCGCGAAGAGCGCCCGATTATGGCTATCGACGACGCCGTCAATATCGAAGACCTGCACCGGATGGCCAAGCGGCGGCTGCCGAAGATCGCGTTCGATTTCATCGAGGGCGGGGCCGAGGATGAGCGCGGCCTCGAACGCAACCGGGCCGCCTTCGCGAAGCACCAGCTGGTGCCACGCTATCTGGTCGACGTCTCGGCCCGCGACCAGTCGCAGACGATTTTCGGCCGCAAGTTCGGCAGCCCGTTCGGCATTTCGCCGACCGGCACCGCCGGCCTCTTTCGCCGCGGCGCCGACATGATGCTGGCCGAGGCGGCGCGCGAGGCCAACATCCCCTACATCATGTCGGGCGGCAGCAACGATTCGATCGAGACGGCCGCCCGCGTCGCGCCGGACAATACCTGGTATCAGCTCTACGCGGCGCGCGACGGCAAGATCTCCGAAGACCTGATCCGCCGCGTCGCCGATGCCGGGCTCGGCGCGGTCGTGCTGACCGTCGACGTGCCAGTGCGGCCGCGGCGCGAGCGCAATATCCGCAACGGCTTCGCCAACATCCGCGGTACCTGGCTGAAGGCCGCGCTGAGGCTGAAGCCGGCGGTCCTCGCCGAGGCGATGACCCATCCGGGCTGGGTCATCGAATATGTCCGCCACGGCGGAACCCCCAATCTGGAAAATTGGGTGCCGTATGCGCGTCCGGGGGCCAGCGTCGATGAAGTCGTCGATCTGTTCGGCGCCAACACCCCGGCGCATTCCCAGACCTGGCGCGAGCTCGAAAAGTATCGCCGGCTGTTCCCGCGCAACCTGATCGTCAAGGGGATCATGGATCCGCGCGACGCGGTGCGCGCCGCCGAGATCGGCGTTGACGGGGTCATCGTGTCGAACCACGGCGCGCGCCAACTCGACCAGGCGCCGGCCTCGCTCGACGTATTGCCGGCGATCAAGGCCGCGGTCGGCGACCGCATGACGGTCATGCTCGACAGCGGCGTGCGCCGCGGCGCCGACATCGTGATCGCGCTGTGCCTCGGCGCGCAGTTCGTGTTCTTCGGCCGGCCGACGCTCTACGGCGCCGTCGCCGGCGGATTGCCGGGGGTCAAGAAGGCGGTCGACATCTTCCGCACCGAGATCGATCTGGTAATGGGCCAGATCGGGGCTCCGAGCCTCGACGTGCTCGGTCCCGATTTCCTGTGGAGCGACGACTGGCGCCGCAACGTCTGAGCCTCGCTCGACGCCCGCGCTCCGGGGATGGGTGGCACGACACCATAGGGGTTGTCGTCCGCCCCGAAAGCGCGCGATTCTCTCTTCAAACCGGCGGAGCGCACCGCCCAGGGGGAGAGACGACATGAAGATCGACCAAGCCGTCAATATCGAAGACCTGCACCAGATGGCGAAGCGCCGTCTGCCGAAGATCGCCTTCGACTATATCGAGGGCGGGATCGAGGACGAGCGCGGCCTCGAACGCAACACCTCGGCGTTCCACAAGCACCAGTTGCTGCCGCGCTATCTGGTCGATGTGTCGACCCGCGACCAGTCCCAGACGATCTTCGGCCAGAAATTCTCCAGCCCGTTCGGCATCTCGCCGACCGGCGGGACGAGCCTGTTCCGCAACCATGCCGATTTGATGCTGGCCGAGGCGGCGCGCGACGCCAACATCCCTTACATCATGTCGGGCGGCAGCAGCGAGACGATCGAGGCGGCGGCCAAGATCGCACCGAAAAATCACTGGTACCAGCTCTATGCCGCGCGCAATCCCGAGATCAACGCCGATTTTATCAAGCGCACCGCCGATGCCGGGCTGGGCGCGCTGGTCCTGACCGTCGACACCCCGGTCGGCGGGAAGCGCGAGCGCAACATCCGCAACGGCTTCGGCAATATCCGCGGCGGCCTGTTCCAGGCGCTGAGCCTGAAACCGGCCATTCTGCTGGAGGCGATGACCCACCCCGGCTGGATCGTCGAATACCTGAAGCGCGGCGGCGGCACGCCGATGCTGGGGAACTGGCAGCCTTACGCGCCGCCCGGCTCCAATGCCGAGGAGGTCTACAAATTCGCCTCGTCGGTACGCCCGTTCAACGCCCAGACCTGGCGCGATCTCGAAACCTACCGCAAGCTGTTTCCGCGCGCGCTTGTGGTCAAGGGCATCATGAACCCGGCCGACGCGCAGCGCGCGGTCGATGTCGGCTGCGACGGCATTCTGGTGTCGAACCATGGCGGGCGTCAGCTCGACCAGGCGCCGGGCTCGCTCGACGTGCTTCCGGCGATCAAGGCGGCGGTCGGCGACAAGGCGGCGATCCTGCTCGACAGCGGCGCGCGGCGCGGCGCTGACATCGTGATCGCGCTGTGCCTGGGCGCCGATTTCGTCTTTTTCGGCCGGCCGACCCTCTACGGCGCGGCTGCCGGCGGGCTTGCCGGGGTCAAGAAGGCGGTCGACATCTTCCGCGGTGAGATCGACCTCGTAATGGGCCAGATCGGCGCTCCGAGCCTTGACGTGCTCGGCCCCGATTTCCTGTGGACCGACGACTGGCGCCGCAATCTGTGATCGCGATGCGGTCGACGAATGGCGATGTGATGGCTATGTTGAGGCCATGAGCACGCACAGTGTCGCCGAAGCAAAAAACCAGCTTTCTAAGCTGATCGACCGCGCCCTGAAGGGCGAAGAAGTCGTGATCACCCGCCGCGGTCAGCCGGTCATCGAATTCAAGCCGGTTCGTCCGGCGCCCGCGCCGCGCCCGATTACCGACGCCGACATCGAATGGCTGCGCGCCAGGCGGGTCGGCCGAAAAATGGCGAAGACCGATGCCGGGACGCTCGTGAGCCAGATGCGAGATGAGGAGTGGGACCGGTAGACTGGTATCTCGATGCCAGCATTTTGGTAGCGCTTCTGATTCCCGAGCCGGTGAGCGGGCGAGCGGATGAATTCATCGCCTCCAACGGAGAACCGTGGATCGTCAGTGATCTGGCATCGGCGGAATTCGCCTCCGCTCTCGCCCGGCGCGTCCGTACCCGCGAGACCACACCCGAGGAGGCTCGCGGTGATCTCTCCGATTTTGATGTCTGGGTGGCGCGGTCGGCACGGCAGGTGGAGATCAGCCCGGCCGACATGCGGCGGCGACCGCATTTCTGCGCCGCTTGGACCTGCCGCTGCGCACGCCCGATGCGATCCCTATCGCAGCCGCACAGCGCCTTGGCGCGACGCTCGTAACCTTCGACCGGCGGATGGCGGAGAGCGCGCGCGCCCTCGGCTGCGCGGTCGCGGAACCTTGAACGCGGCGCTCACCGGTTGGTTACCCGGCCGGTGCGCGGCGACAGGTGAGGCGCGTCGAGCCCGACCCCGACCAGATGACCGAACAGTTCGGCAAGCCGGTCGCGGTCGGCCTCGGGTAGTGGCGGCTTCAGGATCGAGGCGATGTTGCTGTGCAGATGCGCGGAATCGCCGGTGCCGAACAGCACGACATCGACCCCGGGCTCGTGGCGCACGAAGCGATACGCGGCATCGATGACGCTGCTCGCGCCCGCGGCATGAACGAGGAAATCGAGCGGGTCGGGGCGGTCGGCAAGCTCCGGCGGCACCAGGCCCTCGGCGGCCAGCTCGCGCATCGTCGCCGCGAGACGCTCGGGGCGCGAGAAGATGTTGCGCACCGCGAACATCAGCAGTGTGCCAACCCGGTGCTCCCGAGTGAGCGGGAACACCGCGTCGCGCGCGTTCTGGTGCATCATGTGGAACGCGACCATCGCGGTGTCCCAGACGCCGTCCCGTGAGGCGCGCCGGGTCATCTCGTGCCCGGGGTCGCCGGGCGCGGTCTCGGTGATGCCGAGATGGCGGCACTTGCCCTTCTCCTGCTCGCGCAGCAGCGCCGGCGCGATCGCCTCGAGCGCGTGCGCGTAGCCGCCGGGCGCGACGCCGTGCAGCTGATAGACATCGATGTAGTCGGTGCCGAGTTCCTTCAGCGAACGGTCGAGGCTGGCGACGGCATTCTCTGGCGTCGAGTTGGGGTTGCTGATCCCGAACGGCGCCTTGGTGCATATGACGACGCGGTCGCGCGGCACCGAGCTGAGCGCATTGCCGAGCACCGCCTCGGTGCCATAGGCGGCGGCCGTGTCGAACAAATTAACGCCGAGATCGACGGCCTCGCGGATAATGCCGATCGCGTCGGCTTCGCTCTTGCCGGTGCCGAGCCCCAAACGGCTGAACCCGCCGCAGCCGAGCCCGGCGACGCTGACCTTGAGCCCGGTGCGCCCGAGCGTCGTGTACTCCATTCCCACACCTTTCCCAGTTTCGGCTTGCAGCCAGAGACAATGCCGGGCGGAGGCCATAACATAGGGCTCCGGCACCGCAAACCCCGTGCCGCTTGGGGAGGAACACGATGGCACTGCGCAAATTCATCATCGAACGCGACATCCCGGCGGCCGGCAGCCTCGATCGCGAGCAGCTGCGCGGCGCGGCGGCGAAATCGAACGGGGTGCTGCGCGAACTCGGCCCCGACATCCAATGGGTCGAGAGCTACGTCGCCGCCGACAAGACGTTCTGCGTCTATCTCGCCAAGGACGAGGCCATCATCAACAAACACGCCGAGATCAGCGGCTTCCCCGCCACCAAAATCACCGAGATCGGCAAGATGATCGACCCGACGACTGAACAGGGCGCCTGATTCGAAGGCACGTTCAACCCTTCCCGAGCCCCCACCCCAACCCTCCCCCGCTTGCGGGGGAGGGAGCAGGCCAGAGGGGCCGTTTTCAGCCCTCTCCCGCAAGCAGGGGATAGTTCTCTAGCGGACGCGAAGATTCTCCCTCCCCCGCTTGCGGGGGAGGGTTGGGGTGGGGGCTGCTTTTACCGATCGATCCAGGCGATGCGCAGGACGTTGGTCGAGCCGGGGGTGCCGAAGGGGACGCCGGCGGTGATGACGACGCGCTGGCCCGAGCCGGCGATTTCCTCGCGATGGGCGGTGCGCACCGCCTTTTGCACCATGTCGTTGAAGTTCTTGATGTCGGCGAGGTGCACGCAATGGGCGCCCCACAGCAGCGCCAGGCGGCGCGCCGTCGCGAGGTTCGGAGTGAGGACCAGGATCGGCGCGGCGGGACGTTCGCGCGCCGCGCGCAACGCGGTCGCGCCTGAACTGGTGAACGACACGATCGCCGCGGCGCCGACCGTCGCGGCGACCTGGCAGGCGGCGGCGCTGATCGCGTCGGAATTGGTGTGCTCGGGCGGCATCCGGCTCGCGTCGAGCGTCGCGAAATAAAGCGGGTCGATCTGCACCCGCCGCGCGATGCGGTCCATCATCGTAACCGCTTCGACCGGGTATTGCCCGACCGCGGTCTCGGCCGACAGCATGACCGCGTCGGCGCCCTCGTAGACCGCGGTCGCGACATCGGAGGCTTCCGCCCGGGTCGGGGTCGGCGCCGTGATCATCGATTCGAGCATCTGGGTCGCGACGATGACCGGCTTTCCGGCGACCCGGCAGGCGTGGATGATGTGCTTCTGCACGCTCGGCACGTCCTCGGGCGGCATCTCGACCCCGAGATCGCCGCGCGCCACCATCAGCGCGTCGGCCAGATCGATGATCTCGTCGAGCCGGCCGATCGCGGCCGGCTTTTCGAGCTTGACCATCAGCCCGGCGGCATTGCCGATCAGTTTTCTCCCTTCCGCGACATCCTCGGGGCGCTGCACGAAAGACAGCGCGATCCAATCGGCGCCCTGCTCCAGCGCGAAGGAGAGATCGGCGCGGTCCTTGGCGGTGATCGCCGAGATCGGCAGCACCGCCTGGGGCACGTTGACGCCCTTATGGTTCGACAGCGTACCGCCGACAATGACCTCGGTCTCGGCGAAATCGGCGCCGCAATCGGTGACCCGGAGCCGCACCTTGCCGTCGTCGAGCAAGAGGTCGGTTCCCGGCGCCAGCGCCTCGAATATCTCGGGATGGGGCAGCGGGGCGCGCCCTTGATCGCCCGGCGTCGGCTCAAGATCGAGGCGAAAGCGGGCACCCGCCGCGATCTCCACCCGGCCGTCGGCAAAATCGCCGAGCCGCAGCTTGGGACCCTGCATATCGGCGAGGATGCCGATCGGCCGTCCGGTATCGGCTTCGATCCGCCGGATTTCCTCGAACAGCAGCCGGTGCTGGTCGTGGGTGCCGTGGCTGAAATTGAGCCGGAACACGTCGACGCCGGCATCGAAGAGGGCGCGCAGGCGCTCGCGGCTGGAACTCGCCGGCCCCAGGGTCGCGACGATCTTGGCGCTGCGCAGGCGCCGCATCGGACGATTGGAGCCGCGCACCCGATCGCTCATCTTAGCAACTCGGGAGGACGAGGATGGCGCGGAAATCGTTGACGTTGGTCAGGGTCGGCCCCGTTACGACGAGGTCGCCCAGGGCCGCGAAAAACCCGTAACCGTCATTTTGAAGCAGCGCCTCCTTGATCAGGATCCCGCGCGATGCCGCACGCGCGATCGTATCGGGGTAGACAATCGCCCCGGCATTGTCTTCTGTGCCGTCGATGCCGTCGGTATCGCAGGCCAGCGCGGCGATCCCCGGCGCCCCGTCCAAATGGGCCGCGAGCGCCAGCAGGAACTCGCTGTTGCGCCCGCCGCGGCCATTGCCGCGCACGCTGACCGTGGTCTCGCCGCCCGATAGCAGCACCGCCGGCGGCGACACGACCCTATCGCCGACCCGGAACCGCCCGGCGCTGATCTGCAACGCGATCGCGGCATGCACCGCGGCGACATCACGCGCCTCACCCTCGATGCGGTCGCTCAACACGACAGGCGCGATGCCGCGGGCGGAGGCGGCATCGGCCGCGGCGGCGAGCGCCTGAAGCGGGCTGGCGACCAGCGCGAAGCTCGTGCGCGCGAAAATCGGATCGCCCGGTTTGGGCGTCTCGTCGGCGGCGGCGGCAAGATGAGCGAGCACGGCGGCGGGCTCGTCGATACCGTATTTGGCGAGGACGGCGCGCGCATCGGCAAAGCGCGTCGGGTCGGCGACGGTCGGCCCCGAGCCGATGATCGCGGGATCGTCGCCGGGCACGTCGGAAATCGCCAGCGTCACCACCCGCGCCGGGGCCGCGGCGGCGGCGAGCCGGCCGCCCTTGATCGCCGACAGATGCTTGCGCACCGCGTTGATCTCGCCGATCGTCGCGCCGCAGCGCAACAGCGCCCGCGTCACCGCCTGCTT
>CAMATN010000180.1 GCA_945861155.1 Rhizobium sp. Q54
TCGCCGGCGAGGAATGGCACTCCGACGTTTCCTGCGACCCCGAACCGCCGATGGGCAGCATCCTCTATCTGACCGAGGTGCCACCGCAAGGCGGCGACACCCTGTTCGCCAGCATGTACGCCGCCTACGACAAGCTGTCGCCGCCGATCCAGCGCCTCGTCGAGGGGCTGACTGCCGTGCATGACGGCGAGCCGGTCTATCGCGGCCGCTTCGGCTACGACATGGGCGGCAAGGCTTTCCCAAAGGCCGAGCACCCGGTCGTGCGCACCCATCCGGTCACCGGTAGGAAGGCGCTGTTCGTCAACCGCAACTTCACCACCGGGATCAAGGAATTGAGCCGGCTCGAAGGCGATGCGCTGTTGGAGATGCTGTACCGCCACGCCGAGACGCCGGAATTCCAGTGCCGCTTCCGCTGGCAGGCGGGTTCGGTCGCGTTCTGGGACAATCGCAGCGCCCAGCACCACGCGATGTGGGATTATTTCCCGCAACACCGCCACGGCCACCGCGTCACGATCAAGGGCGACCGGCCGTTTTTCCAGACATAAGCGCAGTAAAAAGAAGGCGCTGTAGGGCGGAAGAAGCGAAGCGTATTCCGCCAATCTCCGGCGGATTGCGCTTCGCTTATCCGCCCTACGCCCGAAGGGGGCTATTCGGCCGCCACGTTGTAGACCGCGACCGCCTGCATCAGCCCCTTGAGCGCGAGGTCACCGATCTCGTCGAGCCGGACGATGCCCTCGACCGCGGCGGCGATCCTCCGGCTGACCAGGATCTGTCCGTCCTTGGCCTCGGCGCAGAGCCGCGCGGCCAGGTTGCACACGGTGCCGATCGCGGTGTAGTCGACCCGGTCGGCAAAGCCGATCTGGCCCAACGTCGCGTAGCCCTGGGCGACCCCGACCCCGAAGCCGATCGCCCGCCCCTGGCGGCGCCATTGCACCTGCAGCCCGGCCGCCGCCTCGCGCATCGCCACGGCCATGCGCACTGCGCGCTCGGCCGGGTCGGCCACCGGCACCGGATCGTTGAAAAACACCATGATGCCGTCGCCGGAGAAATGGTCGAGCGTCCCCTCCGACGCCGCCACCACCGGGCCGAGCGCGCCGTGGTACTCGCGCAACAGCTCAAGCACCTCCTCGGGCTCGGCGGTTTCGGCGAACGCGGTAAACCCGCGCAGGTCGCAGAACACGACGACGATGTCGCGGCGGTGGGTTTCGAGGATCGCCTCGTCGCCGCGCGCGACGATCAATTCGGCCAGCTGCGGCGCCAGAAACCGCTTGAGGCGCCCCACGCGTTCGAGTTCACCGAGCTGCGCCGCGACGCGGTCCTCGAGCTCGCTGTTCCAGCCGGCGACCTCGTCGGTGCGGGCGCGCAATTCGCCGAGCAGCCGCGCATTCTCGATCGCGATCACCGCCTGCGCCGCGAAGCTCTGCAACAGCGCGGCCTGCTTGTCGGAGAACGGCCGCACTTCCTGACGGTAGATCCCGATCTCCCCGAGCAGGGTGTCGCCCTTTCGTAATGCCACGGAAAGATGGCTGCGAGCACGCCCGAGATCCACCAATGCCCGCCGGGTAGGATCGCCGTGCTCGTACGGCTCCGTATCCATCAGGTCGACAGTGTGAATCAAGTTCTCGCCCGCGAGCACTCGGGCCGGCGTTGTACCCGGTCCGTAAACAATGGGGCCTCTGCTTCGCCGGTATATCGCGTAGTCGGCTGGCACGGCACGGTCTGCCGCGTGGTGAAAATGTTCGCCATCATAGATATTCATCATCCCAAACTCAGCGCCGCAGAGACGCAGCGCTTTATCGAGCACCGCGTCGAACACCGGGGCGAGGTCGCCGGGCGAGGCATTGATGACCTGCAACACCTCGGCGGTCGCGGTCTGCTGCTCCAGCGCCTCGCGCGTCTCGGTAATCAGCCGGGCGTTCTCGATCGCGATCACCGCCTGGGCGGCGAAGTTCTGGAGAAGTACGAGCTGTTTGTCGGTGAAGGGGCGGACTTCCTGGCGGTAGAGCGTTATTGCGCCGAGGAGAGCGACATCAGTGCGCAACGCCAGGGTAATTCCGCTGCGACTGCCGCTTGCGTCGACTGACTCTCTAAACCTCGGCGCGTTGCGGTAGGCTGCGTCTTGCAGGGAATCGCCAACGGCAACGACAGGCTCGCCCCGCGCGATCCGACCCAGCGGGCCGATCGGCAGCGGTCGGAAGGGACCATTCCGCCGCCACCACTCAACAAAACGCGGTTCGCCGCGCACCGCAATCGGATGGAACCGGTCTCCGTCGTAGGTGTAGAGATGCCCACAAGCCGCTTCGCAAAGCCGCATTGCCTTGTCGAGCATCGCGTCAAAGATCCGCGCGAGGTCGCCGGGCGAGGAATTGATGACCTGCAACACCTCGGCGGTCGCGGCTTGTTGGGCGAGCGCTTCGGCGAGTTCGGCCTCGCGCTCGGCGAGCAGGCGCCGCAACTCGGCGTTCTCCCGTTCGAGTTCGTTGGTTTGGTCGGCGCGCGTCGCCATTATCACCGTTACGTCCTCCCGCGAGCAATCTTAGCCGCGCCGTCGACGATTGACAAAGTAACCTCTGGAAGCCACTTTGCGGCCATGCGAACCGTCGGCCTGAAAACCCTCAAGAACAAGCTCAGCGAGTATGTCCGCGCGGCGGCTTCCGGCGAGACGGTCGTCATTACCGACCGCGGCCGCGTGGTCGCCGAGATCGTGCCGCACAACCCGGAAATGGGATTGACCCCGTTTCAACAAAGAGGCGTTCGGGAAGGCTGGCTGACGCCCGCCAGGCGGCCATTCGCGCCGCTGCCGCGACGCAAGCCGATACCAGGCTACACGTTGGAACAATTGCTGGCCGATCTCGATCGCGATCGGGAGGATCGCGTGTGATCTATATCGACAGTTCCGTATTGCTCGCCGATGTGCTGGCCGAGCCTCGATCTCCCCCGGAGACGCTGTGGGACGAGGACCTCGCCTCAAGTCGCCTGCTGGCCTATGAAGTCTGGAATCGGATCCACGCGAACGGGTTGATCACGTCCCATGGCGAGCGGGCACGGGCTCTGCTCGCCCGGATAAGTTGGACGGAAATGAGCCAGGTCGCTTTGGCGAGAGCGCTGGAGCCGTGGCCTACAGCGCTGCGTACCTTGGATACCTTGCACCTCGCGACAATGGACTTCCTGCGGCGGCGAGGCGGGTCGGTCGAGCTCGCGAGCTACGACAACCGGCTGCTTGCCGGGGCGCGGGCGCTGGGCATTTCGATTGCGGCGTTGTGACCGTTATCGGGTGCGGCGAGCCGGCTCGCGTTGATCGGGGGCCGGGTCGACCTTATGTTCCAGCTTCCCCAGCTGGAACAGCATGACCCCGCTCAGCCATATCCGCAATTTCGCGATCATCGCGCATATCGATCACGGCAAGTCGACCTTGGCCGACCGGCTGATCCAGGCCTGCGGCGGGCTCGCCGACCGCGAGATGCGCGAGCAGGTACTCGACACGATGGAAATCGAGCGCGAGCGCGGCATCACGATCAAGGCCCAGACCGTCCGCCTCGACTATCAGGCCCGCGACGGCGAGCATTATGTCCTCAACCTGATGGACACGCCCGGCCATGTCGACTTCGCCTATGAGGTCAGCCGCTCGCTCGCCGCCTGCGAGGGGTCGCTGCTCGTCGTCGACGCCAGCCAGGGGGTCGAGGCGCAGACCCTCGCCAATGTCTACCAGGCGGTCGCCGCCGGGCACGAGATCGTGCCGGTGTTGAACAAGATCGATCTTCCCGCCGCCGAGCCCGACCGCGTCCGCGAGCAGATCGAGGACGTGATCGGGCTCGACGCCGCCGACGCGCTGTTGGTGTCGGCGAAAGCCGGGATCGGCATCGCGGACGTGCTCGAAGCCCTGGTGACCCGCCTGCCGGCGCCGCAAGGCGACGCCGATGCCCCGTTGAAGGCGCTGCTCGTCGACAGCTGGTACGACCTTTATCTCGGCGTCGTCATTTTGGTGCGGGTCAAGGACGGGCGCCTCGTCGCCGGCCAGAAGATCCGGCTGATGGCGACCGGCGCGTCGCATACTATCGAGCGGGTCGGCGTCTTCACCCCGAAGGGGGTCGCCGCTCCCGACCTCGGCCCGGGCGAGATCGGCTTTATCACCGCCGGCATCAAGACCGTGGCCGATTGCCGGGTCGGCGACACGATCACCGAGGACCGCCGCCCTGCCGCCCAGGCGCTCCCCGGCTTCAAGCCGGTGCAGCCGGTGGTGTTCTGCGGCCTCTTTCCGACCGACACGGCCGATTACGAGCGGCTGCGCGACAGCCTCGCCAAATTGCGCCTCAACGACGCGAGCTTTGTCTACGAGCCGGAGACCTCGGCCGCGCTCGGCTTCGGCTTCCGCTGCGGCTTTCTCGGCCTGCTGCACCTCGAAATCATCCAGGAGCGTTTGCAGCGCGAGTTCGACCTCGATTTGATCACGACGGCGCCGTCCGTCGTGTACCGGGTGCACCTGACCAATGGCCGCCTGCTCGACCTGCACAACCCGGCCGACATGCCCGATCCGGTGAAAATCGACCACATCGAGGAACCGTGGATCAAGGCGACGATCTTCGTGCCCGACGCCTATCTCGGCCAGGTGCTCGCCTTGTGCGAGGAGCGGCGCGGCGCGCAGCAGGACCTGACCTATGCCGGCAGCCGCGCAATGGTGGTCTATCGCCTGCCGTTGAACGAGGTCGTGTTCGATTTCTACGACCGCCTGAAATCGGTCAGCCGCGGCTATGCCAGCTTTGATTATCAGATCGACGCCTACGCCACGGGCGACCTCGTGCTGATGAACATCCTGATCAACGCCGAGCCGGTCGACGCGCTGTCGATGATCGTCCACAAGAGCGAGGCCGAGCGCCGCGGCCGGGCCTTGTGCGAGCGGCTCAAGGATTTGATCCCGCGCCAATTGTTCCAGATCGCGATCCAGGCGGCGCTCGGGGGGCGGGTCGTCGCGCGCGAGACGGTCAAGGCGCTGCGCAAGGACGTCACCGCCAAATGCTATGGCGGCGATGTAAGCCGCAAGCGCAAGCTGCTCGACAAGCAGAAGGAAGGCAAAAAGCGGATGCGCCAGTTCGGCAAGGTCGAAATCCCGCAATCCGCCTTCATCGCCGCCCTCCGAATGGGCGACGCCTGAGGCAGGGCCGCTTCCTGACATCCGCAGCCCTAATGACGACTTCGCGCCGACAGCGGTCACCGACGCCGGGCGCGTCCCGCAGCTCAGCGACGTTTGAGTGCCTTGTCCTCAAGGGCGTCTGCCCTTGTCTTCAGTGGCCCGAGCCGCTGAGATGCATCAAACCACAGCGCACCCAAAGTCACGAACGCTGGAAGAATCGATGCAGAACTGAACAATACCGTCAGACCATCGGATATGTCATCCTGAGCCTTGTATGATATTACCACGAGAATGACTATCAGTATCGCCGCAGCACAGAAATTATATTTCACATATTTCTTGAACTCATTGAATAATTCGATGCGAAAGATAGCAAAGTCAGAACTGAGGTCCTCCAGCTGCTCCTTCAAAGCAGGAGCCGCATCGTCGGTGCCTACCAATTCTCGTATCCGCTCAAGGGTGCGGACAAAGGGTTGGACACCAATATCACCGTACAGCTGGAGAAGCGCGGTGCCAGCATGCAGGCCAACTCCAAGTTGCACCAAGCTTGAGAAATCTCCATACTTCATCCAACAGCTCGGCAAGGGATCATGGCTTCCTATAATCCAAACGTACTCAGGGAGGCGCTGCGGTCGCGGTCGCTGACACCGGCTGCGCTGTCGGAGCGCTTGGGCGTCAGTCGGCAGGACGTGGAAGACGCGCTGGAGCCCGAGCCTGAGCCCCGCCAGGCGCTGCTCAATGAAATAGCGCGGGAACTAGCGCTGCCGGCGTTCGTGTTCTTCATGAGCGAGCCTCCCCCGCTTAAGGACATCATAACCGACTTCAGGTCACCGACGCCACGGCGTACCCCGAAGTCACGGCAGACGTTAGAATCAATCCAGCTTGCGGCCGCCATCCAGGAAGCGGCCGGGCACCTGCGCGCCCAGCCGGCACGCGAGCTGCCCCGCTTTGAGGCTGCTGGGCGCAGCGAAATTGATGCCTTCGCACTCGCCATGCGCGGCGCGCTTCGCATCTCCGTCGAAGACCAAGCCGAGGCAGCGGATGCCTCGGCCTTCTACAACATTTGCCGCAAGAAGATTGAGGACCTGGGCATCTTTGTCATCCACGAGAGCTTCCCAGAGACTGATGGAAGCGGGTTCTGCCTTGCCGATCCCGAATACCCAGTTGTCGTGGTCAACACACGTAAGCAGACGCGGGGTCGCCGCCTCTTCACCCTGCTCCACGAACTGGCACATGTGCTCATGGGCGAGACCGGAATATCCGACCCCTTCGTCCGCGAGAACACAATTGAACGGCGCTGCAACCAGTTTGCCGGCAGCTTCCTTGTCCCCCGGCCATATGTTGCCGTGCTGCTGCAGAACTGCAGCGTACCGCGGAACCCAAGTATCGATGATGTCGCCAGCCTCGCACGGCGGCTGAAGATCAGCCAACAAGCAGCCGTCCTCCGGCTTGAGGAACTAGACCTGGTTCAGGCAGGGAGCCATAGCCGATGGCTCGCCGCCATCCGCAACGTTGGGAATCCCGACTATTCGTCGGGCGGCGGTGGCGGCGGCCAGACCCCACAGGAGAAGGTCAAGCTCGCAAAGTACGGCTTCCACTTTGCGACTGCCTTTGACGCTCCGCTGCGCACTGGTCAGATCAGCGAGATCAACCTCTATCGGCTCAGCGGCCTGAAGCCCAAGTTCCAGCGCGCATACTTCGACTACGCCAAATCAATCACGGACTCGCAGCTCCAGGCCCTGGAGCTTGACGATGAAGTCTGAGGACGATCCGCCCTGCTCGTTCATAGTCGACTGTGCGGGTCTCCATGAGATAGCGTCAACACAGTCAAACAGCGTAAAGGACTGCTGCCTCGAATGCCTTGCAAGAGGCATCATTGGTGTGCCGACGCGCGTGTGGCAGGAGTTTGAGGAGCTGTATGAGGACGAAGCTAAGGAAACACTGAGCAATGCCGGCGCGGCTGATGGTTTGGCGATGCGGGCCTAATTTCTGGCCGCGACGCGCCGGGTAACGGCATCAATCGGCGGAAATCGGGGTTGTTTTTGTGTTTTCCTGTGTTGTTTTAGGGATCGAGA
>CAMATN010000181.1 GCA_945861155.1 Rhizobium sp. Q54
GTCAGATCGCTCGGATAGCGCAATTTGCTCCGGTCATAGCGCCCCCGGTTCTCCTGCGTCCACATCAGCGGCCTCCCCCAAACCAAGCCGCCTCCCTTGAATCATAAATGATTCCTACGAATCAAGATGTTTGCGGACAGACACTAAGCTACCCGAGTTGCCCAGCGGACAATAAAGCGCTTGCGGGCCTGTTGGCTTTCAGCGGTGGAGGATGGCGAGAATAACACCGTCTAGTGTAGTGCTTTTGACGGTTCGATCCCGGCTCTGGTAGGCCGCATTACGGCGTTCCGCCCCATGGGAGGAACGATCAGTTGGAATCGGTACACTAGCGGGTCGGTTCTGGGCATCAATTGCCCCGGTTCGCCCGGTATCCGTCCTTTTCGGCTCGGCGGTAACATCGGTCGTGGCCTGATGCTTTGAAGCGGGAGATCGTGGCGGCGTCGTTGACGCCAGGATCATCGGTGTCGCGGGTGGCGCGTCGTTACGACGTGAATGCGAACCAGGTTTTCGCCTGGCGGCGGCGCTACCGCGCCGGGTCGGCGGAGCCGGCCGTGCTTCAACTGATGCCGGTGACGGTGACGCCGGATCAGCCGACCGCGGTCGCGCCGGCACGAGCGAGCGATCTGATTGAGATCGAATTGGCCGGCGGCTATTGCCTTCGCGTCGGCAGCAGGGTCAAGGCCACGGCGCTGCGGCTGGTGCTGGACGTGCTGGAGCGGCGATGATCCCGATCACTTCCGGGGTAAGGTGTGGCTGGCGGTCGGTCGGACCGACATGCGCCGTGGCGTAAATTGGGTGAGGACATCACCGAAACGCTGCACGGCATCGAGTGCTTGCGACATCAGCCGGATGCTGATCCGGGTTGAGCAGGGACAACGCTGTGTATTCCAACCCAGTCATCGTGTAGAATAGCGCGATGGTACGCACGGTGGGATCACGGTCGGGTGCACGGAATGTGCGGGTCCTCTCACCCGCCTTTATTGCGAAACAGTGGAAGCGGGGTCAGAGCGGCAACCCGGCAGGGCATGCGGCCGAATACGGCGAGGTCGTCCGGCTTGCCAAATCTCTGTCCGTTCGCGCGATCGAGCGCCTCGGCGAGTTGATGGAGTCCGACGACGAACGTGTCGCTGCCGTAGCATGCAACATGATCCTTGATCGGGCTTTTGGCAAAGCCCTAACCCAGCGTCTCCCGGTGCAGGACAGCCTGGAGGAGCGGTTGCGAGCGATGACGCCGGAGCAGCGGGAGGCTGAGGCGCACGCTCTCTACGACCGGGCCAAGGCGCGGCTGCTGCAGGATCGGCGGGAGCGCGAGGACCGCGGGGAGATCGTTGATGAGGCTGGCTACACGGTGGCGCCGGCAGGACAGGCGGGCGGGCGAGACAATGCGGCGCGCTAGCCCCGAGATGGTCGCCGCCAGCATCGTCCGAGGGTGATGCCGAGAAATGAGCGGGAGGCCACGGTCCTGGCGGAGCCGGCTCCGAACCCGCCCGACCTGGCGTGCGGGCGATTCAGTCCGGTGGCAAGGCCGAGCGGGTGTTTTCCGGCGCGAGGTCGGCGATGGTGAGCATGCCGAGATCGCGATCGGCGAGCGGGTCTACCGGGTGCGGATTAGCGCACTTGAGTGATGTTGGCCGGGCTCGCCTCGGGCGGCGAACCGCAGGGAGGGCGATAGGTGGGACTTCGGTTCAGTCGACGGCTCACAATCGCGCCGGGGCTTACCCTCAACCTCAGCAAGCGCGGTGCATCCGTCTCGGCGGGCGTGCCTGGCGCGCGGTTCACGGTCGGCAGCGGCGGCGTCCGGGAGACGGTCGGACTGCCCGGAACCGGGCTGAGCTACACCGAAATACAGGGACCTCGGCGTGTCGGCAAAGGCGGCATCGTCTCTGCCCTGGTCGGGCTGCTGATCCTGTACTTGATCGGCTATGCCGTGCTCGGCGCCCTCGGGCTGATCGACTGACGCTGAACCCCATCCAGGCTCGCTCCGGGCGGGGTTATGCGCTGGTTGAGCCGGAAGGGCTGCTGCAGGATAGGCGGGAGCGCGAGGAGAGGGGTGAGATTGTCGACGACGCCGGCTACACGGTGGCGCCGACAGCGGCGCGCTAGTCTAGGGTCTGTTGAGATTCATCGTGAGTTGATGACGGCGGCGGCGAGATGGATCATGGCCTGGAAACTCTGGTCGGTTTAGCAGCAGGGGCCGCGCCACGAGGATGATGGCGACCGCGCGCTGCCAATCCAGGATATCCAGCCGCCCAACCTATCGAGGCTCAAGCGGACGCGGTTCAAGCTGGGCGATAAGCGGGCGGCGCTGATGGATCTGGGTCGCGTGCCGGCCTGGATATTCTCGGGCGGGGTGCGACCGAGCGAGAAGTCAAAGAGGACGAGCCGCTTCCGGCCGTTGCCGCCGACAGCGCCGACGCCAATGTTGTCGGGCTTGATGTCGCGATGGGCGACACCCTTCTGCTCAAGATAATCCACTGCATCGAGCAGCTCGTCGCCATAGCGGCGCACCAGATCGAGAGAGAGCGGTGTCGGGCTGTGGATAAGGCTTGCCAGGGTCTGCTCGCCGGCCCATTCCATCAGCATCCCGGCGCGGCCGGAGACCGTGATCGTGTCGACAACGTGAACGATGTTTTGGTGATGCAGGCTCGCGATTAACTCGGCTTCGGCGCGGAGACGGTCGCCGTGGATTTCATCGATGGCGACCTTGAGGACCAGCCGCTGTCCGTCCGCCTCGCGTCGGACCAGAAGGACATCGGCGGTGCTACCGCGGCCAAAGCGCCGCTCCACCAAGAGGCCGCCATCAAGTGGATCGTCGCGCTGCGCGATGCTCGGATCGACATTGGCAGGTGCTGCGGATGGCGGCCGGTTCTCCGCTTCCGCCAGCGCCATGTACTCGAGGAACTCGGGTGCTGACCCGACGCGCTGCGCCACGTTGGGCGCGGTGCTCATGCGGACCAAGTCCTCGAACTGGTCGAAGCCTCTGCCCGTCGCATCGCCGAGGTCGAGCCGGCGGTCAACGCCTTGCCGACCCTCTGCCTCGACGGCTCGCGCGGTCCCCGGTCACGCCGCTTCCGGCTTTCGACAAATGCCATCCAGCCGCCAAGGCCGGCAATGATCAGCCCGGCGAGCCACACCGGGGCGCCCGGCTTTAACGACCGCCGGTCATCATGCTAACTCCCGTTTGGATCATGCCCATGTATGATGCGGTCGCTGCGGCATCGGTAGCTCGGATCGCGGCATTCCGGATCGCGGCGTCTTCGTTGCGGCGACGCTCCTCGTTCTGAACCTCCGCCATCTTATCGGCGAGCCGGGCCGTGGCTTCGGGTTCGCTGATCTGCCGCATATCCAGCTGTTCGGCGATGCGCAGACGGGCGGCCGCGACCGAAGACATCAGGTCCATGTATTGGTATCGGGTATCGACAAAGCCCCTTCGTTGCGCATCATTTACGCAGGTCGCGGACTGCACATAGCTGAACTCGCCAGCCTTTCTCCGATCCAGACATGCCCCCATTTCGGCCCGCGCTGCGACCGTGCGTTCCTTGGCGTGCTCTTGCTGTTGGGCGCGCTGAGCAGCTGCGCAGCCACCGAGGGTGGCAATCAACCCTAGGGCGCATATCGCCTTTATTGTCTTCTTCATGGACCGCATCCCCGTGCTCTGCCCGGCTGGCGCCGGGCGGTAGTCACGCGCGAACACGGGTAAGCACGCCCCACGTATTGCCCAGCCAGCAGGAGCGACCCGCCGGCCTTTCGAGGGGTATTCTATTCCGTGGGCCGCCCGACAAAGCGGGAGGGTTACATTGGCTGGGCGGAGTTTGAGAGGAATCAGCGGCTGATCGCCGACAATACCAACGGCAAAAGCTTCATGAGCCGCGGCTCGATCCGGCGGGGCGAGGCGCTGCTGGCCGGCCTGCTGCGCTGCGGCCACTGCGGCCGTAAGCTGCACGTCGCCTACAGCGGTGAGAATGGCAGCTCGGGCCGTTATCATTGCCGGGGAGGCCAGATCAACCACGGCGGCGATCGCTGCATCTCGTTCGGCGGCATGCGGATCGACCGCGCCGTCAGCGCCGAGGTGATCGAGCGCCTTCAGCCGCTCGGCATCGAGGCCGCGATCGGCGCCATGGAAGCACGGCGCGCCGAGAACGCGGAGAAACAGCGTCAGACCGACCTGGCGGCGCGCCCGACCTGCTTCATATCGACCGCGCGGCCCTTGTAGGTAAAGGTCGAATTGCGGGCGATCACGAAGAGCCAGCGGATGCGGCTGAGGGTACTGCCTCAGTTTGACGAGATTTCAAACTGAGGCAGTACCCGGCTGAGCGCGGTGATGATCTCCTCAACCATGCCGTCGACGAAATATTCCTGCTCGGGGTCGCCGCTCATGTTCTGGAATGGCAACACCGCGATCGACGGCTTGTCGGGGAGCGGCAAGGCGGTGGGTTCGGGCATGGGCTGCTTCTCCGCCAAGACGCGGAAGACGTGAATCGGCTGCGCGATGTTCTTGAGCGCCAGCTCGCCGAGGTCTTCGACCGGGAAGGTCAGCTTCCCGCGCGTCTGGGTCAGCACGGTCCGCTCGATGCAGATACCGCCCGGCTTGGCCATGGCTTCAAGCCGCGCGGCGATGTTGACGCCGTCACCATGGATGTCGTCGCCATCGAGGAAGTCGCCGAGATTGACCCCGATGCGGAACTCGATGCGGCTGTCCGTCGGCTCCGAACGGTCGGTCATCGCCATCTGCCATGCGATCGCGCAGCGCATCGCATCGACGACGCTGCCGAACTCGACGAGCATGCCGTCGCCCGTGGTCTTGACGATGCGCCCGTGATGCTCCGCGATGGCCGGATCGATCAATTCAGCCCGAAGCGCCTTCAGCCTCCTGAGCGTGCCCTCCTCGTCCGCCCCCATCAGCCGCGAATAGCCCGCGACGTCGGCGGCCAGGATCACAGCGAGACGGCGGGTCGCGGTCATCCCTCCGGTACTCCGGCCTTGCGCAGGCCCTCGCGAAGGCGCTCGGCCATCTCCCCGGTGCCCGGCATGTTCTCAGTCATCCGGGTCAGCGAGAAATCCGGCCGGAGCCGAAGCAGTGTGCCGCGCGCCTCCGCCGCCGTCAACGCAACGGCGCCGCCTTCATCCAGTCTGAGGCGCGTCGCTTGCCTCCAGTAGCTTTCGCACCGGGTCCTGTGATTAGTAGCTCTCGGCCGGAGCGCGGAGAAGTCATCATGCGGCTCATCGCCCTCATCCTCGGGTTCTTATTTGGCAGCCAAACAGCCTGGGCCTTTGAGTGCGCCGGTGTAAATCTGGCGTCGAGCATCGTCATTTGCAGCGATCCCGAGCTGATGCGGCTTGCCGACGAGCGACAGACCGCGATCAACGAAGCGCGGGGGCGAATTGGCGAGGACGCATGGCCCGACTTATGGGACGATCAAAAGGCCTGGGTTCGGTCCTACGCTACAGCATGCGGCGCGCCGCCGGATCGCCCGCCGCCCACTCCGGTGACTGCTCCGATGACGGCGTGTTTCAAGCGCGCCGCCCTGGCGCGTAATGCCTTTATCCGATCCTACGGGATATTAGCCGGCGCCGCACCCCCAGCCGACTATGCGCCGGTTTACGAATGGATCCTGCTCGATGCCGAGACCGGGCAGGTCCTGAGCGAGCAAAACGCCGATGTGCTGACCTATCCGGCCTCGCTCACTCAGATGATGACGCTCTATCTGACCTTCGAGGCACTCGATCAGGGCCGAATCCGGCTCGATCAGGCTCTCTATGTCTCCGCGGAAGCGGCAGGCCGGGCGCCGAGCAAGCTCGCGCTCACCCCCGGCGATTCGGTGCCGGTGCGCGACCTGATCCTCGGGATTGTGACCAAATCCGCCAATGACGCCGCCGCGGTCCTCGCCGAGGCACTGGCCGGGAGCGAAGCCAAGTTTGCCGAATACATGACGTTGAAAGCGCGCCAGCTCGGCTTGCAACACACCTTGTACCGCAACGCCTCCGGGCTGCCCGATGCGGCTCAGCGCACGACGGCGCGCGATATCGCCCGGCTGGCGCTCGCGCTGTATCACCAGTTTCCGCGGGAATACCGCTACTTTTCCACGCGCAAATTCGATTTTCGCGGAGAGGTCGTGCACAGTCACAACCACTTGCTTGAGTGGTATCAGGGGGCCGACGGCATCAAGACCGGCTTTGTCAACGCCTCCGGCTTCAACCTCGCGGCCTCGGCGGTGCGCGACGGGCGCCGGCTGATCGGGGTTATCATGGGCGGGCGCTCGGCCCGCTCCAGCGACACGCAGATGGCCTCGCTGCTCGATCAGGGCTTTGTCGTCCTCGCCTCCGGGCGGCCCGCGCAGTCTCAGAATGCGCCGGTGGTCGCCGCCGCTTCGCCGCCCGAACCGAGCAAACCTGTGGAAACCGCGCCGCTGACCCCGGTCGCGCCAGTACCGCCGCCCAAATCGCGACACGCCGGCATCGGGACCGCGTTCGCCATCAACGCAGCGGGTGAGTTCTTGACCAACTACCACGTCGTTAAAGGTTGCACCGCCCTTCGGGTTCGAATTTCAGGGGAGTGGCAGGAGGGGCGGACGATCGCCAGTGACGAGCGAAACGACTTGGCGGTAGTCCGGGTGCGGACGGCCGCGACTGTTCCGGCGCTGCGTTTCCGCGAGGGCAAGGGCATTCGCCCAGCCGATCCGGTTGTTGTCATAGGCTTCCCATATGCAGGCTTGCTGACGAAAAGCGCCCAGGTGACGACCGGCGCCGTATCGGCGCTGTCGGGCGTCCAGGACGACACACGTTATCTCCAGCTCACAGCACCGGTCCAGCCGGGCAACAGCGGCGGGCCATTGCTGGATTTGAGCGGCAACGTGGTCGGGATTGTGTCGGCGAGGCTGAACAAGCTCACGGTCGCGGAGGCGACGGGCACGCTGCCCGAAAACATCAACTTCGCGATCAAGAGTGGGAGAGCGCGGGAATTCCTCGAAGCAAACCGCATCGAGTACGGAACCGCCCAATCGACAACCAAGCTGGACCCCGCGTGCGCATTCCGGTGAAGGTGATCAGCCATTCCGGCTGAAGGTGATCACCGATTCCGGTGATCGTGATCACGCTGATCACGGGCGGCAAAGCCCGGCGTGATGGTGGCAGCGCTCCGCGCCGCCGACGTAAGCGTAGGTTGCATGGG
>CAMATN010000182.1 GCA_945861155.1 Rhizobium sp. Q54
CGCCGCGGAGCGCTACACCATCGCGCCGGGTTGATCATGATCACCGGATCGGGTGATCACGTTCGACCGGAATCCGTGATCACGTTGCACCGGATTGAGTGATCATCTTCCACCGGAATCCGTGATCACGTTCGACCGGAACACGCAACCGACATGATGATCCAGCCGATCGTGTCGTCGATGATCGCCGCCGAGACGATAATCTGGCCGACCGTGCGGCGCAGGAAGCCGACCTCGCGCACCACCATCGCGACAATCTTGACCGACGAGATCGACAGCGCGGTCCCGAGGAACAGCGTCGTGATCAACCGTTTTTCCGGATCGGGCAGCATCGAATCGGGCAGCAACTCGCCAACCAGCACGCCGCAGGCGAAGGGCACCGCGATCCCGGCGATCGATACGCTAAAGGCGGCGCGGCGCGAGCGGCGGAAAACCGACAGATCGGTCTCCATGCCGGTCACCAGAAGCAGCAGCAGGATGCCGAGCTGTGCCACAGCGTCGATCATCGCCTTCTGCGCCGGGTTCGCCGGAAACCGCGCGTGCTGAAACTCCGGCCAGAGCGCCCCCAGGACCGACGGGCCGAGCACGATGCCGGCGATCAGCTGGCCCAGCACCGCCGGTTGGCCGACCCGCTGCATAAATTCGCCGAGCAGCCGCCCACAAAGCAGCAGCGCGATGATCTGCGACAGGAAAATCGCCACCGAGGGCCCGTGCCCGCCAGGGCCTGCCGCGAACACCAGGCCGGGGACGACACAAAGCGCGACCGACGCCAGCAGCACCGGAGGTGCGCGGCCGGCTGATCCAAGCCCGGCTAGCTGCACCATGCTGCCCACTCGATCAATCGCGGAATTTGGCGCGGGTGGTTTGGCGTCACGCCGGCTCCCTGGTCGCTGGGCGCGTCTCATCCTCCGCGACCAGCCGTTTGAACGTGACCTTGGCCTCTTCGAGTTCCGTCTCCGACATCTCCTCCAGATCGACCAGAGAGTTGCGCGCGGCCTTGTTGACGCGGATCAACTCGTCGAGCTTCAGGTGGAGGGCGCGGGTATCGCGGCTTTGGGTGCTTTGGATCAGGAAGACCATCAGGAATGTGATGATTGTCGTGCCGGTGTTGATGACCAATTGCCAAGTGTCCGACCAGCCGAACAACGGGCCGGTGATCGCCCACACCAGCACGGTCCCGACCGCGAGGATAAAGGCCTTTGGCGAGCCCACCTGATGCTCCGTCCAGCGCGCGAACCGCGTGAAGAACGGAGGATTGTGAGCTGGTTGGGGCGGGTCGGCGGGGAGAGGCGACATGGCTTGCCGCAAACACGTGAATCGCAACCGCGTTCCGGTCCACCCGAACGGCCGGATCAGGCCGGCCCGGAGCTCGTGATTGCGGTTTTGCCGTGTTTGGTGGCCGGATTTCCCTTAGCCTCGATTTCGTCGAGGACGGCTTCCGGAGCGACGTCCGCGGCGAGCTCTTCGACGTCGACCTCGGTCTTGATGTCCATGCGATCCGCGATCGCCGAGACGATCGCGACGAGCTTTGTGATTTCGTGCTCGGAGAGCAGATTTATCTGCAGGTCGAGATCGTCGCGCTTATCGGCGGCGATCGCCATCCGGTTCTGGCTGATCAGCACAAAGGTGGCGAGGAAAATCGCTTCAATCGACACCACCAGCGCCAAGATGACGAAGGACGGATCGAAGGGAGGGAGTCCCGGCACGAGGCCCAGATTGGCGACGATCCAGGCGCCAAGCATCGCCAGATGCAGGTAGACAAACCGCATGCTCCCGGCAAAGCCGGTGATGGCTCGGGCGAGGCGATCTTCCAATTTCGCCGCGTCATCCTCGCGGGCGCGGCGCCGTTGCATCATCTCGATGTTGCGCTCGATCACCGGGGCTAGCCCCGATTTTTTTGGCGACGCGGTCGCCGGCCCGGCTATGGCGCGGTCCTCGTGCCGAGATGCAGGACGCCCTGGCGGGTCTGTCAGGTCTGGCGGGTCTGGCAAGATCGGTTCCTAGGCCGCATCCCGCCACTCCTTAAGCGGGACCAAACTGCAACACGGGAAATGCCGAGCGCGTTCCGACGCGGCCTCCGGCCTCGCCGCGCGCGATCCGCTAAAAAATATACCGATCATCCTGCGAATGGTTTGCACCCGGCCGCGCTGTCGCGGACACGCCGGTCGTCGGCTTCCGCCATCAGCGTCACCAGTTCCTCGAACCCGACCCTGCGTTTCCACCGCAGGATTTCCTGCGCCTTCCGCGGGTTGCCGACCAGATGATCGACCTCGGCGGGGCGGTAGAACGCCGGGTTGACCCGAACGATCGTCTTGCCGCTGCGACGGTCGATGCCGCGCTCGTCGGCGCCGCTTCCGGCCCATTCGATCTCGATCCCGAGGCGGCTCGCGGCCGTGGACACGAAGTACCGCACGGAATGGGCGTCGCCCGTGGCGAGAACAAAATCCTGCGCCAGATCCTGCTGCACCATCAGCCACATGCCTTCGACGTAATCGCCCGCGAACCCCCAATCGCGCTGCGCGTCGAGGTTGCCGAGTTCGAGCGCATCGAGGTCGCCATGGCGGATGCGCGCCAACGACAAGGTTATCTTGCGGCTGACGAATTCGCGGCCGCGCAGCGGCGATTCATGGTTGAACAGGATGCCCGAGCTGGCCCTGAGCCCATAGCTTTCGCGGTAATTGACGGTCGCCCAATGGGCAAACAGCTTGGCGATCCCATAGGGGCTGCGCGGATAGAACGGGGTGGTCTCATCCTGTGGAGAGGCCTGGGCCTTGCCGAACATCTCGGAGGTCGACGCCTGGTAAAAGCGCGCCGAGGGCACCGTCTGGCGGATCGATTCCAATAGACGCAGCGGGCCGATCCCGTTTGCATCCGAGGTGTAGAGCGGTTGCTCGAACGACAGTGCGACAAAACTCTGCGCGGCGAGGTTGTAGACCTCGTCCGGCCGCAGGCGTTGCAACACGCGCATGATGTTGCTGAGCTCGGCCAGATCGAAATCGACCAGCTCGACATCCCGCGCGATGCCCAGCTTCTGCAGTCGAGCGCTCGCCGCGCGCGACGAACGTCGCAGCCCGCCCACCACGCGATAGCCCTTTTCCAGCAGAAATTTCGCCAGATAGGCGCCATCCTGACCACTGATGCCGGTAATCAGCGCGGTCTTTGTCATTGTGACCCCTCGCGGAATTATCCCACCGCATTGTGGGGAGCATAATGATCGAGCGATTGCCCGACTATCAAACGTAGTGACTACCGAGCGATCCTGAAACCGCTTCTGTCACCGGTCCGCGACAGGCATTTTGCCGCTTCTGCCGTCCTCCTCCCGTTGCGCGAGGCTGCGTTCCAGGAACAGGCCGGCGCCGCCGCCGCCCGGCGTCTCGATCCGCATCGACTCGCCGGCGGCCAGCACGAGGCGAGAGACTTTCGACGGCAGCACCACCTCGTCCGTCCGCCCGGGGTTGCGGACGAGCCGGCCGGGCGCGCCAGGCGCGCCGCCGAACACGCCCTCGGCGCAGGTCAGATGCGAGTCGGTGCGGCAACCGAACACGGTGTCGTCTTCGAGAACCCGGATCTGCCGGGCGATGCCCAGCCCGCCGCGCGAGCGCCCCGCCCCGCCCGACCCCGGCACCAGGCCGTATTCCTCGACCAGCAGCGGATACTCGTTTTCGAGCGCCTCGACCGGCAGGTTCGAGGTGTTGGTCACATGCACCTGCGTCCCGTCGATGCCGTCGCGCCCGAGCCGCGCCCCGGCGCCGCCGCCCAGCGTTTCGAGATAGACGTAAGTGCGCCGGTGCCGCCGATGGCGGCCGGAAAAGACGATGGCCGGCAACACGTCGTTGCTCGACGCCATGACGTCGCCGGGCGGCAACAACCCGCGAAACGCCCCGAAGATCGCCCCGGCGATCTTCTGGCAGGTGATGCTGCGCGCGCCGACCGCGGCCGGAAAGCTCGGGTTGACGATCGAGCCCGCCGGCGCGGTGATGCGCACCGCCTCGAACAGCCCGCTATTCGGCAGGAGGCCGGGATCGAGCAGCGCCTTGACGGCATAAAACACGGTGGCCTGGAGGGCGCTCTCGGGCACGTTCAGCGCGCCTGTGGATTGCGGCGCGGAGCCGGCGAAATCGAAATCCAGGGTGCTTTCCGTATCCGTGGCGTCGGCGATGCGCACGGTGACCTGGATCGGCGCCTTTTCGTTGCCGCCGCCGTCGTCATCGAGATAATTCGTAAACGAATAGGCGCCGGGCTTGAGCGATGTGATGCGGTGACGCAGCCGGGAAGCGGTATAGGCGAGGATGTCGTCGATCGCGGTCGTCACCACCGCGAGGCCGGCCTGCGCCACCAGGTCCATCAGGCGGCGAGCGCCCAGATCGTTGGCGGCGATCTGCGCCTGCAGGTCGAGGGTGCGCTCCTCGGGCTCGCGCGTGTTCTCGGCGACGAGGCGCAGCATCCCGCGATCGAGCATGCCCCCATGCCGCAGGCGGGTCGCCGGGATGCGGATCCCCTCCTCGAAGACGCTCAGCGCGTCGGCCGCGATCGAGCCCGGCACCCGCCCGCCGACATCGGCGTGGTGGCCGATATTGGCGGCGAAAAAGCGCGGCGCGCCGGCGACGAAAATCGGCGTCACGACCGAAATGTCGGGCATGTGGGTGCCGCCCGCGAGATAAGGGTCGTTGCAGAAGAAGACGTCGCCCTCGGCCATGCCGGCAAGCGGGAAGTCGCGACGCACCGCCCCGACGGCGCCGAGCAAAGACCCAAGATGGAGCGGGATGTGGGCGGCTTGCGCGATCAACCTGCCGTCGATGTCGAACAGCCCGACCGAGCAGTCGCGCCGCTCCTTGATGTTGGTCGAGAACGAGGCGCGGATCAGGTTCGACCCCATCTCCTCGGTGATCGACAGGAGGCGGTTCGAGAACACCTCCATCAGGATCGGGTCGGCAATGATGCGCTGCATGTGCCTGTCATAGCGGCGCCAGTTACTCGGGCGCGCCGGACGTATGACGAATAAAAAGCCCTCTCCGCCGGGTAGGCGAAGAGGGCTTTTTGCCGTTTGTCTTCGGTTTATCCGTGGTTCGCCTGGTAGCGGGAGTTGCGCAGGACGCGGCCGGGCAAATTGCCGGTGTGCTCGCCTTCCTTCATCAGCATCTGGCCGTTGACGAAGGTGGCGTAGATCCCCGCCGCCGGCTCCTTGAAGCGCCAGCCGCCGGCCGGGAAATCGTGCACGATATATTCGGGCAGCGGCTTCACCGTGTCGGGGTCGAAGATCGTGATGTCGGCGACCATCCCCGGCCGCAGCAATCCGCGGTCGTGCAGCCCGAAGGTCGAGGCGGAGTCGAAGGTCAGCCGGCGCACCGCCTGCTCCAGGGTCATCGCCTGCTTCTCGCGCACCCATTCGCTGAGGAGCCGGGTCGAGAACCCATAGCCGCCGTGGAACTGCACATGCGCGCCGCCATCCGACAGCCCGATCAGGGCATTCGGATAGGTCAGGATCTGCCGCATCGCGTCTTCATCGACGTTGTTCTCGGCCTGCATGAAGCCGGTTTCGAGCTTTTCCTCGACAACCAGATCGAGGAAGGCGTCGATGATGCCCTTGCCTTGCGCCTTGGCGATCTCGTGGATCGATTTCTCGATCATCCATTTGTTCTTGTCGAGGACCGGCGTATCGACCCAGACGTAGTCGTACCAGTTCTTCGAAATCGTGCCGCCCGGGATCTCGACCTTCCACTCGATCATCTCTTCGTGGAGCTTCTGGCGGATCGCCGGATTGGCGTAGGCCACCAGTTTTTCGTCGTCCGACGAGATCAGGATCGGGTGCCAGGTCGGCGAGCCGCGGAACAATTGCGCGTTCTTCATATTGAAGCTCTGCGTCGTGCGGTTCGGCGAGCACAGCGGATAGGCGCGGATGCCTTGCGCCGTCGTCTCGTTGACCCGCGCGATCAGCTGTTTCCACTCGTCGGGCCGGCGCACGGTCTGGCCGAGATTGTTGTAAACGACCGGCCGCCCGGTCGCTTCCGACAGCCGCGCCATCAACCCCGATGTCAGCTCCGCTTCGCGCCCGCCGCCCGATTGGATGATGCCGGTGGCCATGTCGCGCAATACGTCGGCGAGCGCGAAGATCTCCTTCTCGTCGGCCCACAATGCCGGGATGTGCACCCCTTGCGGGTCGTAATGGCCCTTGTTGCGCGACACCGAGAGGCCGAGCGCGCCGGCTTCCATGCCCTCGCGCACGATTGCCTGCATCGCGGTCAATTCGGCGTCGGTCGCGGTGCGGCTCTGGCACTCCTCGTCCATCACGTAGTAGCGCACCGCGGTATGGCCGATCAGATTGCCGACATTGACGCCGAGATGCTGGTCGAGCCGGTCCATGTATTGCGGGATCGTCTCCCAATCGACCTCGACGGTGTTCAGCACCTCCATCGGGATGGCTTCGACATAGGACAGGAACTCGGCCATCCGCTTCTCCTTGCCGGGCCGCACGGGGGCCAGGCCGAGAGAGCAATTGCCGATGATGACGCTGGTCGCGCCGTGGTCGCACGAGAACGAGCACAGCGGGTCCCAGGTGACCTGCGCGTCGTAATGGCAATGATTGTCGATAAAGCCCGGCGCGATCGCCTGCCCGCCGGCATCGACGATCTGGCCGGCGGCGCCCGACAGCTTGCCCATCTCGACGATCTTGCCGTCCTTGACCCCGACATCGCCCCGGAACGCCGGCATCCCCGAACCGTCGACGACCAGGCCGTTCTTGATCAGCACATCATACGCCATCGGTGTTCCCTCCTCCTTGGTATTGGTCGACTGCCACTTGTTGTGGCTGAGTATAGCATGCCGGCGCGCACCGTAGCTGTGAGATATTGCATGGGCACCGAGCGTCCTTCGAGACGCACCCCTGCGGGG
>CAMATN010000183.1 GCA_945861155.1 Rhizobium sp. Q54
GGCTCGACGTGTCGTACCGGGTGCTGCCGGCGGTGGCGCGCGCCACCGACGCCTTGAGCCCCGGAGCCCCGCTTCTATGGGACGAGGCGCCCGGCAATCTGTGCATCGAGATCGAAATCGGCGACGAGGCCGCGACCGAGGCGGCCTTCGCGCGCGCCGCGCATATCGTGCGGCTCGATACCTGGATCCAGCGCGTCACCGGCGTTCCGCTGGAGCCGCGCACCACGATCGCCGAATATGACGGGACGACCGAATGCTACACGCTGCATTCCGGCACCGGCCGCGGCGTCGCCAAATTGCGCCTCGACCTGGCGCAGGTGCTCGGCGTTGCGCCGGAGCAAATACGGGTCCTCTGCCAGGACATGGGCGGCAATTTCGGGACGCGCAATTTCTTCTATCCCGAATACGCACTGACCGCCTGGGCGGCGCGCCGCACCGGGCGGCCGGTCAAGTTGACCTGCGAACGGAGCGACGCGTTCCTCAGCGACTACCAGGGCCGCGACCTGACCGCCGACGCGGAGTTGGCCCTCGATTCACACGGAAATTTCCTCGCAATGCGGGGCCGCAACCTCAGCAATCTCGGCGCGCACGCCGCCTCGTTCGTGTCGTTGCAAAAGGGGCTCGGGCTGATGTCGGGGGTGTACCGCATCCCCGCCGCCTGTTTCCGCGGCCAGGGCGCCGTCACCAACACCGCCGCGACGACGCCCTACCGCAGCGCCGGGCGTCCCGAGGTGATCTTTATCATCGAGCGGCTGGTCGATCTGGCGGCGGACCGGCTCGGCCTCGACCCCGTCGCGCTGCGCCGCCAGAACATGGTCCCGCCGGCGGCGCAGCCCTTCACCAACCCGCTCGGCGTCACCTATGACAGCGGCGATTACGTCGCCGCAATGGAGACCGCGCTCGGACTCGCCGATTGGGACGGCTTCCCGGCCCGGCGCGCCGCCTCGCGCGAGCGCGGCAAGCGGCGCGGCATCGGAATCGCCAATTATGTCGAGATCACCACCGGATCGCCGCGTGAGCGCACCGAGATAACGGTGCTGCCCGAGGGCCGGGTCGAATTGGTGATGGGCACGATGTCGTCCGGACAGGGCCACGAAACGAGTTTCGCCCAGCTGGTCACCGAGTGGCTCGGCGTGCCGTTCGAGTGCATCGATTATGTCGCCCACGACACCGCCCGGGTCATGGCCGGCGGCGGCTCGCATTCCGGCCGCTCGATGAAGCTCGCCGTCACGATCATCGGCCAGGCGAGCGACGACATCATCGCCAAGGGGCGCCGGATCGCCGGCTTTGTAATGGAAGCGAGCGAGGCCGATATCGCATTCGACGGCGGCCGCTTCCGGGTCGCCGGGACCGACCGCGCGATCGGCCTCTTCGATGTCGCCCGAGCCGCCGCGACCCGTACCGACTTGCCGTCGGAGCTGCAAGGAACGCTCGCCGCGATTTCCGACCAGACCCTGCCGGTCGCGAGTTTTCCGTACGGCACGCAGGTTTGCGAGGTCGAAATCGATCCCGAGACCGGCGCGGTCGCGATCGTCGGCTACGCGGCGGTCGACGATGTCGGGCGCGCGATCAACCCGCTGATCCTGCACGGCCAGACGCATGGCGGCATCGCCCAGGGTGTCGGCCAGGCATTGCTCGAGGACTGCCATTACGACCCGGCGAGCGGGCAGATGCTGGCGGCGAGCTTCATGGACTACGCGCTACCGCGCGCCGATATTTTTCCGTATCTCGCGACCGCGCTGAGCGAGGTGCCGTCGCCGACCAACCGGCTCGGCGTGCGCTCCGGTGGCGAGGGCGGCACGACCCCGGCGCTCGCCGTCGTGATCAACGCGATCGTCGACGCGCTCGCCGAATTCGGCGTGCGCCACATCGACATGCCGGCCACCCCCGAGCGCGTCTGGCGCGCGATCCGCGCGGCGAGCGGGCCCGTCAGGTGAATTTCGCGGCGAGCGGCTTTGGTCCGATCGCGGCCGGGTCGAGCGCGCGGGCGAGCATGATCAGCGTCGCGGTTAGCGCGGCCAGATCGGTGCGAGCGGTTTCCGACGCCAGCTGCCCGTCCTTGAAATCGCCGCCGGTCACATAAACGCCGGTCGGCGCGACCAGCGCGCCGAACCAGCCCAGCACCGCCCGCAATTGCGTATCCACGGCCAAATAGTGGTGCGGCGAGCCGCCCATCGCGAGGATGCCGACCGGCTTGTTGTGCAAGGCCTCGACCGGAGCGATGTCGAGCAGATTCTTCAGCACGCCCGGAAAACTCGCGCGGTAGACCGGGGCGGCGATCAGCACCGCCTCGGCGGCGGCAATGCGCTGGATTGCCTGGCGCGTCGCCTCGCCATAGGCATCGAGCGCGCGGCCGTCGCAGATCTCGACTGGCGTCTCGGCGAGATTGAGAATGTCGACCGCCACATCTTCGACGCTCGCGGCGGCCTCCTCGGCGGCAAAGCCGATCGCGGCGGCGAGCCGGCCGGGCGGTGTCGCGGCGCCGACCAGCATCAGCAATTTCGTGTTACCCGCCATTCTGGGAATTCCTCTCGACCAACGGCTCAGCCTATAAATCCCGGCCTTCGCCGGGATGACAAACTCAATGGAACGATCGCGGCTCTTTCACCGAGGCATCACTCCGCGCCAACGGCCTCGCGCCGCGCTGTCGGCGCCGGCACCCGCTTCAGCCCGAAATGGTCGCGCAGGGTGGTCCCCTCGTAGTCGCGGCGAAACAACCCGCGGCGTTGCAATTCCGGGACCACCAGATCGACGAAATCGGCAAAGGCGCCCGGAAAATACGGCGGCAAAATGTTGTACCCGTCGGCGGCGCCCGCGACGAACCATTCTTCGAGCGTGTCGGCGATCCGCGCCGGCGTGCCGCACACGACCCAATGGCCGCGCGCCGCCGCGGTCAAATTGTAGAGGTCGCGCAGGGTCATGTTCTCGCGCCGCGCGGTCTCGTACAGCACGCTCGTGAACGTGCGGCCGCCCTCGAACGACGATGGCGGCGGCGGCACCGGCCCGTCGAGCGGATGGCCGGAGACGTCATAGCCGATGCGGCTCGCGACCAGGACCGCCGCGTTGGTCGGCGTCAGCCAGCTTTGCAGCTTCGCCAGCTTCTCCCGCGCCTCGGAATCGCTCTGCCCGATAATCGGCATGACGCCCGGCAGCACCGCGATCTCGTCCGGCGCGCGCCCGTATTTCGCCATGCGGCCTTTCAAATCGGCATAAGCCTTTTTGCTGCTTTCCAGCTCCTGCACGACCGAGAACACGACATCGGTCGTGCGCGCCGCCAGTTCGAGCCCCGAGGGCGAGCCGCCGGCCTGGATGATGACCGGATGGCCCTGCGGACAGCGCGCCATGTTGATCGGGCCCTTGACCTGAAAGAAGCGGCCCTTGTGGTTCAGCGGACGCACCTTGTCCGGGTCGATGTATCGGCCGGTCGCCTTGTCGGCGAGGATCGCGCCGTCATCCCAGCAATCCCACAGCCCGCGGACGACATCGACGAACTCGTTGGCGCGCTGATAGCGCAGCTCGTGCTCGAGATGTTGGTCGAGGCTGAAGTTCAGCGCTGCCTTGGCGTTGGCGCTGGTCACCACGTTCCAGGCGGCGCGGCCGTTGCTGAGGTGGTCGATCGACCCGAAAATGCGGGCCACGTTGAACGGTTCGTTGAAGCTCGTCGATACCGTCGCGCCGAGGCCGATATGCGTCGTGCACATGCTCAGCGCCGTGATCAGCGTCGTCGGCTCGAACCGGCACAGAAACGACGGGTGGTCGCCGGGGTCCATGACCATCGAATCGGAGATGAACAGCAGGTCGAACTTGCCGCGCTCGGCGATCCGGGCGATCTCCTGGATCACCGGAAGCTCCATGTGGCTGGTCGCGGCGCCGTCGTAGCGCCATCCGGCGGAATGGTTGCCGGTGCCCAGCACGAACACGCCCATATGCATCTGACGCTTGCCCGCACCCATTCGCCCATCCTCCATCGCCGACACTCAATTCTAAGCAGAAATGCTGCGGAACCTACACAGTTCGGGTGTCTGTTCATAATTCGGGACCGGCCCCGCCGGCGCTCGCGCTGGAATTGCCGGCCCGTTTGCGCCATAGTCGCGCTTCGATCGGCTGCCCTCGGACTGCGTGAGGGCGAGGTCGCGGTGGGGGGATATGCCGGACATCACCATCGCCCGGCGGGTGCTGCTGGCGGCGGTAGCGGGCACGGCCGTCGGCGGCTGGCCGATCGGGCTGGCCGACGCTCGCAAGGTCGACAAACCCAAAAAGGGTCATGCCGCACGGCAGCGCCGCGTCGTCGCACTCGATCCCGGGCATGGCGGGGTCGACCCCGGCGCGGTCAGCGCCCGCGGGATCTACGAAAAGACGATTACGCTGGCGACCGCGCGCGAGCTGGCGCGCCAGCTTGAAGCATCGGGCCGGTTTGATGCGGTGCTGACCCGCCGGCGCGATGTTTTCGTGCCGTTGCGCGACCGCGTCGCGCAGGCCCGAGCCCAGCGGGCCGAACTGTTTCTGTCGATCCACGCCGATGCGTTGCCGGACATGTCGATGCGCGGCCTGTCGGTCTATACCTTGTCCGAGCAGGCTTCGGACCGCCAGACCGCGGCGCTCGCGGTGCGCGAGAACAAGGACGATTTCGTCGCCGGACTGCGCCTGTCGCGCGAGCCGCGCGAAATCGGGGCGATCCTCCTCGACCTCGCGCGCCGGCAGACCAACAACCAGTCGCTGACCCTGGCACGGGCGATCGTCGATGAGCTTGGCCGCGCCGTGCCGCTCCTCGACAAGCCGCACCGCGCCGCCGGATTTACCGTGCTGAGCGCGCCCGATATCCCGTCCGCGCTGGTCGAACTCGGCTGTCTGTCAAACCCCGAGGACGAGCGTCTCTTGCCCCTTCCCGCCTACCAGCGCCGGCTCGCCCGGGCGCTGGCGCGCGCGATCGACGATTATTTCGCCGCCGCTCTCCCGGCCTGAGCATTTTGGGGCGGACCAGGGTTGCGCCATCCTGCGACGGCAGGGACGTGGCGATGCCGGTCGAAATCTCCTATATACTGTTGCCGATGGCGAGGACACATCCACACGCGGAAGCCAGTTACCGGGTGATTTCGCTGCCGGACGGATCGTTCCGCGTAGAGGTCGCTATCCCGGACACGAATCCGACGACCGTCAGTCCGTTTCCGAACGAGGCGGATGCCGAGGCGTGGATCGCCCAGCACAAGAGCCGCGTCCAGGCGCACAGCTCGGCCAATGGCTGGTTCCGACGGCAAGGTTCTCGCGGCAACCCGCCCGCCCAACGATAATATTGGTTTGCGCACCCCCGACCTGAAGGAGCGTGCCGATGGCGTTCAGGCCCAATTACCGTTTCGAGCGAACCGAGCGCGATCGCTTGAAGAAGGCCAAGAAAGATGAAAAATTGCGCCGGCAGCAAGAGCGCAGACCGCCCGGCGACGAACCGGCTTCGGTTGAAGCAAATCCCGAGCCTGAGGCAAATAACGACGCTCAACCCGGGTGAGGGCGTCCTGACTTGTCGCCGAGCTCACCCGCGAATGCGGCTCGCGGTCATCTGAGGCGGGTCAGGATCGCGTCCAGCGCAGCCAGCGATTTTTTTATCTGATCGATAGTCTCGGCCGTCGTGTCGACCATGCCCGGGCCCGATCCGCGCTGCTCCCAGGTGCGCGCTCGGCCGGCGCCGAGCATCTTGAGCTGCTGCTCCAGATTTCCCTGCTGCTGTCGGCACCAGCCGGCGAGATCGTCGGACGCGGTCAACGACCGCCCCTGTCCGCCACGTCGTCGTCGGCCGATCCGCCGAACCCTTCGACATGCTCGGCCAAATTTTCGTACTGGGTCGCCACGTCCTGCAGATGCTCTTTGACCGCGGGCGTCGTGGCTTCGCTGGCCAGCCGACGCACCCTGGCGGCATGGCGCCGATAGTAGTCGGCCGGCATCGGCGGCGTTACTGGAGGGTGGTCCATCAAATCGCTCCGCTATGGAACTCAATACCCTTCGCGTTCCAGGCGCTTGCGCATTGCTTTGCGATGGCGGCGCACCGCCTCCGCTTTCTCGCGCACCCGCCGTTCCGAGGGCTTTTCATAGGCACGGCGCCGCTTCATCTCGCGAAATGTGCCCTCGCGCTGCATCTTTTTCTTCAGGACGCGCAGCGCCGCATTGACATCGTTATCGCGAACGAAAACTTCCATCACCACAATTCCTTGCGATTGCACGCCGGGTTATCGCACATCGGCCACGGCGCGCGAAAGCATTGGAGCGGCGTCCGAACGCCGCTCTCCTATTCCGGTTTATGCGCTCTGCAGGTTGACGGCCGAGGTCTTGCCCTGTTGGCCGCGTTCCAGCTCGAAGCTGAGTTTCTGGCCCTCGTGCAGATTGCCGAGGCCGGAGCGCTCGACGGCCGAAATGTGAACGAACACATCCTTCGACCCGTCCTCCGGCTGGATGAACCCGTAGCCCTTCTGGGTGTTGAACCACTTCACGGTTCCGATAGCCATCGTCGTCCTTTGCGAAAGGCTCTATTAGCAAAACGTAATGATCTGGCGTAGAATGGCCGAAACGCTGGAGGATTGAGGGTATGGAGCGGCGTGCATTTCAGGCATGGCTGTGTGGGGTCGACACGCTGACGGAAGCGCAGAAGGCGCAGGCTGGGGAGGTTC
>CAMATN010000184.1 GCA_945861155.1 Rhizobium sp. Q54
CTGATGCAGGCGCCGGCGGTCGGCCGGGGCTTGAGTGAACTGTTGCTGCGCGGACGTTACGAGACGCTTGACCTTTCGCGGCTCGGCTACCGCCGGATCCTCGACGGTGCGCCGCTCCACGATGAGGTGCCAAAGGCCTGAGGCACCGTCCGGCGGCACCAAGATCAAAGCGGCCGGGCCAGTGGCAACGCGGCGGTTAAGGTTGCATGAAATTGCGGCATCGTTTCGCGACCGATTGGCCGGTTCGGCTCGATGAACGATGTCCCGGCAAGGCCGGCCGAGCGCGAGGTCACGGGCTCAGGGGCCTCAACGTGGCCGACCGACTGTTTACTGACTGCCCTGCGCGCGGTTAGCGATCGCGGTTGCCCCGACGGCCGAAGGGGCCGACCATAGCCTGATATTCTCGGGAATTGGGGAATGTCGGATAAAAGGACATTCGGCAAAAATCCGGGGGGATACCGGCATCATGATTACCAGGCATCCCGCACGTACCAGTTGGTCCCGCCGCGATATGCTTCGTGGTGGCGCAGCCGCGTTGATGGGGGCTTACGGTTTGGCCCCGCGCTACGGCCTCGCCGCCGATATTCCGATGGAGTACGACGGCTCGAAGTTTCAGATGGCGGCACCGGAGCACAATCCAAAGCGGGGAGGGGTGATGCGCTACGGCATCCTCAATCGCCCCCCGCATTTCGACGTGCATCAGTCGCGAACCGATTTCTGTGCCGCTACCGGCGAGAACTGGCTCGATAGAAGGGCTCATGCTGCTCAGGATCGAAGTAATCCCCGTAGAATGCCCGCACATGCGGCAGCAATGCCTTGGAGAGCCGGCGGCGGTCGACCTCGTCGTCGGATAGGGCTCGTTGCAGGTCCTCGTGCAGCGCCCGCAGCGCGCCATCTCGGTCGACTTTGGTGAATTTGCCGTCGTGATAAATGACTTCACCGTCGCAGATCACGCTGCGTACGCCGCTGGTTTTGGCTCGCTGTAGGACGGCATCGAGCAGTGGCGTCTCGGCGTCGAGATAGGGGTAGCTGAGCTCGCGCCAGTCGATCAGGACCATATCGGCCGCGCAACCCACCCGAAGGGCGCCGATCCTGTCGCCGAACGCAGTGGTCTTGGCGCCGCCAGAGGTCGCCATGCGGAACACCTGCGCCGGCGTCGGCACCGCATCATCCATCCCAGGCACGCGATGGGCGCGCAGCACCATCCGCATTTCCTGCAGCATGTCGCGGTCGTCGTTTATCCCGGCCTCGTCGATGCCGATCGCGGTGTTGATCCCGTTCGCCTCCAGCACGTTCAGCGCGGCCACGCTGGATCGCAGCCGAAAATTCGATGAGCAATTATGACAGACGGACGTCCCGGTCTCCGCGAGCCGCTGGATGTCCGGCTCGTTGAGCCAGACGCCGTGACCGAGTGTCATCTGCGGGCCGAGGAGGCCGAAGCGGTCGATGTACTCAACCGCGGTGCCGCCGCCCCGCCGGCGGGCATATTCCTTCTGGTACGCCGTCTCCAGGAGGTGCATGTGCAACGGCACATTGTACTTGCGCGAGGTATCGGCCAGCCGCGTCAACGCCTCGTCGGAGCACCAATGCAGGTTGGCCGGAGCGAGTTGAACTTTGACCCGGCGCTTGTCCTGGTGCCGGCCGTACAGCCCCTCGAACAGCGCTATGTCGTCGTCGAGCGACAACTGAAAACGCTCGAACCAGCGCTGCATCGGACCGCGCAGTTCGAACGGCAGGCTGGCGATGAAATCCTCGTCGCGCTGGTAGACAAGCCGGTTCTGGTCGCGCACCGCGTACGAGTATGAGACGCGCATGCCCACATCCTGGTAGGCGCGGATCGTCTCGTCGCATCCCCGGTCCACCTGATCGAGCTTGCCGGGCACCCGGCCGTGCAGATGCTGCACCGTCGTCACTCCGGACGCGATCATCTCGAATGCCGAATAGAGAGTATCGAGGTAGAGATTTACGTTGCGCATGACCATGCGGGTGACAAACCACAGCTCGAGCGGCATGTCCGGCGAGCCGAGCTGTACCGGCGTCAACCCGATGTGATGGTGGCCATTGACAAAACCCGGCAGCATCACCTCGTTGCCGCTGCCGATGACCGGTACATTCGGGTGCTTGCGGCTGAGTTCCTGGTAAATGCCGATCTCGACAATGGTGCCGTCTTCTTGCAGCACGGCGCCATCCGTAATCTCGTTCCAGCGGTGGCGATCGATCGCATGGGTCACCATGGCGCGACTGCGGATCAACGATGCGGACATTGCGGACCTCCTTGGCTACGATAACCTGCGAACCCGCGATCCGTGGGCGGCGAACTTCGGACCTCAGGGAAATCGCGCGAGCCAGTGGTTGGCGATGTCGACCCGCCGCGCAATCCAGGCGTCGCCGCGGCCGGCAATATGCCCCAGGATCCGGTCGAGGGCGCCGATGCGGCCGGGCCGCCCGATCATCCGCAGATGCAGACCGATCGACATCATTTTCGGCGCATGCGCCCCCTCGCGATGCAGCCAGTCGAAGGCCTCGATGACATAGGCAGCGAAATCGGCGGCGCCGCTGAACCGGTTGGTGTGGAAGAACTGCATGTCGTTGGTGTCGAACGCGTACGGCAGCACCAGGTGCCGCCTATCGCCGACCGCCACGAAATACGGCAGATCGTCGTTGTAGGCATCGCTGTCATAGAGGAACCCGCCTTCCTCGACCAACAGGCGTCGCGTGTTGACCGAACCGGGAGACCGGGTGTGCCAGCCGACCGGCCGTATGCCGGTCACGGCGGTTATCGCCACCACGGTGCGCGCGATGCGGTCGCGTTCCTCGGCCTCATCGAGATTGGCGTGGCCTTCCCAGCGCCAGCCGTGGGCCGAGACCTCGTGTCCGCGGCGCACCGCATCCTGTGCGAGCAGCGGCAACCGCTCGACGGCGCGTCCGCTCGAACTGACCGTCGCCGGTGCGCCAAACTGCCCCAGCACCTCCATGATCCGCCACCAGCCGGCACGCGAACCTTATTCGAAATGACTGTCAATCACCGGATCAGGTCGGCCGGCGAGGCGCTGCTCGATTTCGTACACCGCCTCATTCTCGGGATCCCCGTCGGAAACCGAAAACTCCGCACCCTCTTCGAAATTGACAACAATGGACACTGCAACCCGCGCCCCGCCCGGCCAACGCGGATCGGGCGGAGAGCCGGCATAGCCGAGCAAATCGTGAGTTCTGGTTCCTGATTGGGAGATTGCGGCATTCAGCATTCCTCGCTCTCTCTCGACAGCGTGGCGCGCGGGGCTAGCGCCTGAATTGGAACGATCAGGCGGGGTGGCGGGCGAGGTGCTCCAGCAGCAACGCGTTGACCTGCGCCGGCACCTGGTCAGCCGCATAGTGTCCTATGCCGGGCAAGGCGGCGAAACGATAATCTGCGGCGATGAACTCGGCGGTGCCCTCGGCCGAGATGCGACCGACTGTGTCGTCGGCATCGCCCCAGATGAACAGGGTCGGCACCTTGGTCGGTCCGATCGGCTGGCGCTCGCCGCGCGCCCGATACCAGGCCAGCGCCGCCTCCATCGCCGGCGGGTTGCCAATAACAGACAGGTGCTTGTCGATCGCGGCTTGCGGCACCCCGTTGCGCGCCAGCCGGTCGCGGACCCATTTTCCGTTATCGGCGAGTAGACGTGGACCGGCGCCGGGATCGAGTAGCTCGTGATGATGGCGCGAGCGATGCGGCTGCTCGGGGTCCGTCTTCATCGCGCGCGCAAACGACGCCGGATGCGGCCGTGACAACATGGTCAGCGACGCAATCCGCTCGGGCCAGCGGTCGGCGATGAGCCAGGATAGACTGCCGCCCCAATCATGGCCGACGAGATGAAACCGGCGATCACCGTGCCCGACCGCCTGAACGATGTCGAGTGCGTCGCCAATCAGCTTGTCGATCCGGTAGTTTTCGAACTCGGCGGGATCGGGCCGCGCGCCGGCAGCATAGCCCCGCTGGTTCGGCGCCACAGCGTAGCAGCCAGCCGCCGCGAGGGCCGGGATTTGATTGTCCCAGAAATGCCGTGACACGCAGAACCCGTGCAGCATGAGCACAAGCGGCGCCGTCTCAAGCCCGGCGACCGAAGCGTCGAAAACCATTCCGGGCTCGGTCTCGATGTTGCGCGTTTCTATCATCGGAGCCTTCGGGATTGCCGGACTTGGAACGGAGGCGCGACGAGATCACTTCTCGCCGAACGGGTCAATCGAGAGCCATACGCCGCCGATGACTGCGGGAAATCTGCTCGATGTGACCAGCCACATGGCAAGCGTTTGGAAGGCGGACCTTACCTCCCCCAAGCTCGTACTCTCCGCCGACGTTCGTGATATTACCGCAATGCTAACCGGCCGGTCAGGAGTGCGCCTGGGGCAGGACATGATCTGGCGTGCGGACGGCGCCGAAGACAAAGTCAATTGCCTACCACCAGGGTTCCTCGTTCAGGGTAGTTTCTGAATCCGCTGGTCACCATCACATGGTGAATGAGTTTGGATCACACGCCTCGGGCGAATAAGGATCGCGCGCACCTACAATCGCGGGAGATATGTTGAGATCACGCAGAGACACTACGTCGCGATCTCTAGGATTCGCGGCAGCGATGGTGCGATCAGATAGCGTTAGGAAGGCAAGTGTAAGGGGGAGCTTGAAACGGCGTGGTCCCGCACTCCCCGGATTAACGTACAGTACGCCGTTTTTCGTCACGATGTTTGGACGATGCGAATGTCCGAAAAGGACAACGTCGATCCCGGCCGCCGCGGGATCGAGCTCAATCCCTTAGCACGTAGAGCACCCGACCGCCGAGCGCGATGAGTTCGGTGTCCGGATAGTCCTTTGCCCACTCGCCTGCATCTATGTTTCCTCTTATAGCAGTGGTCGGGGCAATCCGTCGCAGTCCGTCGATCACTTCTGGAGCGCCGATGTCCCCGGCGTGGATGATGTGGTCGGTCCCTGCAAGATGCTTTATTGCCTCGGAGCGTAGAAGACCGTGTGTATCGGAGATTATGCCGATCCGCATCATTGCGTTTGCGGTACGCACAGGCTGTGCAGACCTTCAAACCGTCTTAGGTTCGCCTTCATCAGCGCTTTTCAGGTATGCCTTGAGCCGCTCGACATGATCAATATTCGCCATGAAGATTCGGTGCTCGGCCTTTTTGACAGCATGAGGCGTCCCTGAAAGTACCGTGTTGCGGGGCGAGCGAGCTCTGTTAGGGCGGGCAGTCAGCGCTTGACGAACTTTAGAACGAATTCATCCTTCGGTTGCGGCGGGTCGGGCGTGTTCTTATCTCGGGGATCATTAGGATTGCGCAGGAAATTTCCCTCCTCCAGCAGCTTGAATCCCGCCGCTTCAACCTCCTGCCGGAGAAATGCTTCCTCGATACGATGCAAGGTGCCGGATTCGGAGATGCCAGTGCCGGGCCGGCCCGAATGATCGGCGATAACGTAGAGGCTTCCGGGCTTAAGCGCGCGGAAGACGGCCTGGTTCATTGCCGCCCGATCCACGCCGAGATGTCCGAGGTCGTGATAGTTGAACATCAAGGTCACGAGATCGATACGCTCTGCCGCGAGTTCGGGCGGAACGGGATCTGTGAACGGTCGAGAGATGGCGAAGATCGATGCGGCCGGGACGCCGTTGCTCCGGAGCTTGCTGTCACGTTCAGCCAGGGCGACGACGGATGGACGTCGCGCGGTCGCCGGCATCGCCGACGCCGCGCTGGGTGCGGCGGTCGGGTTGCTGTTGCCCTCGGGCGCGGGAGGGGGTGTAGGCGTTCGGCTGGGATCGCGCGGCTGGCTTTGGCCATGAACCGTCCCCGAGGGTCCGATCGCTCGGGCCAGCAACTCCGTGGTGTAGCCGCCGCCCGCGCTGAGATCGAGCGCAACGATACCGGCACGAATGCCGATGAAGCCCAACATCTGCTCCGGCTTGCGGCGCAGATCGTTGGTACGATCGGCCTCGCTGCGATCCGGGCTCGCCACGATCTGCGCAATTTGCTCGGATGAAAGATGCGGCGAACTCTGCTGCGCCGGCGCTACGCGAGAGCTCAGGAACAGGACAGCGCTGACAGCGATTGCAGCCAGGAGGTCTTTTCGGCTGATTTTCATCGGCTTGCCCTTTGCCCATTCCTGAACAGGCCCGGCGACGACTGTAGATCGTTGTCGATGCGGGGCCAATGTTCGTCGTCAGATGCATTGGAATTAGAGGGCCGTTCCGGTGCGGGATCGAAGTCTGATCCACCGGAGAACCAATGCCGTGGCTCCCGGCTGCGGTGCCCACGGTCGCCGTCCCAAGGCCTGGGCGGGCGAGTTTCCACCCAACTGATCGGGTTCGCTGTCCCACTGGCACGTCGCTTAAGGGGCATAGGCCGTCGCCACGGTCGACCAAAATGATCAGCGGCAGTGGGGTCACCCTCTGCCAGTAGCAAAGGTCGGGAGATTTTTTTCCTTATGGACCGAGTCGCGGCATACTGTCCCATCCCGTACACGGTACGGGCTCTGAGGA
>CAMATN010000185.1 GCA_945861155.1 Rhizobium sp. Q54
CCCGGAATGACAGAATGTTAGGTCAGTCCGTGCCTTCCCAGCCGGTGTGCGAGATGTCGATCACGACGCCGTCGGGGCCGGACCATTTCATCTCGAAATTGGCGTGGCCGCCGGTCGCCATCGTCGCGTCGACCCCGTCCTTGGCCGAGAGGCGCTGCGCGTGCACGGTTTCGAGCTTGTCGCAGGCCGCGTCGAGATCGTCGACCTCGAAGCCAAAATGGTGGATGCCGCTGAAATTCGGTCCGTGCGCGCCCATGTCGAGCGATTTTTCGCCCTTGTGGTTCAGGATCGCGATGTTGATGTGGCCGTCGGACAGAAACACCGCCCCGTTCGGGCTGCGCCGCAATTCGGTCAGGCCGAACGCCGATTTATAGAATTCGGCGACCTTCGCCGGCTCCTTGGTCGTCAGGGCGATGTGCTTGATGCGTGCCATGATGATCCTCCCTAAACGTAATGTTGCAGTAATTTAACCACGGAGACACGGAGGACATAAAGACGCTTTCTCGGAATCATTGCGAGCGCAACGAAGCAATCTCGTCCCAATTGCGTTCGGATCATCGAGATTGCTTCGTCGCTCCGCTCCTCGCAATGACAGCAACCCTCCGTGACCTCCGTGTCTGCGTGGTTAAAACCTTAGTTGGCACTTCCCCGAATTGCGCGCCAGACGCGTTCGGCGGTCGCCGGCATCTCGATGTGCTTGACCCCGAAATCGGCCAGCGCATCGACGATCGCGTTGACGACGACCGCGAGCGCCGGGGTGGTGCCGCCTTCACCGGCCGGGCGGATGCCGAGCGGATGGGTCGGGGTCGGCACCTCGCTGAGTTCCGTCGCGAAGAACGGCACCGTAGCGGCGCGCGGCATCGCGTAATCCAGGAACGAGCCGGTCAGCGGCTGTCCGCTCTCGCGCCCGTAAACGACCTGCTCGCCGAGCGCTTGCCCGACGCCCTGCACGATGCCGCCGTGGATCTGGCCGTGCACGATCATCGGGTTGACCGCGCGCCCGACATCGTCGACCGCGGTGTAGCGCACAAGCTCGACCGCGCCGGTCTCGGGGTCGATTTCTACTTCGCAGACATGGCAGCCATAGGGGAAGCTGGGAAGGTTGATGGTCTCGTCGCTCTCGGCGCGCAGCCTGCCGCGCAGGACCTCCGGTAATTCGTCCCGCGCCTCGGCAGCGCGCGCCACATCGAAAATGCCGATCGCCCGATCGGTGCCCTTGACCCGGAACTGGCCTTCGGCGAATTCGATGTCGGCGGTCGCGGCTTCCAGCACATGGCTGGCGATGCGCAGCCCCTTCTCGATGATCTCGTTCGACGCGTTCAGCATGACGATGCTGGCGAGGCGCAGTGCCCGCCCGGAATGCGCGCCGCCGCCGACCGAGACCCGGTCGGTGTCGCCGGTCACCAGACGCACGCTGTCGAGCGGCACGCCAAGCCATTCGGTGATCAGCTGGGCAAAGCTGGTTTCGTGCCCCTGGCCCTGCGACACGGTGCCAACGACGATCTCGACTACACCCTCCGGCAACACCGTGACCTCGGCCTTTTCGCGCGGCGCACCGGTCGCGGTGTCGACGTAGTTGGCGACGCCGATGCCGCGATAGCGGCCGCGCTCTCGCGCCTCGGCGCGGCGCGCCGGGAAATCCTCCCAATCGGCCAATACGAGCACCCGCTCCATGACCCGGTGATAGGCGCCGCTGTCATAGACCATGCCGAACGGGTTGGTGAACGGCATCGCCGATTCGGGGACCAGGTTGCGCCGCCGCAATTCGAGCCGGTCGAGGCCGGTCTGCCGCGCCGCCAGATCTATGAGCCGCTCCATGACAAACATGACTTCGGGCCGGCCGGAGCTGCGATAGGGGCGGGTCGGCACGGTGTTCGTGAGGGCGGCGCGGGCGCGGAAATGCACTTCGCGAACGTCGTAGAGGCTCGACATGATCTCGACGCCCTTGTTCAAGGGGCCGAAGGCCACCGCATAGGCGCCGTTATTGACCAGGTTCGAGCCGCGCATCGCGAGGAAATTGCCGCGGACATCAAGCGCCAGTTCGGCGGTGACCGCGAGGTCGCGCGCCTGATAGTCGCAGACAAAGGCCTCATGGCGCTCGCAGGTCCATTTGACCGGGCATCCGACCCGCCGCGCCGCCCAGGCGACCAGCGCGAACTCGGCGTTGAAGGCGCCGCGCGTCCCGAAATTGCCGCCGACATCGTGCATCACGACGCGCACCGTGTCGGTCGGCACGCCCAGCACGATCGCCAGGTCGCGCCGGGGGCTGACCGCGCCGCCGGCCCCGGCATGGAGCGTGTAGCGCCCGGTCTCGGCGTCGAACTCGCCGATCGCGGCGCGCGGCTCCATCGGCACGCCGGCGACCCGCTGCACCCAGGTGTCGATCCGGACGATATGTGCCGCCCGGGCAAAGGCCGAAGCGGTCGCCTCGGCATCGCCGACCTCGCCGTCGAGGATGATGTTCGAGTCGGTATCGGCGCGGGCGTGCGGGGCATCCGCTTCGGCCGCGGCGAGCGCGTGGCTGACGGAAGGCAATGGCTGGTAATCGATGTCGATGCGTTCGGCGGCGTCCTTCGCCTCGGACAGGGTCGTCGCGACGACGACCGCGACGATCTCGCCGACATGGCACGCCTCGGTCATCGTGATCGCGAAATGCGGCGGCACGATCCGGGGCGACCCGTCCTTGTTGGCGATGTCGATATCGGCCGGGTGGCGATTGCTGATATGCGGCAGCGGCCGCAGCCCGTCGACCAGCACATCCTCGCCGGTCAGCACCGCGAGCACGCCCGGCGCCGCGCCCGCCGCCGCAATGTCGCTCCGACGGATCAGCGCGTGCGCGTGCGGCGAGCGCACCATCACGGCATAGGCTTGTCCGGGCAGGTTGAGATCGTCGCTGTACCGCCCGGCGCCGGTCAACAGCCGCCGGTCCTCGCGCCGCCGTACCGGCTGCCCGATGCCCGTGCCGGTTGGGACTGCGTCCATTATTGCTCCCAGGCCGCCCGTGTCATTGCGAGCGGAGCGAAGCAATCTCGTCCCCAGTGCGCTCGGTCCATCGAGATTGCTTCGTCGCTCCGCTCCTCGCAATGACGGGTGTTCGTCACGCCGGGAACGAGAGGAAGCATTTGTCCGAGGCGAGGATGTAGGTCTCCATGTAATCCTGAATCACCGGCGCCTTGCGGTCGAGCGCCTCCATCGCGCCCATCAGGGCCATCCAGTTCAGCATCTCGTGCTGCCCCGAATATTCCATATCGGCCAGCGAGCGTTTGCGCCAGGCGCCGTAATCGGCGCGGGACACGGCATCGAACAGGATGCGGTCGCCCTCGTGGTCGGGCCACAGATAGCCGTTTTTCGGCGACAGGAAGCAATGCGACCAGCTTGACGAGGCGACCAGCGCCACGCGATAGGGCGAGGCGGCGAGCACCTCGGCGACCGCGGCGCCGACATCCATGCAGCGCCACGGCTGCGGTGACGGCGGATCGCCGGTTTCGTCAGCGCCCGGCGGCGGCGCGAACAAATGGCCGAGCCCGCCTTTCGCCTGGATCAGGTTGCGGCCGTAGCAATTGATCGCGAACGGGATCACCGGATACGGAAAACCCTTACGGTCCCAATCGAGATAGAGGAAGGTGTTGGTGAAGGCGTGCGCCATCGGGTGGTGCAATGGCTGGTAGGCATAGGCCATGTCGATGCCGCGTTCGATCAGCCCGGTGGCCAGGAATTTCGCCGCCTCGCGCTGCCCTTTGACGCGCAGGGTCCAGTCGCCCGGCTCGCCCCAGCGGTTGGGTTTGCCGCCGTTTCCCCCATTGGAGTTGGTATGCCAAGGGTTAAGCTCGATATCGGGGTCGTAGCCGAGGACGCAGAACGGCGGAACGATGTCCTCCTTAAAATTCTCGTACTGGTCGTCGCCCCAGACCAGAACGAAATCCGGGTTGAAATCATCGAGTATCTTGCGCATCGCCCGGAAATCATTGCCGAAGCGCTCGCCGCAACGCTGCGCGGCGCCGAGCCCGTTGTCGTTGCCGAGCTCGGCCAACAGCTCGGGCGGCCAGCTGGCCGGGTCCTTGCGCGCCGGATCGACATTGGGCGCGCTGAGCACCCGCTGGAATACATCGGTCAAGCGCTCGTTCGGCAGACACAGGGTCGGCCAGTGGGTGACGCCAAGCCCCAGAATTTCCGCCATGTCCTGTTCCTTTCCTTCGATCGGGTCGTTGTAATTCACCACAGAGACACGGAGGAATATTGTTTTAATTTGTTCTCCGTGCCCTCTATGTCTCTGTGGTGAAAATCTTCTTCAGTATTGCCCCCTCGGTTCGAGGCCGAAGGCGTGTTGCCCGTACATCGTGCCGACCGCGTCCCAATTGAGGCTGACATGGCGGGCGACGGCGTTGGCGTCGCGCCATGCCCGCTGCACCGGGTTGTCGAGATGCAGGCCATAGCCGCCGGTCGACGCGTTGAGCGCCTCGACCGCCTGCATCGCGAGCCGAGTCGCATAGGCCTGGTTGCGCCGCGCGCGAATGCGGTCGGCGATTGTGATCTCCTCGCCCCGCACCAGCTTTTGCATCGCATTGCGCATGTCGGTCAGCAGGATCAGCTCGGCCGCCTCGACCGCGGCGGACGCCTCGGCGAGGCGCAATTGCACGGTCGCGAACTCGATCATCCGAAACCCGCCGCCGGCCAGCGCACCGCGCGTCGTGCGCCCGGTCGTCATCTCGAGATAGGCGTCGAGCGCGCCCTTGGCGGCGCCGATCGCGGTTGACGCGAGCATCGAGGCGCCGAGCATCAACAGCGGGATGCGGTAGATCGGGTTGTCGTGATGCCGGGCGCCCGGCGAATTGCCGGCCCGGGTCTCGGCGAAAGTCAGCACCCGGTGCGCCGGCACGAACATATCCTCGACGACGATGTCCTTGCTGCCGGTGCCGGCGAGGCCGCAGACGAACCAATTGTCGACGATCTCGCAATCCTCGACCGGCAGCAGGAAAAACGCGCCCTCGAATGGCGGCTCGGCGCCCGGCGTTTTGATCATCGCACCGAGCTTGCCCCAGGAAGAGATGTCGCAGCCGCTGGCGAACGACCACCTTCCGGTCAGCCGATAGCCGCCCTCGGCCGGCGCGGCCGTCCCGGTCGGCGCGAAACAGGCAAACGTGAACGGGTCGGTGTCGCCTTCCCACACCTCGCGCTGCGCCTCGATCGACCAATGCGCCAGCGAAAGGCCGTTCGACACCGCGCCGTTGACGGTCCAGCCGGTCGAGGCGCAGGCCGCCGAGATTGTCAGCGCGATCGTCAGCGCGACCTCGCCGTCATACTCGAACCCGCCGAACATGGCGGGTCGGCAGGTGCGCAGCAACTCGGCGTCGCGGATCTTGTCGACGATGTGCGGGAACAAATTGCGGTTGCGCTCGGTTTCCTCGGCCAGCGCCCGGATTTCGGGGACCATCGCCCGCACCCGCCCGATCAGCTCGTCCGGGCTCGGCACGGCTAGGCGGCGGATCGCGGCTGAATTCATCGGGCTTCCCCTTTGGGCTGCCGCGGTTTGGTGGGCTGCCGTGTTTGGCCCGGGCATCGCGCTGTTGTGCGAACTCTACCGCGCCGGAAACCCCGGCCGCAATGCCGGCTACAGCCCGATCCGCAGCCGCATTGCGTCAGAAGCGGCTGCTCAGCGACGGGCGCCCGGTTTCGGTTGTCCGGGTGCGGGCGATGCCGCCGCGCCGCTATTGTCCAGCAGCGCGATATTCTTCTTGGCGATCGCGGCGGTGGCGCTGCCCGGCGCCAGCACCGCGACGCGCTGCCAATCGAGGCGGGCGCCGTCGGGGTCGCCGCGAAGCTGGCGGATATTGCCGCGCTCCAAGAGCGCCGCTGTCGAATCGGGCGCGAGCGTCAGCGCGGCGCCGATATCGGCCAGCGCCGGGTCGAGCCGGTCGAGCGCCCGGTGCGCCGCGGCCCGGTAGATCAGCGCGTCGAGCCGCGCCGGTTCGCCTTTCAGCACCCGATCGAGATCGGCCACCGCCTTGTCGAACCATCCCGCCGACCCCGCCGCGACCGCGCGATCGACGAGCAGGTCGGGATCGCCGGGGAGGAGCCCGAGGGCCGCGCCGTCCGCCGCATAGGCGCGTCCCGGATCGCCGGCGAGGAGCCACGCCTGGCCGGCTTGCCCGAGCACCTCGGCGCGCAAGGGCGCGGGCGCCCGCACCATCGCCTGAGCCAGTTTTTCGAGGCGTGTCGCGGCCTCCTTGTATTGCCGCAGGCCGATCAGCGCGAGAGCGAGGCAGTGATCGGCCGGATGGGCGCCGCCGCGAGCCTGCCAGCTCAGCGCGAGCTTGCGCGCCGCGGCAGGATCCGCGCGAGCGAGATTCATGCAGCTTTCGTAGCTCGCGGCTTTCGCTTCGGCCGAGCGGGGCGGCTCGGGGCGCGCCGGGCGCGGCGGCGCCGCCATCATCGGCGGGCCGGCCGGCTC
>CAMATN010000186.1 GCA_945861155.1 Rhizobium sp. Q54
TGCCCATGCAACCTACGCTTACGTCGGCGGCGCGGAGCGCTGCCACCATCACGCCGGGCTTTGCCGCCCGTGATCAGCGTGATCACGATCACCGGAATCGGTGATCACCTTCAGCCGGAATGGCTGATCACCTTCACCGGAATGCGCAGTTGAACTCCACGTGGCAGCGCTGCCGCTTCCACTTCATGCGCAACGCCATGGCGCATGCCGGGAAGACCCAGCGCCGCATCGTCGCCGCATGGATTGGCACCGCCTTCGCCGAGGCCGATCCCGAGGCGGCGCGCTTGCAGTGGCGCCGCGTCGCCGACCAGGCCAGGCCGCGGGTGCCGAAACTCGCTGCTCTGATGGGACGACGCCGAGGCGGACGTGCTCGCTTATATGGGCTTCCCGGCCCCGCACCGGGCTCAGCTCTGCAGCACCAACCCGCTCGAACGGCTCAACAAGGAGATCAAGCGGCGCAGCGACGTCGTCGGCATCTTCCCCAATGAGGCCGCCATTACCCGGCTCGTCGGCGCCCTGCTCCTCGAGCAAAACGACGAGTGGGCGACCACTCGGCGTTACATGAGCCTGGAGACGCTTGGCACCGTCAGCGATACTCCAATCGTCAGCCTGCCCGGCGTAGGCGCCTGACACGACGGCCCAACCGTCGAAGAGCAGCGCTCCTACACCACGCCATGGGGCACGATCCGTGGCGCGGCATGAATCGTGAAGCGGATTAACTCTGCAAATCATGGACAGTCCCCGATTAGTCAGCTGGGGATCGCCAAGTTCAGCGCAGCACGATGGACCGATGTAGTCAATCTCGGTGCTCTCCAGTGGGGTACGGCCGCTTACGGCGCTACCTCGTCGTTGGCGGGCGATTGGCCAAGGACTGAAATCGGCCCCTTCGTGGGCTCCGAGTAGCCGCCGAGGAATGGCAGGAATGGGTCCGTGAGGGGTCAGCCATCGGAGAATTGTGGCGGCCGTTCTTCTGCCTCCGCACTCAGGCGGCCTTGGATTGAGGCCGCGCCCAATCAGGTTGTCCAGGAGCGCCTGCGCCACGGCGGTGTTCTCGGTGGTCAGCGGGCGGCACCTTCAACAGTACGCTAATGAGATGGCATGGTGCGAAGACGCGCGCCGGGAGCCGATCGGCTTGCAATGGCGCCGGATCACCGGAGCCGCGCTGCGGCATTCCATGAGCGAGACGTGGCGCGGCTATTGGGGCAAGAGGGCGGCATGACTACGGAACGGCCGAACACGATTGCCGGGCTTGTCGCCAAGCGGGCGGAGATCGCGGGGCAGATAGACCAAGCGCGCGCCACGCTGCGGCAACGCGAGCGAGGGTCGGTACGCTCAATCAAAGATCCTCGTCGGGGCCAGTTCGATCTTTGGGAAATCGCGTCATAATAATAAGGGCGCCACACTACGGGGCAAAATGCCACAACTCTCGATGGGCAAGCTTATTAATCCATAAACATAGATAAAACTTAATCCAGGTTGATATCTTTGGCTCTGCATTTTCGCTTCTGCCATTTGGGGCATCTTCTAATTTTTCGCTTGGATGGTTCGTCATTTCAGTGTCTTGTTCACAGATAAATGGCATCGGTCCAGCACACGCGTGCCAAAGCCGGTCAATAATGGCCGTCTTGGCAGCCTCTGTGATGGCTGCGCCAGTTTTGAACACGAACTTCAATTCCGTGTGCGCAATCTCGCCGTCTTCTATTAAATGATAGACATCAGCGGATTCAATTTCTTCTAATCCGGTAACGGTCGATATCTCTCGAACCGCGCCGGCGGTTAGCTGGTACGCGCCGCAGTAAACTTGGCGATCTTTTTCCTTATAGGTTCCCTTCTCTTGTTTCCGTTTATTCCTTTTATCTGCAAGACGACATCCGTAGCGGTGAACATAATTTGAAGTCGGCATATACGTCTGCCACGCTACGGAGGCTACAACGATGTTCTGGCCGTCATGCACCTTTTCGTTAAGGTTAAAGAAATTTGGAGCTGCGAAACGTCTTGATCTAAATGAAACCGGGAATACGGAGTGTCGAAAAAGGTTCGCGCGGTCGGGAATCGGGCCGAAGCACACGACGGCGACTCCCTTTATTTATGCCAATGGCCTCTCCATCGCATCAGACGAGGCGCTTTTGATGACGATGATCGGGCGTTCCCAATATGCGGACTGGATAGATGGAAACAGCCGATCTGGCGTAGCCAGTGCGGTTAACGGATAGTCAATGCGCCGTTTTATCCGTTGCGGAGATGAGATTAGCGCGGAAATGGAATCTGTGCTGACCGTAAGATACAAATTATCGGCCCCACGGGACCAGTTGAATACTACGGATTTCGGCCCGTGGTTAAAAATGTGAGGTGCGGGATACCCTCCATTCATAAGTTCCGACGCTACTCGCCGGGCTATATTGGCCACCGGCGGATCAATCCACCGCTCATCGTCATCATCAAGGGTGGTCATTTCACTTAATGCTTCGCCAAGTTCGTGATACTCCAATACTAATTCGGCCATGGTTATTATCGGCAGACTCGAAAACGATTTTCTGAATAACCTTGGCTGGGGCGCGTTTGGAGAGATCGAAATTATCGTACTTGGCGATGTTACCGTGTAGGTTTGGTTCGTCTGATTTGCGCTTTCCTCAGTTGTGTCTGACGTTATATAGGCACTCGATGCCGACACAGCGAGTGGCTGAAGGTAGACTCCAATGTTGCTCATGGTTCAAAGCCTGCAATGTTCATCCCAAAGTCGCGTTGATCTTGCGCGACCTGGGATAGTCCGCGATTAAGGAGTAGCGCTTGATTCTCATGATCAATCGGTATCAGCTGCGGCATGTTGTTATTGTCAAAAGTCACGCTGGCAGCAAGGATTTCAACCGGCTGAACATTAAAAGTAGGAGAGGGTGGCGCGCCAGGGCCAATTGAAATTGGCACATTTACTATCTGAAACCTTTCCACGCTCCATTTCTTTAGGAAATTCATCCGAATGTTGTCCACAACTCGATGGGCACGATTAACCTGAAAAATAAAGTCCTCTTCATCGGCTAGTGTAATTTTATATTGATTTGGCATAGCGGCGACCAATATCCGGTTGGCATCGGAAAAAGTTGAAGCCACAATGATAAACTGTACAACCGTCGCGACGCGACCGACTGGTTCGGTGATGATGCCGCTTTTGACGGAGTCAATGATCTTGACCAGTTCTTTCCGAACTTGAGAGGTATCTTCAATGGTGGGAAGGTCCGAATCATCAGGAGAATTCGAGGGTGCTGGCCCAAGACTGAAATCTATTCTGCTTTGCAGAACCGCACAGTTGGCAAGCACACCCCCAATTACGCCTTGGGCGACGCTTGGCCGAAGAGGATTTGGTTGTTTGAAGAACTGATCTGGATCGGCACCCCATACAGCTTTGTACAAGTTTATCGAACTAGGTGGATCCGAGAAGGGGACGACTGGGAAAATGGCGATCCGGGCAGTTAACGCATTCCATTGCGTGGCTTGGATTGCTGTCATATTGACGATATGGGTTTTCCGGTCAAGCGGGGCAACCGTGGGCGACTGAGCAACCGATCCTATAGAGCCAGATGAGCGGTGAAAAGTGGGTTAAGAGCCGCGCTGCTCAGCGTAGCAAAACGCGCAGCACGCGAGCCCGACCACTGCCGGGCCGCCAGGTGCGGAGCGCTGCACTGTCCTGGTGAGACACCTACATAATTCCGGGAAAAGCTCGAATTGCGGGCGATCACGAACAGCCAGCGGATCCGCGACAGCGAAACGGCAGCACCGCGATCGACGGCTTGTCGGGCAGGGCGAGCACGGGCGCGTATTCGACCGGTAGGGGCGTCAGATGGCTCTCCATCAGGGTGAGGCGAACCCGGTAAACCCGAACTGGTCGAGCGATATTCTTGAGGTTCTGCTCGCCCAGATCGTCAAAGGCGATGTCCAGCTTGCCGGCGGCGTCCTCCTGAACGCGGGCGGATACGCAGATGCCGCCTGGGTCGGCCAATCCCTCAAGACGAGCCGCCACATTCACGCCGTCGCCGAAGATGTCCCCGTCCTCGACGACGATATCGCCCACGTCGAAACTCGATGCGATTGTCGCCCGGTGCAGCGGCATTGCGCTCAGCCATCTGGCCCTGCACCTCGTTCGCGCAGCGTAACGCATCAACCACGCTGGCGAACTCAACCAGCAGACCGTCACCCGTGGTCTTGACGATGCGCCCGCGATGCTCGGCGATGGCCGGATCGATCACCCGCGCACGCGCCGCCTTGAGCCGTCCCAATGTGCCCGCCTCGTCCTCGCCGATCAGCCGGGAATAGCCCGCGACAATCGGCGGCGAGGATCGCGGTGAGGCGACGGGTCTGGCTCATGCCGCCTCGCCCATCGCGAGGCGCAGGCCCGACAGATACAGCTCGCGGTCCTCGGGGTTGCGCCAAGGCAGATTGCTCGGCATGACCAGAGGTGTGATGGCGCGCAGCCGGGTGACGATCGCTCGCGCTTCGTCGAGCCTTCCCATATGGGCATAGCACGCGGCGAGAGCGCGGTATGCTGGGGGAAAGCCGGGATGGTCTTGAATCGACAAGAGCAGCTTCACCGCCGCTTCGTCAAACCGGCGTTTGAAGAAATAGGCCGTGCCCATCACGGTTAGGGGCTGACCCATCCGCTCGCGCGGGCTCAGACGCAGCGCGGTCTCTATATGCTCGATAGCGAGATCGTGTCGCCCGGCAAACATCCTGATAAGGCCGCTCAGATACCAGCCGCGGGCGTAGCTCGGATTGAGCCCGAGCGCACGATCGACCAGCCCGATCATGGCGCCGATATCCTCGCCGAATTGAACCAGCGCGAGGGCAGCATTGGCAAGGACGCCCGGGTCGTTCTGCGTCGCCTGGAGCGCTTGCCGGGCACGATCGATGCCCTTGCGACGATTTGACTCCGGCTCTTCGACCCAGGCGTTAAAGTCAAGGTGGACGCGGCAGATCGCTGCCCAGGCAAGGGCCGGCCCGTAACGCGGATCGATCGTGATCGCCTGCTCGAATAATCCCAGAGCCTCAGAGATCCCCTCTTTCGACACGGGAAAGAACGCCGCAACCGCGCGCAGGTAGAGATCGTAGGCGGTGAGGTCGGTCGTCGGCCGTGCGGCGGAGCGGCGCATCTCGGCGGCCAGCAATGCCGGCTCGATAACGCCGGCGACGCTGAGGGCGATCTTGTCCTGGAGGTCGAACACATCTTCCAGTGAGCCATCGAAGCGGTCGGCCCACAGATGCGCGCCGGTTGCGGCTTCAATCAGCTGCGCGGTGATGCGCACCCGGTTGCCGCCCTTGCGCACCGAGCCTTCGATCACGTAGCGCACGCCCAGCTCGCGCCCGACCTGCTTCACATCGACGGGGCGGCCCTTGTAGGTGAAGGTCGAATTGCGGGCGATGACGAAGAGCCAGCGGATCTGCGACAGCGCGGTGATGATCTCCTCGACCATGCCGTCGACGAAATATTCCTGCTCGGGGTCGCCGCTCATGTTCTGGAACGGCAATACCGCGATCGACGGCTTGTCGGGGAGCGGGAGCGCGGCGTCGGGCATCGGCTTCTGCTGCGCCGTCACGCGGTAGACCCGCACCGGGCGCGCAATATTCTTGACCAGCTGCTCGCCGAGATCGGTGAAGGCGAAGGGCAGGCGGTCGCGCACCTGGTCGTGCACGTTGTTGGAAATGAGGACGCCGCCGGGCTCGGCGTGGGCTTCGAGCCGTGCCGCGATGTTGACCCCGTCGCCGAAGATGTCGCCCTCCTCGACGATGATGTCGCCGAGGTTGATGCCGATGCGGAATTCGATGCGCTCCGGGGCGGGCACCGTGACGTTGCGCTCGGCCATGCCGCGCTGCACTTCGACCGCGCAGCGCACCGCATCGACGACGCTGGGAAACTCGGCGAGCAGCCCGTCGCCGGTGGTCTTGACGATGCGGCCGCCATGTTCGGCGATCTTCGGATCGACCAGCGCGCGGCGATGCGCGTTGAGCCGCGCGAGCGTACCTTCCTCGTCCGCCCCCATCAGCCGCGAATAGCCGGCGACATCGGCGGCCAGGATCGCGGTGAGGCGGCGGGTGGCGGTCATTGGCACGGCAGCAATTTTTTAGGCGTCGATCGTAACCGCGAACCGACCCGTTCCCCTACCCTTTCCGTGCGCTACCCGGCGGGCATGCCGAGGAGAGGATTGCCCGGTGCGCGTCAACATCTGCCGCGAAATCCGGCGGATTGACGCCGTTTTTTCGATACTGCGGTTGTCGAGGCTGCGCCAGGCCATCTCGTTGGCGTACTGAGTGTCTGTCCGCAAACATCTTGATTCGTAGGAATCATTTATGATTCAAGGGAGGCGGCTTGGTTTGGGGGAGGCCGCTGATGTGGACGCAGGAGAACCGGGGGCGCTATGACCGGAGCAAATTGCGCTATCCGAGCGATCTGAC
>CAMATN010000187.1 GCA_945861155.1 Rhizobium sp. Q54
TGACAATCGCACGCCAACCGGGATTTCTCGCGACGCCTGTGAGCAGGTCGGTAACCGTAGCCCAGTCGCCCGCCTCATCGATTTGGTCGATGTTGTCGATGAACAGGGTAGCGCCCCCGCCGCAGCCGAGTTCGTTGAAGAGTTCATCCTGCGACACCGCGCAACCGATCGCATGGGCCATCGGAAGCCAGCCGCCCGGAATAATCCGACCGTTGCGGAGAACGATGACACGGCCCTCCGGCTGGAGGCGTTGGGCCAGATGTTTCATGACCCAGGACTTGCCGACGCCGGGCGCGCCCACAATGTGCAGCGTGCGATGCAGCTCAAGAGCCGCATAGGCCTGATCAATCAGTTCGGTACGGGCAAGCCTTATACCGCCAACCTGGTCTTTGATTTCCTCGAGCGCGTGGTTCGCCGCCTCTAACAAGCGCGCGTTGACGGGCCGCAGGTCCGCTCGCTGATCAAAGTGAAAGCCGTACTGCGTCTCCAGCGGACTAACCACCGCAGGACGATCTCTAGCGCCGCCAGCTCTCGCGCAGGCGCCAGCTTGATCAATTAGAACAGGCCATAAATCGGCCGCGCGATTGGCGTGATCGGTTGCAAGCGCCAAACGCGCCCGCTCGCGCGCCCGATGCTCGTAGTCAGAGCCGGGCGATTCAAAATCGGAAACCAAGATTTGGAAGCGACGCAGCAACCGCCAAACGGTCTCGTCGTCGGTCGGCCCTCCCGCCTTCGCGAGATTAGCGCGGAAAACTTCAACGAAATCTCGCATCCCTTTGGATGAGAATTTTACGCGATTGATGTGCGCCGCGAGCGTCGCGCCATCCTGCAACTGTCGCGCCCAATGCAGGACCTCCTGACACGCGTGTTCTACCCGCGTGGTCGTCCGTGCGATCGCAACGGCCAATTCGTACCGGGTCGTCCCGAACTCGGGCTTCTGCGCGGCCTCCCACATCTGCGCCACGACGTCCCTGAATTCCTTGTCGGAGGCGGTAAACGTCAGCGTGCGCTTTGCCTGGATTTCGAGGATCGCGGCGGAGCCGTCCGCGTTCGTGGCCTGGACGATCACATCGTCAAGAGGACGGCCGGACCCGCGCTGCTGGAATTCAACGGTACGAATAGTCGCGCCCGGCAGGCCGCGCGGTTCGCCGCTGGAAATCAGCGACAGAAGATAGAAGGCGCCGACCTTTGCCTCGAACTGAGGGCCAGCGTTACCGGTCGCTGCCGGCGGTGCGACCTGCGGAGGTTTTGGGCGGTTTTTGGACACGGTTTATCGTGTTCTAGTTTTGTTCGGCATGCAACCTGATCTTTTTGAGAGGAATGGGCGCCAAGCGGACAAGATCCTTTCAGGCCGGTCGACATTGAAAAATGAACATCTCTGTCCGGGGTGCGGGTCACCGGGAAGCGATCAGTTGGGATATGGAGCGCCTCCCGGGCGCGGGCGTTCGGATAACGAATGGGCGCCGGAGGAAACGGCGCTAAGCGCCGCCCTCCTCGGCGAAACGCCATACCGGGATGCCCATCTTGCGGGCCTTGTCGGCGAGGTTGGCGGAGATGCCGGAGCCCGGAAACGCGATCAAGCCGGCCGGCAGCACGTCGAGCATCTGGTCGTTGCGCTTGAAGGGCGCGGCCTTGCGGTGCCGGGTCCAGTCGGGCTTGAAGACGATCTGGGCGACCTTGCGGCTGTCGGCCCAGCAGGCGGCGATGCGCTCGGCCCCGCGCGGGCTGCCGCCATGCAGCAGCACCATGTCCGGGTGCTTGGCGCGAACCTTGTCGAGTGTCGCCCAGATGCGCTGGTGGTCGTTGCACTCGGTGCCGCCGGTGAAGGCGATCCGCGTTCCCGCCGGCATCAGCACCTCGGTGTCAGCTCTGCGGCGAGCAGCGAGGAACTCGCGGCTGTCGATCATCGCCGCGGTCAGGGCCCGGTGGTTAACCATCGAGCCAGCGCGTGGGCGCCACAGCGTGCCGGTTTCGGCCTCGAACAGTTCGGCGGCGTGGTCGCGGAAGAACTCGAAGGCGTTGCGGCGCTCGATCAGGCTGATTCCCTGGTCGATCAGGCGCTCGAGCTCGACCGACTTCACCTCGGAGCCGTCCTGCTCGGCCTGGCCCCGGCGCTGCGCCTGTTCGTTGCTGTCGAGCTGGCGCTCGACGCGGTCGATCTTGCGGTGGAACAGGTTGACGAAGGACCAGAGGAGGTCGGCGAGATCGTCCTCGAGCCTGGTGCCGGTGAGCATGAGGCTCAACGCCTCGGCAATGGTGTCGAGCTGCCCCCGGGCGGCGTCGGCTTCGGGCAAGGGCCGCTGATCGGGCTCGTCCTGGCCGAAGCGATGGCCGTAGAGCGCGAGCTCGTCGAGCAGATGCGCGGTTGGCGACACGGCATGCGGTTCGCTGTCGGAATCGCCGTCGGGACTGGGGAAGGTGCTGTGGTCGTGTGTCATGGCTGGGTGCCTTTCTGCCGGAGGGTTCGGCCGCGCCCTTCGCGGCCTTCACGGCGATCCCTGGCCGGAGGCGCAGACGGGTGGCACCCGCAGTCGGGGTCCCCACGCGACAGGTCGCGTGGGGTGCAAGGGCCGCAGCGCAGCGGAGGATGGCGGGCGCCGAGCATTTTGTTTCGCGATGCAAAGCCGCCCCGCTTCGGGGCGGCGGCGGAAAATGGTCGGCGACCGCCATTGCGACCCGTCTCCGCTTCCGGCAGATCGCCCGCTGGGAAGGCCCGCTGGCGCGGTCCTCTCCGGCCGGTCAAGGCGCCGAGCCGGGACAGGACAATCAAGCCTCTCCCATTTCCGGCGCGATGCCGGGCGACGTGCTCATGCCGAGCGGATTGGATCGGCGGCGAGCTCGGAGGGCAGAAACCGCCCGCGATCACAGGGGACGAGCTGCCCGGCAAGATGAGCGAGCAGCCCGGGCGCACCGAGACGGCAGAGATCGACGTTGAAATCCTCGTAGACCGGCACGAGGTCGCAGGTTTCGATGCCGGCCGCCGGGCCGCGTTCGTGCAGCCGGTCTGCCGCTTTGCGACCGGCCGCGTCGTTGTCGCGGGCGATATAGAGACGGCGCAGCGTTGGGGGCAGGACGAGAGCGGCGAGATGGCTGGCGGAGAGCCCGGCGATCATCGGCAAGCGAGGCAGCACGGATTTGAGGGCGAGCATGGTTTCGAGTCCTTCGCCGGCGGCGAGGATGTCGGTCGCGATGCCGAGGCGGACGCCGTTGCCGAGCAGATGGCCAAGCGCCCGGCGCGGATCGGCGAGTGGCGCCTTTGCCGGGCGCCGCGGATCGAGCCAGGTGCGCTGGATGCCGGTGATACGGCCGTCGAGATCGGTCACCGCGGCGAGCAGTGCGGGCCAGGTTTCGAGCGGGGCGTTCTCGGCTGCGCGGTAATAGACCGATGGGTGGTAGCGCAAAGCAGGCCAGCCAAGCGGCGCGGTGATGCCGCGGGCGCGCAAATAGGCCTCGGCCAACGTGCCCGGAACAGGTCGGCCCGCGCGGAATAGATTGCGGGCGGCCTCGGGCGATCCAAAGCGCGCCGGTTCTCGGGCGGCCGGCTCGGGCGGGCGCGGCAGAGCGAGAAAGGAACGGGCCTCGTCCATGGCGTCGCCGAGACGCGAGAGATCGCGGTTTCGGGTGATGAGGTCCAACAGATCGCCGTGCTCGCCGGTGGCGGCGTCGGTCCATTTCCCCGCGGCGCCGGGCCCGCAATCCGGCCCGTGAAGGCGGACATAGAGGCTGCGGCCCGGCGTGTTCATGACATCGCCGGCGATCCAGTAGCGGCCCTGTCGTTGTCCGTGGGAGAGATAATGACGGCACACCGCCGCGGCTTCGCGCGCGAGGCGGCGCGCCAGATCGCCAGCCTGGCTGATCACGACGCATCTCGCGATCAGGCGGCTGCGCGGGCGCGGGTGGCCAGCAGCGGATGGCGATCGAGGATGGCGCCGAGTATCGCCGGCCCCTGCTTTTCCGCCGTGGGCACGAACAGCCGCAAGCGCCAGGCGATGATTTCCGACGTCAGGCCGAGCGCCTTGAGCTGGCCGACGGCACCATCTGCAAACCCGGTCAATTCGACGCGCTGAAGGCCCATCACCAGTGCGCGGCGAAGCTGAAGCCCGCCGGCGAGGTCGAGCACCGCGCCGCGCTCGAACACACTGACCCAGGCCTCATCGGGCGAGAGCACTGGAGCGCCATCAGCCCCGAGACCTTGATAGACGGCGTCGAGCGCCTCGGGCGTGATCAGGCGGCCGATGACGCGCTCACCGTCATCGGTCTCGAAGCGATAGACCCGCATGTTCTCGGGGGGCAGCCGGTCCCAGATCGGCAGCAAGAGGCCAGTGATGATGTGGAAGGTGCTTTCGGAGAATTCCGGAACCCGCGCGCATTCGGCCTCCCACAGCGCCGCGAATTCCTCGCGCGTCGCCACGCGCCAGTGGGAGCGGTCGAAATCGACCGATGTGACCGTTTCGCGCGCCATCGGCCGGACGAGGCGCGTGCGCGCCTCGATCTGCCCGTCATCCTGCATCAGGCTCGCCGCCGGCACCTGCACGGCAGCGCGGTGCGATTGTTCGTTGACCAGCAATCGAACGCCGGTTCCGCGGGCAAGATCGAGCGCTTCGCCGAGCGGCAGCGGGCGGTTGCGGTCCTTGCGCAGCACGCGGTAGCAGCGCGTCTCGGCGCCGGTCGCGGCGTGGGTGTACACCGTGCGGCGTTCGGCGATCTGGAAGCTTTCGGCGGTCAGCGTCTCGACGCCGATGTCGTAGCAACCCGCCGCGATGGCCGCTTCGATCCGCGCTTCGAGCAGTTCCTCGAAACTGGCGAAGAGGGTGTTCTGCAGCGCGATCCGGAGCGCCAGGATGCGGTTGAGGAACTGCGTGATCGGCGGCAAATCCTCGCGCAGCGAGCCGTCCTGGTCGCAAAGATCGAGAGCCGTCGCGTCCTGGAACTCGTTGAGCGAACATCCCTCGACCTTGCCGGCATAGAGCAGCTGGTAGAACTGCCGCAATGCCGCCTTGGCATAGGCGCTCTCGAGATTGTCGTCGGCACGGAAGAGGCCCTGGCCGCCGGTCTGGCGCTGGCCGCGGGTGATCGCGCCGAGGGTGTCGAGGCGGCGGGCGATCGTCGACAGGAAGCGCTTCTCGCCCTTCACGTCGGTCGCGACCGGGCGGAAGACCGGCGGCTGTTTCTGATTGGTGCGGTTGGAGCGGCCGAGGCCCTGGATCGCGGCGTCGGCTTTCCAGCCCGGCTCCAGCAAATAATGGATGCGCTGGCGCTGGTTCCGGCAGCCACGATCGGCGTGATAGCTGCGCCCGGTGCCGCCGGCATCGGAGAAGACGAGGATGCGCTTGTCGTCATCCATGAAGGCGGACGTCTCGGCGAAATTCGCCGAGGCGGGGCGGGTTTCGACGCAAAGGCGGTCATCGCGCTTGACGATCCGGCGTGAGCGTCCGGTCACCTCGGCGACAAGATCGGTACCGAAGCGATGCAGGATCTGATCGAGCGCTCCCTGCACCGGCGGCAATGACGCCAGATGCTCGATCATCCGGCCGCGGCGTTCGACGGCCTCGCGCGAGATGACCGGATTGCCATCGGCATCGTAGGCCGGGCGGGATTGGAGGTTGCCCTTGTCGTCGGTGAACAGTTCGAAGAGCTGGATTGGAAACGAGTGGCTCAGATAGTCGAGCACGTATTCGCGCGGGGTGATGTCGATCGAGAGGTCACCCCATTCCGAGGTTGGGATTTCCGCGAGGCGGCGGTCGAGCAAGGCCTCGTTGGTCGAGACGATCTGCACGATCGCGGCGTGGCCGGCATCGAGATCGCGCGCGATGGCGGCGATCAGCGTCGGGCATTTCATCGCCGTCAGCAGATGGTTGAAGAAGCGCTGCTTGTTGGATTCGAACGCCGAGCGGGCCGCGGCCTTGGCGTTGCGGTTATAGGTGTCGCCGGTCGCGCCGGTGATGTTGGTCGCTTCGAGCGCGGCACTCAGGTTGCGGTGGATGATCTGGAACGCGTCGGCATAGGCATCGTAGATGCGGATCTGCTCGGCGGTCAGCGCGTGCTCGACGATCTCGTATTCGATGCCCTCGAACGACAATGAGCGGGCGGCATAGAGGCCGAGCGCCTTCAGATCGCGGGCCAAGACCTCCATCGCCGCGATGCCGCCGCCTTCCATCGCCGCGACAAAATCGGGCCGCGTCGCGAACGGAAAATCCCCCGTGCCCCACAGGCCGAGCCGCGCCGCATAGGCGAGGTTCTGCACCGTCGTGGCGCCGGTGGCGGAGACGTAAAGGATGCGGGCGTCGGCGAGCGCATGCTGGAGGCGGAGCCCGGCCTGGCCTTGCTGCGACGGTTTCTTGTCGCCGCGCGCACTCTTGTCGCCGGCGGCGTTGGCCATCGCATGGGCCTCGTCGAAGACGATGACGCC
>CAMATN010000188.1 GCA_945861155.1 Rhizobium sp. Q54
GGGGTAGGGCGGAAAAGCGCAGCGCATTCCGCCGGCGTCCGACTGTTTTCAGGGTCGCGCGGCTTCGGCCGCCCGCCACAGGCGGATTTCGGTGAGCAGCGCCTCGACCGCGCCGCAGGCGAAGGCGAGCGAGGTTTCGTCGACGAGGCGGCCGTCGCGGATCTTGGTTTCAGCCCCGGTGATGATGACTTCGCGCGCCAGGGTCACCCGCGACAGCATCGAATCGAGCGCGACCTTCATGTGTTCGAGGCAGCGCGCCCCGCCCAGGGGCCCGCGCGAGGTCGCCATGATCGCCACCGGCTTATAGGCCATGACCGAGGTGAAGGCCGGGCGCGAAGCCCAGTCGATCGCGTTTTTGAGGACGCCCGGGATGCTGTGGTTGAACTCGGGCGCGCACAGCACGAGCCCATCCGCCGCCGCGATGTCGGCCAGTAATTTCTGGACGATCGGCGGGCGCTTGTCGCCCTCGAAATCCTGGTTGTAGAGCGGGATCGGCGCCAGATCGTAAAGCCGGAGGTCGGCCCGGCCGGCGAATTTCTCGCGCAATGTCGCGAGCACCGCGTTCGAATAGGAACCGCCGCGCAAGCTGCCGGACATTCCGAGGAGGACCGGCGTTTTGTCTGACATCAAGGTGCGTCCCTGTTCGCGAATAGGCGTTCTCGTCATAGCGAAAGCGGCTCGCCAATAGCAACCATCTCCCGCAGGATGTCCCCCGGTTCAAGGTGCGGTGACGGCGATGCTCGATTTGCGACCCAATTGCGAATGCTGCGACCGCGACCTGCCGCCCGAAGCCGCGGAGGCGCGAATCTGCTCCTATGAATGCACCTTCTGCCGCGACTGCGCCGACGGGGTGCTGGGCGGAATCTGCCCCAATTGCGGCGGCGAATTGGTGCGCCGGCCGATCCGCCCGGCCGACCGGCTGTTGCGCCATCCCGCCTCGACCAACCGGGTGTTGAAACCCGCCGGCTGCGCGCCACCCCTAAGATGAAACCGGGTCCCTCACGCCGCGGGCTCGTCCCGCCGTTCATCGCGATGGATGTATTGCGCGCCGCCAACGCGCGCGAGGCGGCCGGGTATTCGGTGATCCATCTCGAAGTCGGCCAGCCCGGCACGGCGGCGCCGGCGGCGGTGCTCGACGCGGCGCGCGCGGCGCTGGCCCGGGACCGGATCGGCTATACCGACGCGCTCGGCATCGCGAAGCTGCGCGAGGCGATCGCTCGCGATTACCGCGACCGCTACGGCCTTGCCGTCGACCCCGGTGAGATCGTCGTCACGACCGGCTCGTCGGCGGCGTTCCAGCTCGCCTTTCTCGCCGCCTTCGAGCCGGGCGACCGGGTCGCGCTCGCCTCGCCGGGCTATCCGGCCTACCGCAACATCCTCACCGCGCTTGGCCTCGAACCGGTGCTGATCGAGGTCGGCCCGAACGCGCATTACCAGCCCAACCCGGAACTGCTCGCCAGCCAGCTTGACCGGGCCGGCGATATCGCCGGGCTGATCGTCGCGAGCCCGGCCAACCCCACCGGCACGATGATCCCGGCCGCCGACCTCGCGCGCCTCGCCCTGTGGTGCCAGGAACGCGGCGTCCGCCTCGTCTCCGACGAGATCTATCACGGGATTACCTATGAGAGCCCGGCGCAGACCGCGCGCGCCTTCGGAAATCAGGCGATCGTCATCAACTCGTTCTCGAAATATTACAGCATGACCGGGTGGCGGCTCGGGTGGATGGTGGCGCCGCCCGATCTGGCGCGCTCGATCGAGTGCCTGGCGCAGAATTTCTATATTTCGCCGCCGGCTTTGTCGCAGCTTGCCGCGCTGGCGGTGTTCGACTGCCGGGCCGAACTCGACCTCCATGTCGCGCGCTACCGCGCCAACCGCGACCGGCTGATCGCGATGCTGCGACATGCCGGGCTGACCCGCTTCGCGCCGGCCGAGGGCGCGTTCTATCTTTACGTCGATGTGTCGGCATTGACCCGCGACAGCGAGGAATTCTGCCGCCGGATGCTGGCCGAGACCGGGGTCGCGACGACGCCGGGCCGCGATTTCGATCCCGTCCACGGCGGCGACTGGATCCGCCTCTCGTTCGCCGGATCGAGCGAGGACATCGCCGAAGCCGCAACCCGGTTGGCCGAATGGTTGCCGCGGGCGGGGTAAAGCGTTGGTTTTTTACCGAGGCGCGGTGGCGCGGGCTTGGGACCAGGCGTTGGGGTCCTGCAGAAAACTCTCGATCGCGGCGTATTCGCCGGGGGCGAAGCGCCCCTGGCGCTCGGCGGTGGCCGCGACATCCCACCAGGTGGCGAGCGCCAGGAGGGTGATGCCCTCGCCGGAAAGGCTCGTCTCGATCTGCGGGAAGATGCCGTAGTTGAAGATCACGAAGGCGTGATCGATGCGGCCGCCGGCCTGGCGGATCGCGCGCGCGAAATTGAGCTTGGAAGTGCCTTCGCTGGCGAGGTCCTCGACCAAGAGGACGCGCGCATTCTCCTTGAGCTCGCCCTCGATCTGGGCGTTGCGCCCAAAGCCCTTCGGCTGCTTTCTGACGTAGAGCATCGGCAATGACAGCCGGTCGGCGATCCAGGCGGCGAACGGGATGCCGGCGGTCTCGCCCCCGGCGATCGCGTCGAGCGATTCGAACCCGCTTTGGCGCTCGATCAACTCGGCGGCCATGTCCATCAGCTTTTTCCGGGCGCGCGGGAACGAGATCAGCCGGCGGCAGTCGATATAGACCGGCGAGCGCAGGCCCGAGGTAAAGGTGAACGGGTCCTCCGGGCGGAACAGGACCGATTCGGTTTCGAGGAGGATGCGGGCGGTGATCTCCGCCGCATCGGTCTCGCTGACGGAGCGGGCGGGGTGCGGTGCGTTGGGCATGACGCATCCTAGCGCAAAAAACCGACCGGGGTTGACAATCGAAAAGTATTAGAACAAAATAGCAACATATGATGACGCGAGTGTTTTGAGGGCATGTCCGGCGCGGCCGATATCGAGGCGCTTCGCAATCGCATCCGGCAGATCGAAAGGCCGGCGCGGCATGGCGTCCTGCCGTTCGGGATCGTCGCGATCGACGCAGCCTTGCCGGGAGGCGGGCTGGCGCTCGGCACTGTCCACGAGGTGACGGGCGCCGGCGGCGACGAGGAAGACGGCGCCGCGGCGGCCGGTTTTGTCGCCGGCATCCTCGCCCGGATCGGCGTCGGGCCGGTGCTGTGGTGCCTCGGGCGGGCGGATCTGCATGGGCCGGGGCTGCTGGCGCACGGGCTCGACCCGGCCCGCCTCGTGCTGGTCAGGGCGCCGCGCGACGAGATCCTGTGGGCGCTCGAGGAGGGGCTACGCCCCGGTTTGGGGCTCACGGCGGTGGTCGGCGAGATCGGGCGGCTGCCGATGGTGGCGGGCCGCCGCTTGCAGCTCGCCGCCGAGCGCAGCGGCGTGACCGCCCTCCTGCTGCGGCGCTGGCGCAATGGCGCGGAGGCGGCGGCCGAGCGCGACCGGCCGAGCGCGGCGCTGACCCGCTGGCGGGTGTCGGCGCTGCCGTCGGCTGATGTCGCAAATGAACCCGGCATCGGCCGGCCGCGCTGGCGGGTCGAGCTGCTGCGCTGCCGCGGCGGCGTGCCGGCGAGCTGGGATGTGGAGGTGGCGGATGCGACGGGTCATGTATCTCTTTCTGCCGAATTGGCCGATCGACCGGCTGCGCCGACTAAACAAAAACCGGCTGGGCTCCATACCGGGCCACTCATCCGCCGCGCCGGCTGATGAACCGCCGTTCGCCACGGTCATCGCTTCCGGCGGGCAACGCCTGCTGGGCGCGGTCAACCCGGCGGCGGCGGCGGCCGGGCTTGCGCCGGGCATGCCGCTCGCCGACGCGCGGTCCTTTGTGCCCGGGCTGCTGACCGCGGCGGCTGAGCCGGCCGCCGATGCCGCGGCGTTGACCCGGCTCGCCGAATGGTGCGGCCGCTACAGCCCGTGGACCGCGCCGGATGGTAGTGACGGCATCAAGATCGAGATCACCGGCTGCGCCCATCTGTGGGGCGGCGAAGCCAAGCTCGCGGCCGATCTGGCGCGGCGTCTCACTCGCCAGCAGATCACGCATCGCATCGCGATCGCCGGCGCCGTGGGAGCCGCCTGGGCGCTGGCGCGCTTCGCGGCGGCGGATGGCCGGCCGGCGCTGCCGGCGGCGGGCGCGGAACGGCAGGCGCTGGCGCCGTTGGCGGTCGAGGCGCTGCGGCTTGCTCCTGACATCGCGGCCGGGCTGCGCCGGGTCGGGCTGCGGCGCATTGGCGAACTCTATCCGATGCCGCGCGATGCGCTCGCCCGCCGCTTCGGCGAGGCGGTGGCGCATCGCCTCGACCAGGCGCTCGGCGATCTGCCGGAGCCGCTGTCGCCCTTGGGGGAGGCGCCGGTCCGTCGGGTTCGCCTCAGCTTTGCCGAGCCGATCGCCGACCCCGCCGAGTTCGCCCGTGGCGCCGAGCGGCTGGTCGCCGATCTGGCGGCGCGCCTCGCACGCGAGGGGATGGGCGCGCGCCGGCTCGACCTCGCCTTTCTCCGGGTCGACGGGCGGGTCGAGCACATCCGCATCGGCACCGCCCGGCCGAGCCGTGACCCGCGCCATCTCGCCGGCCTGTTGATTGGGAAGCTCGACACGGTTGATCCCGGACTGGGAGTCGAGGACATGATCCTCTCGCTGTTCGCCGCCGAGAAGCTGCCGGCCGAGCAGATCGGTTTGACCAACAATCCCGAAGCCACGGCGAGCGGCATCGCGCCGCTGCTCGACCGCCTCGGCGCGCGGCTCGGGCTGGATGCGCTGAGCCGCGTGGAGCCGCGTGCAAGCCACATCCCCGAACGCGCCTCGATGACCATCCCAGTCAGTGCAAAACACAGCAGCAAACTCGATTGTCATTCCGGGGCGCGGCCGGAGGCCGCGAGCCCGGAATCCATATTCCAGAGGCCTGTGTTTATGGATTCCGGGTTCGACCCTTCGGGTCGCCCCGGAATGACGGCTAAGAAGCTCGCGCGGAAACCTCCCCGTCCGGTCCGGCTGTTCGCTCCGCCGGAGCCGATCGCGGCGGCGTGGCTGCTGCCCGACGACCCGCCGTTCCATTTCACCTGGCGGCGGCGGCCTTATCGGGTGCGGCGCGCCGACGGCCCCGAGCGCATTGCCGAGGAATGGTGGGCCGAGGACAGTTCCGCGGCGGTCGACGCCCTGCGCGACTACTACCGGGTCGAGGATTCGGCGGGGCGACGTTTTTGGCTGTTCCGCGCCGGGCTGCCGGGGGGCGACCCGCCGCCGCGCTGGTTCGTCCATGGTGTTTTTGCCTAAGTCGGGGCCTGAGCCGGTATGAATCCCGGTTACGCCGAATTACAGGTCACCAGCAATTTTTCGTTCCTGCGCGGCGCCTCGCACCCGGACGAGCTGGTGGCGAGGGCGGCGGCGCTCGGCCACGCCGCGATCGCGATCACCGACCGCAACAGCGTCGCCGGGCTGGTGCGCGCGCATTGCGCCGCGAAAACCAGCGGCATACGGCTGGTGATCGGCGCCCGCCTCGATCTCGCCGACGGCACGAGCCTGCTCGCCTATCCGCAAGACCGCGCCGCCTATGGCCGGCTGACGCGACTGCTGACGGTGGGCAAGCGGCGCGCCCGGAAGGGCGAATGCCGGCTCGACTATGCCGATGTCGAGGCCCATGGCGCGGGGCAGATCCTCGTCCTGTTGCCGCCCGAGGACGGGAGCCTGCCCGAATGCGCCGGCCATCTTGCTTTGGCAAAACGGGTGGCGGCGGATTTCCCCGGCCGCGCCTATCTGGCCGCGCATCATCTCTATCGCGGCGACGATGCCAGCCGCCTCGCCCGCCTCGCCGTGATCGCCGACGAAGCCGGGCTGCCGCTGGTCGCGGTCAACGACGTCTTCTATCACGCCCCCGAGCGGCGGCCGTTGCAGGATGTGCTGACCTGCATCCGCGAGCATTGCACGATTTACGAGGCCGGGTTTCGCCTCGCCGCCCATGCCGAGCGCCATCTGAAGCCGCCCGCCGAAATGGCGCGGCTGTTCCGCGGTTACGAGGCGGCGCTCGCCCGCAGCCTCGACATCGTCGAGCGCTGCCCCTTCAGCCTCGACGAGTTGCGCTACGAATACCCGGAAGAGCCGGTCCCCCCTGAAAGCGGAATGGCCGGCATGACCCCGCAGCAGCGCCTCGCCGCGCTCGCCTGGGCCGGCGCCGCCGAGCGCTTTTCCGCTAAACCCTCTCCCCCCAGTGGGGGGAGAGGGAAGGGTGAGGGGGGCCGCTCCGAGGCTTGCCTC
>CAMATN010000189.1 GCA_945861155.1 Rhizobium sp. Q54
GGGGAGAGGGGGAAAAAGGGAGCGTTTTTGGAAGTGGAACCAGCGCCGTTCATTTCCCCTCGGTGCGCCCGCATCGCACTTGCTCCCCGGCTCCGGTAGAATGGACCCATGACCGATCAGCCTCTCACCGTGGCCGCCGCCTGGGGCGAACCCCCGGCACCCAGTCCGGGGTCGAACCTGCCGGAGTATAGCGTCTCCGAATTGTCGCTGGCATTGAAGCGCTCGATCGAGGACGGTTTCGGGCAGGTGCGGGTGCGCGGCGAGATTTCCGGCTTCAAGCGCCACGGCTCGGGGCACTGCTATTTCGCGCTGAAGGATTCGGACGCGGTGCTTGACGCGGTGTGCTGGCGCATGACCGCGCAGCGCCTCGCCCTCAAGCCCGAGGACGGCATGGAGGTCGTGTGTAACGGCCGCCTGACCACCTATCCGGGCCGCTCGAAATACCAGCTGGTCGTCGAATCGATCGAGCTGGCCGGCATCGGCGCATTGTTGCGGATTTTGGAGGAGCGGCGCCAGCGCCTCGCCGCCGAGGGCCTCTTCGCCGCCGAGCGCAAAAAAAAGCTGCCGTTTCTGCCTGGTATCATCGGCATCGTAACCTCGCCGACCGGGGCGGTCATTCGCGACATCCTGCACCGCCTCGCCGACCGATTCCCGCGCCATGTGCTGATCTGGCCGGTGGCGGTACAGGGCGAATCCGCGGCGGCGCAGGTCGCGGCGGCGATAGACGGCTTCAACCGGCTCGGCCCGGCCGGGCCCGGCAACACGGGCGCGCCACGCCCCGACCTGATCATTGTCGCGCGCGGCGGCGGCAGCCTCGAAGATTTGATGGCGTTCAACGAGGAGATCGTCGTGCGCGCCGCCGCCGCCTCGGCGATTCCCCTGATCTCGGCGGTCGGCCACGAGACCGACACGACCCTGATCGACCATGCCAGCGACCGCCGCGCGCCGACCCCGACCGCCGCGGCCGAGATGGCGGTGCCGGTGCGGCTCGACCTCCTGGCCGAGCTCGGCGGCAAATCGGCGCGCCTCGCCGGCGGCTTGTCGCGGCTCCTTACCGAGCGCCGGCTGCATCTGGCGGGTCTCGCGCGGGGCCTGCCCGACCCGCGGGATCTTCTCGGCGCCGCCGCCCAGCGGCTCGACGACCGCGGCGAGCGGCTGCGCCTGGCGATCGGCACGCGCTTCACCGCCGCCTGGCAACGCCTCGACCTGGCCGCGTCCGGGTTGCGGCCGGCCGCGCTCGCCGCCGATGTCGCCCGCGCCCGCGAGCGCTTCGCCGATGTCGAGCGCCGTCTCGCCGACGCGATGGGCCGGGTTCTCGTTGCCAAGCGCGACGCGACGGATAATTTCGCCGGTCGCCTCGCGACCCATTCGGAGCGCCACGAAAGCCTGCTGGCGCGCGGCTATGTCGTGGTACACGGGGCCGGCGGCGTCGTTACCGATGCCGCGAAGGTCAAGCCCGGCGCGGCACTCGAACTCGAATTCTACGACGGCAAGATCGGCGTCATCGCCGGCGGTTCGCGCCGCCCGGTGCGCCGCTCGGTCCCGCCGATCGGCCAGGGCAGTTTGTTCTGAAGATGGAGAAAGCCATGCGCCCTTCCGGACGCACCCAAGACGCGCTGCGGCCGGTCAGCCTCGAACCCGGCGTCGCGAAATACGCCGAGGGGTCGTGCTTGGCGCGGTTCGGCGACACCCACGTGCTGTGCACCGCGAGCGTCGAGGAGCGGGTGCCGCCGTTTCTGCGCAATACCGGGCGCGGCTGGGTCACCGCCGAATACGGCATGCTGCCGCGCTCGACCCACACCCGCACCGACCGCGAGGCGGCGCGCGGCAAGCAGAGCGGCCGCACCCAGGAGATCCAGCGCCTGATCGGGCGCAGCCTGCGCGCCGTCACCGATCTCGCGGCGCTCGGCGAGCGCCAGATCCGCATCGATTGCGACGTTTTGCAAGCAGATGGGGGGACTCGCACCGCGGCGATCACCGGCAGCTATGTCGCGCTTTACCAGGCGCTCGCGAAATTCGTGACGGCCGGGGTGTTGCCGGCAGTGCCGCTTAACGACAGCGTCGCCGCGATCTCGTGCGGGATGGTCGCCGGCGGCGCGGTGCTCGACCTTGATTATGCCGAGGATTCGCAGGCGCTGACCGACGCCAATTTCGTGCTGACCGGCAAGGGCGGCATCGTCGAAATCCAGGCCACCGCCGAGGGAGCGCCGTTCGACGAGGCGAATTTTGCCGAGATGCTCGCGCTGGCCCGGGCCGGCATCGCCGACCTGACCGCCCGCCAGCGCGCCGCGCTCGGGCTTATCTAGGCAAGATTTTACGCGAGTGCACGGTGACGGCATCCGTTCCGAAGCCCGCCACACTCCCCACCCCACCCTGCCCTCCCCCGCTTGCGGGGGAGGGTAAGCGAGGAGGCGGGGCGGGTTTTCGGTGCTCCAGTAGCTCCCTCCCCCGCAAGCGGGGGAGGGTTGGGGTGGGGGCTTCTGCAACCGGAGCTACAGAAAGTTGCTTACGTGCTTATCCGGTTGAGGCACAAGGACACCAAACGCGATCAGGGCAGCTCCGATGCCAGCATTTAAGCCAGTGGGTCACTCCGGTTCATGGTTCGCGACGTGGGATGGAGTGTCCTATCCCTGTGTCCACAATTACTGGCATCGCGGCGAGTGGTATGATGATCCCGGCGTTCAACTTACCATTCAGCCGAAGTGGCGTCGCTTTCTGGCTTCGATAGAGAATGGGAAAAAGGTAATCGAAACTATAGATAAAGTGCCCGATGACTGGCAATATGGTCGTTGGAGGCGGTCCGGTGATATTGGATTGTGGGAGATAGATAATGTTCGGATCGAAGATACGCCTGATCCCAATCAATCTCATTTACGCTTCCGTTTCGTAAGAAAATTGGTGTCATTTCAGCGGTAATCTCCAAATTCGGGGCCTTACCAGACGTTGCAGTCCTTGGGCGTCAACCGGATAAGCACGGGTGCTAATTATCAGACGAGTGCCTCGGTCCGATGTGGATCTGCAAATAACAGGTGAAACAGGACATGCGCGAGCGGCTTGACGAGCGCCACCCCATGCCGCTCCGCCGTATCGACCCCGGCGCGCGGCTCGTCGTCGCCAGCCACAACCCAGGCAAGGTTGTCGAGATCGAGGCGTTGCTGGCGCCCTACGGCATCGCCACGGTCGGCGCCGCCGCTTTGGGCTTGCCCGAGCCCGAGGAGAATGGCGCGACGTTCGAGGACAATGCCGCGCTAAAGGCGCGCGCCGCCGCCGATGCGAGCGGCCTGCCGTCGGTGGCCGATGATTCGGGACTCGTCGTGCCGGCGCTCGGTGGCGCGCCCGGCATCTATTCGGCGCGCTGGGCCGGGGAGTTCAAGGATTTCCGCGTCGCGATGGAGCGGGTGCGGCGCGAGCTTGGCGAGAAGGACCGCAGCGCACATTTCGTCGCAGTCTTGGCGCTGGCCGGCCCGGATGGCGGCATGATCACGTTCCGCGGCGAGGTGCATGGCCGCCTCGTTTTTCCGCCGCGCGGCGAGCGCGGCTTCGGCTACGACCCGATTTTCGTGCCGGACGGCGGCGACCTGACGTTCGGCGAAATGGACCCCGCCGAAAAACACCGCATCAGCCACCGCGCCCGCGCCTTCGCGAAGCTGGTAGAGGCGTGTTTGGCTTTGCGCTAGCTAAGGCAGTTCGCGTGTCGCGGCGAAGGCGCGCAGATCGGCGAACAGCTCGGGGTCCGCGATGATTCGCGGCACCTTGTTCTGGCCGCCGAGCCGGCCGCGCCGCCGCATCCACTCGGCGAACCCGCCCGGCGGCAACACGCTGACCCGCGGCGGCATCAGGCCGAAACCGCCGGCGCGGTGATCGCCATAGTCGAGGTTGCGCCGCGTCAGGTCGCGGTCGATCGCCTGGGCAAAACTCCGCCGCTCGCCGACTTCGACCGGGCGCTCGAATTCGACGACAAACAGGTGGCCGCCGATGTCGCCGGGTTTTTTCGGGTATAGCGCGCCGACCGCGAAGTCGCGCATTCCGGCGCCGATCGCGGCGGCGGCGTTGGCTACCGCGGCCTCGATCTCCTCGCCGGTCAGATGCTCGCCGAATGCCGACAGCGTGTAGGCGAGGCGCCCGGTTACGACGAGGCGCGGCGGATCGCGGCTGACAAAACGCACGATGTCGCCGACCAGACAGGCCCACACCCCGGCGCAGGTGGTCAGGGCCGGCGCGTAATCGACCCCGGTCTCGATCTCGCCGATCGAATGGCGCACCGGCGTCGCCGCGTCGATCTCGCCGACCGGCACGAATTCGTGGAAAACGCCGTGATCGAGCACGACCCTCAGCCCGTCGCCCGGACCCCGGTCGGCGACCGCGATAAAGCCCTCGCTGGCGGCGTAGGCTTCGCGCAATTCGGCATGGCTGCCGTCGAGCCATTCGGCAAAGCGCCGGCGATAGGGCGCGAAATTGACCCCGCCATGCACCACCAGTTCGAGCGCGGGGAAAAAATCGACGAGCCGGGAGCCTTGCCCGGGATGGCGGCGGGCCAGTTCGTCGAAGAACAGCAGCACCCAGCTCGGCGTCCCGGCGATGTTGCGGATATCGGCGCCCGGCGCCCGCTCGGCGAGCCGCGCCATCTTCTCGGCCCAATCAGAGAGGCGCGCGATCTCCGGCGGCGGGAATGTGAAAGGCCGCGCCCATGCCGGGAAATTCGCCGCGGCGATGCCGCTGATGTCGCCGCTGGCGACCCCCTGCGCGCGCTCGACCAACTCGGTGCTTCCGCCGAGCAGCAGATTGCGCCCGCCGAAGACGCGGCTCAGTGGCCGCGCGCGGAGGTGATGGACGAGCACGTCGATCCCGGCCTTGCGGTTCGAGCCGATCATCGCCCGGGTGACCGGGATGAACTTCGTCGCCCCGGTGCTGGTGCCCGAGGTCGCGGCGAAGAACGGGACCCGGCCGGGCCAGGTGCAATCGACCAGCTCGGGAAAGACCGGCTGCCAGTACGCCGACCACAGATCCTCGTAGCGCCGCAGCTTCACGGCCGCCTGAAACTCGCGGACATTGCCGATGCGGGCGAAACCGTGGTCGCGCCCGAAGCGGGTCGCGGCGGCCTGCCGGATCAGCCGCGCCAGCGTCAGGCGCTGGACTGCGGCGGCGTCCTGCCGCGCGAGGCTATATGCACGATACCGCGCATAAAGCCGCAGCAGCGCGGTCGCGTCGATCCCGGCCGCTTCCGCCTCAGCTGCGGGCGAGCGCCGGGTGCTTCCAGCCGATCCACTCGCAGACCGCGCGACCCATGACGAGATCGAGGTCGCGTCCCTTGAGCCACGGCAATTCCTCGGTGAACATCGTCACGCATTGGCGGTAGCTGCACGGCATGCGGGTGATGTCGGTGCCCCAGAAGCAGCGTTCAGGCCCGAACGCGTCGAAAATCTGCCGGGTGTATTGCGCGACTTTCGGGTAGGGGTAGGGCTCGCTCGAATAACTCGGCGCCCCGGACAGCTTGACCGCGACATTGGGCAATCGGGCGAGCGCCAGCATGTCCGGCAGGTCGGCGAAGGCAACATCGTCGGTAACGCCGCTGCCGCCGCCGGCGCGGCCGTAGTGATCGATGTGGAGGCGCAGCCCGGGATGGCGCTCGGCGATTCTGCCGAGCGCGGCCATGTTGCCGCCGGCAAGCAGGCCCACCGGCAGCCCCTCCTTCTCGCAGGCGTCCCAGAACCAATCGAGCGACCCGTCGGTCCACCAGGCTTTCTGCTCGGGCTGGTTGAAGGTGAAGCGGAAACCGAGCATGCCCGGCCGCTGCCGCCAGTTCTTGACGATTTCCTCGCGGTTCGGCGCCTGCAGGTCGAAGTTTCCGAGGATGCAGAACTTGTCGGGATGCGCCTTCACCGCGTCGACCGAGAGCGCGTTCATCGCCTCGCCGAGCGTGGAGGGCGGATGGAGGACCGCGGCATCGACCCCGGCCGCCGCCATCTCCTTCAGCGCGTCTTCCTTTGAATAGGTCGGGATCTGCCGGTGATGCGCCGACATTTTGGCGTTTTCCCAGATGTGGATTTGCGAATCGACGATCAGCATGGCGTCTCTCCCTTGCTTTGCTTCAGTGGCGAATGACTGTACCCAGACGGGTGCGTGCTTTGATAACCACCCCGATCGTCATCCCGGTTAAGCCCCATTGGCGCACGCTTTGATCCGCCCTCTCAGCTTGTCATTCCGGGGCGTCGCGCAGCGGCGAACCCGGAATCCATAAACACGGGCCTC
>CAMATN010000190.1 GCA_945861155.1 Rhizobium sp. Q54
TCAACAGTTCGACCCAATAGGCGCTCGGGCGCTTTTTGGTGATCTCGGCGATGACCTCGTTCAACGCCTTGCGGTTTTTCGAGCGCGCCGGCCCGTTGGCGTAATCGGGGTCCTTTAGCAAATGTTGCGCGTCGGCCGCCTCGCAGAAGCGGCGGTACAGATTGTCGCCCGAGGCGGCGATGTTGATCTGCCCGTCCGCTGTCGGGAAGAGGCCGGTCGGGATGCCGGTCGGATGGTCGTTGCCGGCCTGCTTCGCCACTTCGCCCGCCTGCAGCCAGCGCGACGCCTGGAAATCGAGCATGAAGATCTGCGCTTCGAGCAGCGAGGTATGGACCCATTGGCCCTCGCCGCTGTCGCCACGCTCAATGAGGGCCATCAGGATCGCCTGCGCCAGCAGCAGCCCGGCGCACAGATCGTCGATCGGGATGCCGACGCGCACCGGCCCCTGGCCGGGGAACCCGGTGATCGACATCAGCCCGCCCATCCCCTGCGCGATCTGGTCGACCCCCGGCCGCTTGGCGTAAGGCCCGCTTTGGCCAAAGCCGGAAATGCTGCCGAAGACGATGCGCGGGTTGATCTTCTTGACCGATTCGTAATCGACGCCGAGCCGGAACTTGACCTCCGAGCGGAAGTTTTCGACGATCACGTCGGCCTTCTCGGCCAGCTTCATAAAGATTGCGAGCCCGTCCTTGGTCTTTAGATTGAGGGCGAGGCTGCGCTTGTTGCGGTGCAGGTTCTGGAAGTCGAAGCCCTCGCGGCGCGACCCGGTGATGTCGTTGGTCGGCGCTCCGGGCGGCTCGATCTTGATGACCTTGGCGCCCCAATCGGCGAGCTGGCGCACCGCGGTCGGCCCGGCGCGCGCATGCGTCAGGTCGAGCACGGTAAAGCGGGACAGCGGCAGGGTTCCGTTGCTCACGATGGGGGTTCCTTCTCGGTTAATCGTTTGCCGGTTGGTCGTTCCCGGGGCGCGTTGCGGCACTTTCGTCTTTGCCGCGCGCCGGCGTCAACATTTCGTCGGGTTTATTCGGCGAGGAACGCGGCCACGCGCTCGGCGACCAACTCGGGCTGCTCGATCTCGGGATGGTGGCCGGCCTCGGCGATCAATTCGAAGCGCGAGCCCGGGATCAGCGCGCTATAGGCGCGGCCGTAATCCGGGGTGACGATGCGGTCGCTGTCGCCCCACAGCACGAGGGTCGGCACCGGGATCCGTCCCAGCCATCGCTTCAATTGCGGATTGTACATATAGGGGTGCCAGGCATAGAGGCACAGCGAGTCCCAATTGCGCGCGTGGACGATCAGCTCGTCATCGCTCATCGCGTCGAAATCGGGGGAATTGGCCGGGTCGCGCCAGCGGCAGCTTCGTACTTCGGCGGGGTTGACGTTGAACACATCCAGGATGTCGCGGCTCTCGCGGTCGCCGATCTTGATGCCGACCGGGTCGACGAGAACGAGCTTGTCGATGCGATGGGAGCAGGCGACCGCGATTTCCGCCGCCAGCCAGCCGCCGAAGGACAGCCCCATCAGAACGAGCTTATCGTACGGCAGCTCGTCGATCAGGGCGAGGTAGAGACGGACCAGATCGTAGATCGTGTCGAAATCGGCCGGCCGCCTTGTATTGCCGAAGCCGGGCGATGAGGGGGCGATGATCGCGGCGTCGCGGCCGAGCAGGTCGAGGAACCGGGCCTTTGGCGACACCGTGTTCATGCCGTGCAACAGCAGCACCGGCGTGCCCCCGGCGTCATCAGGGCCGCGGCGCAACACCTCAAGCTCGATGCCGTTGATCGTGATCCGGTCCCCGGCGCCGGACCCTGCGCCTTCTGCCATGCCGATGACCCGCCTGCCGCCTGATGGACCGGCCCATCATGTCATGATGCGGCGGCGGGCGATATGCGCCGCTGCAGAGCCGGCAGCCCGGTCGCAACGGCGGGGTGTTTCGACCGATTCGCGTTGCGGCGGATTGCCCCGCGCCCCGCGTCGGGGGCCGATTGCGACGCAAGAAGCCCGCTCATGCGGCTGTTCTCGGGCGGGCGGGCGGCTCCCAGGGGGCTCCCCGGGACCTTAACGCGAGCCCCGCGAAGATGGTCTTGTCGGCGGGCCGCTGCGCCCGTACATTACGGGTCTTGGCTCAACAACCAGAAAGGAGGTGATCCTGTGTATTACCACCAACCGCGGTCCACCGCTGCCGCGACCAGGATCCCTGCAATCGTGGAGGTCCGCGCCTAGTCAAGGCGCCGGCGCGGTCGCTAAGACCGCCGGTTTTCGACGAAAGGCCGTCCCTCGGGGCGGCCTTTCTGTTCAGGGCGACGGGGCTGGCTGATCTCCCCCGATGAAATGGCCGAGCGGCTTTAGCGCGTCGATGCGGTCGCAAATGATCTTGCCGATCGCCAGCATCGGCATCGCCAGGATGGCGCCGGGCACACCCCACATCCAATACCAGAAGACCACCGCGACAATGACCAGGACCGGGTTGACCGTAAACCGGGCGGCCAGCAACATCGGCGTTATCGCCTCGCCCTCGGCGAGGTGGATCAACAAATAGAGCGCGGCCGGCACGAATGCCATCCATAAGGGTTCGATCGTCACCAGCCCCGCTACCAGGAACAGCACCACCCCGGCACTCGGGCCGAGGATCGGCACGAAATTTATCAGAAAGGCAATCGTGCCCCACAGTAGCGGGCTGCCCAGACCGCACAGCCACATGGCGATCCCGGTCAGCACGCCGACCAGCGCATTCATCATGCCGATCGTGGCGAGATACGCCGAGATGTCCTGCTCAACCTGCTGGAAAATATCGACCGCCTGGCGCTTCTCCTTGAAACTCGGCAGGATTTCAACCAGCCGCCGCCGAAACAGATCGCCCGATATCAGGACGAAAAACAGCACCAGCACCGTCGTAAAAACGCCGTCCGCGATCGCGTGGACACCGGCGAGGAGCCGCTCGGCAAGCCCGGTGCTCTGCACCGCGACCGCCAGGGGCGCCGCTTCCGGCGCGAGTTTCTTGACGTGTTCGAGCGCGTCCTGGAACGTTTTGATCGGCCCGGTCAGGAAGTGCAGGCGGGCTTGCAGCCGGGGAATTGTCTCGGGAAGTTGCGCGATCCAGGTCGATATCGGCCCGGCCAGCAACAGGCCGAGGAGGAGGACGAGACCGATCAGCGCCAAGACGATGACGAGCGCGGCGACGAAGCGGGGCAGGTAAAATCGTTCCAGGGTGCGCAAGACTGGCTGGAATACCGCGTTCAGCACGAACGCCAGGACGATCGGCAATATAATCTCGGCGGCCACGTAACAAACGGCCAGCACCGCCAGCAGCAACAGCCCGCCCAGAAAGATCGGGCTAAGCTCGACCGTGACCTGCGGTTCGGCGGGCTCGATCTCCGTCGGCGCGGTCTGCGTCGGCAGGATCTGCGAGGGCAGGGGAGCGGTATCCGGCATATCCAATGGTCTCGCGCCGGGAGCGGGCCGCTTCGGCGTTAGTCCAAAACCGTTTGGCGTGCCGGCGAGTTCCGGGCGGGCTAAACGGGTCCGTCCTCCGGCTCGTCGAGCGTGAAGCCATGCGCTTTCAGCCAGGTCGCGAAACCCACCCCTTCCGGCGTCACCGCCTGGCGCCCCTTGTCTTCCGACCAGCCATAGAACCCGGCGGTGCCGAAGCGCTCGGGGGCGCGCTGGCGGTCGCCGATCGAATGGCGCGCGTCGCGCCGCCGGTCGTAGCCGTCGACCGCCGCTTGCAGCCCCGAATCGTCGTAGCGGTCGACATGCACGCTCGCCTCCAACGGCAGGCGCATGCTGACAAAGCCGCTCTGCGCCGGGTAACCGAGGCATAACCCGGCTACCGGGAACACCTTGTCGGGCAGTTCGAGGATCTCGCCGACCGCGGCGATGCGGTTGCGCAGCACGCTGATCGGGCAGGTGCCGAGGCCCAGCGTTTCGGCGGCGAGGACGCAAGTCTGCAACGCCAGCGCCGCGTCGACCGTGGCGTTGAAAAACCCCTCGAGTGCGCCGTTGTCGAGGGCATGACCGCGCAGCTGGCCGATGCGTTCGAGCCGGCGCGAATCGCCAAGAAACACCAGAAACACCGGCGCCGAGCCGATCCACGGCATGTCCGGGAAGAGGGCGGCGAGCCGATCGCGCCGGGCGCGGTCCTTGAGCCAGAGCACCGACGCCTGCTGAAAATCCGATTTTGACGAGGCGGAAAACGCCGCAGCGAGCAGCAGCCGCACCAGCGCGTCCGGTACGGCGCGATTGCCGTAGCGCCGATGGGTTCGCCGCGTCAGCTCCTGGCGCAGCCACGGCTCGTCCGGCACCTCGCCTCCAGGCTCGACACCCGGCTGGACATCAAGCTCGAAATCGAGGCCGAAACGCGCGCGCAGCTCGTTCTCGTAAGCATGGGTCATCGGCGCTCTCCCTGGTGCCCGGCAATTCTAGGACAATTCTAGGCCAAGCCGCTTGGCCGGGGCGAGCGCCGGGCCTAAAACAGGCTATCAACCGATAAAGGCGGAGCCAGACCGATGCCCGACACGCTGACGACCAATTCGCCCGTTATCGCCGCCTATCGCGCCGCGACCCCGGGCTCGGCGGTGCAAGCCCAGCGCGCGGCCGGCCTGTTCCCGAGCGGCATCACCCACGATGCGCGCTATATCGAACCGTATGGGCTCTACATCACCCGCGCCAAGGGGCCGCGCAAATGGGATGTCGACGGGCGCTCGTATGTCGATTATTTCGGCGGGCATGGCGCGATGCTGCTCGGCCATTGCCACCCGCAAGTGATGGCGGCGGTGCACGCCCAGCTCGACCGCGGCACCCATTACGGCGCCAGCCACGAACTCGAGATCGAATGGGCCGAGCGCGTCAAGGCGCTGATCCCGTCGGCCGAACGCGTGCGCTTTACGTCGTCCGGCACCGAGGCGACGCTGATGGCGGTGCGCCTGGCTCGCGCGTTCAGCGGCAAGACCAAGCTGATCCGCTTCAACTATCATTTCCATGGCTGGCACGACCACATGACGTCGGGCCACACCAACCATTTCGACGGAACCGCGACGACGGGAGTGCTTGACGCGGTCGCCGGCAACGTCCTGCTGTGCGACCAGAACGACGAGGCGGCCCTCGCGCGGTTGTTCGAGCAGCACAACGACATCGCCGCCGCGATCATCGAGCCGACCGGGGCCAATGGCGGCAAATTGCCGATCGACCCGAATTTCCTGCACGCGCTGCGCCGGCTGACCGCCGAGCACGGTGTCCTCCTGATCTTCGACGAGGTCGTCAACGGCTTCCGGGTCGCGCCGGGCGGCGCCCAGGAGGCCTACGGCATCCGCCCCGACCTGACGACCTTGGCGAAGATCCTCGCCGGCGGCCTGCCGGGCGGCGCGGTCACCGGGAGGAAGGACATCCTCGATCTCTTGGATTTCCAGGTCACCAAGAGCGCCGGCAAGGAAAAGATCGCCCATCCCGGCACGTTCAACGCCAACCCGCTGTCCGCGGCGGCCGGGATCGCAACGTTGCGGATCGTGCGCGACAGCGACGCCTGCGCCCGCGCCAACCAGTTCGGCGAGGATTTGCGCCGGCGGCTCAACGAGGTCTTCGAGGAGGAGAAAGTGCCGTGGGCGGCCTACGGCACGTTCTCCTCGCTCGAATTGTTCACCAACCCCGAGCGCGCGGCGATCACCCCGACCCGGTTCGACCCGCTCGAACATTCCTTCGCGAGTTTGAAGGGCGACCGCAATGCCGGGATCGTGCACAAAATGCGCCTCGCGATGATGATTAACGGGGTCGACCTCAGCAGCCATCCCGGCGGCGTCATCTCCGCCTCGCACGGCGAAGCGGAGCTCGAAGACACGGTATCGGCGATGCGCAACACCGTGCGGATGCTGCGGGCGGAGGGCGAGCTCTAATGCCCTCCGAAGACCCCGGCTCGTCGCCCACCAACCATCCAGAGCGTAGTCGCCCTTCGGAGATCCGCCCCAGGGCCATAAGCCGGGCCGTTTTGATTTTGATACTCGTACTGCTAATCATCGCCGGGGTTGCCTTCATTTCATATCTCGTTACATCTGGAAATCTAGCTGAGGTAATATCCGGTAATCCTGACGACCTCCGGGGGCTCCTTAAGTGTCTGTCCGCAAACATCTTGATTCGTAGGAATCATTTATGATTCAAGGGAGGCGGCTTGGTTTGGGGGAGGCCGCTGATGTGGACGCAGGAGAACCGGGGGCGCTATGACCGGAGCAAATTGCGCTATCCGAGCGATCTGACGGA
>CAMATN010000191.1 GCA_945861155.1 Rhizobium sp. Q54
CGTCGATCGCCCGACAAGGCGGCCCACGGCGGAGGGTTACGGGAAGATCAACAACTGGATACAGCTGGCACCCGGCCAGGAGGGTGATCTCAACTATTTCAGCCTGGAAGAGATCAGGAGCGGCGGCGGCATCGTCCGCGTGGTCCGCGCCGCTGGGCAGGATGCCCACGAAGCCGGTGGCAGGTGCCCTTGGCGAGGCCGCAGTGCCTCCCTTGTTTGCGGTCCGCACCTTGACGCGCGGCCGCTCTGCAACTGAGCGCCGCGGCTGCCGGCACGGGCAAGCTACGTCCCGGCTTACTGCCGCTTCAGACGGACCTCCTCCAGCGGCGCTGCCCAGGGATACGGGTTGATCAGCATCAAGCCAGGTTCCTCGACGCGCGGGCCGACCCCGCTCGGCCACGTGAAATCGAAGATCGGGGCAAACCGGGTCCGCTCGTGCAGCGTTCTCTGGATTTGATGCAGGATCGCCTCGCGCTTGCCGCGATCGGATTCGGCGAGCTGGCGCGCGAAGAGTTCGTCGATATCGGGGAAGCCGCCATAGGAATAGGTGCCGCCGGTCGGAACGAGCTCGGCCATGCGAGCCGACGCATTCCCGTAGACCTGCGCCACGCACATGCACACCCCGGTGAGTTTCTTCGCGGTGAGGGCGGCGAGAAACGCGGCCCGCTCGGCGGTGCGCATCCGGGTCTTGATGCCGACGGCGCCGAGATAGCCGGTGATCGCCTCGCCGGTACCGGAATAGGGCGGCCAGACATTGAGATCGCCGGCATCGAACCCGTTGGGATAACCCGCCTCGGCAAGCAGCTTCTTGGCCGCCGCCGGATCGTACGGGTCGGGATCGATCTGCAGGGCAAATTCAAACCCCTGCACGACGATGTTTCCGTTCGGCGGCGAGGCGCCGAGCGTTGCCGCCTGGCTCAGCGCCTTGCGGTCGATGGCGAGACTGGCGGCCTTGCGCACCCGCTGGTCGGCCCACGGCGATTTCGGGTTCCACATGTCAAAGAAATCGAGGAAGAACGTGCCGACGCCGCCCGAGAAGGCAAGCTTCAGCATCGGGTCGTCCTTGACGGCCTGGCCGAGCGACTCGTCGAGCATATAGGCGATGTCGACCTCGCCGCGCTTGAGCATCGCGAGCCGTGTGGTCGCCTCGGGGACGCTCTGGAAAACCAGCCGCTTAACCGAAGGCATCTTGCGCCAGTATCCCTCGTACGCCTCCATCACCAGCTCGACGCCGGGCCTGTTGCTGACGAATTTGTAGGGACCCGCCCCGATCGGGTGCTTCTTGAAGCCGTCCGCCCCGACCTTTTCGAAATAGTCCTTCGGGACGATCCAGGCGGCGGTGCTGGCCAGCGAAGCGTAGATGCTCATGAAGTCCGGCCACGGCTCGTGCAGCACGAACCGCACTTTGTGCGGATCGACAATCACCGCTTCCTTCACCTTTTGCTGCAGCTGTGCGCCCTTCGTGCGCTTGAAGCTGAACACGACGTCCTCGGCGGTGAAGGGGTCGCCGTTGTGAAACTTGACGCCCTTGCGCAGCGTGAATTCGTAGACCCTCTTGTCGTCGCTTTCGGTCCAGGACTCCGCAAGGCTGGGGGCCATATTGTTGCCCGGCATCGGCTTCACCAGCGCGTCATGCACGCCGTACATCAGCCAAAACGGCGTGAAGAACCCCGGAACCGCCTCTCCCGGGTCGAGCCACGCCGGGGCCAGCGTCACATAAAGCGCGAACCGCATCTCGCCTTCCGGCTTGCCCTGCGCAGCGGCCGAACCCAATCCGCTTAAGGCCATGCACGCGGCGACCAGGGCGGTCCACAGGAAGCTTCGGTAGGACGGCATCGTTCGTGTCTCTCCGTTGCGGCGTTGTCGCACGCACTACCCTACAACCAATCGGCTCGCGCGGTCACTGGCTGCGCTCGATATGGGCGATCCTCAACAGCCGCCGAAGGCCATGGTACCCAACAACGGCAGGATTGAGTTCGGCATCGCTCGCGTTCAAGCCGGCGTTCCATCATACTCTGGTTTGAAGACCGCCCTGAGAACGGCCAGCGAGATGAATGGCGAGCAGCGGGTCGAGCGACGGCTAGCGGCAATCGTGGCGGCGGATATCGCGGGCTACAGCCGGCTGATCGGCGCCGACGAGGAAGGAACTCTGGCGCGGCTGCGCGCGATCCGCGGGGAGCTGGGAGCTGGGAGCCGAGGATCGCGGCGCATCGGACCGAGGCGGCGAGCGCGCGGCGGCGATGTACACCTTGATCACCACGGCCAAGCTCAACAACGTCGATCCGCAGGCCTGGCTCGCTGATGCGCTGCGCCGCATCGCCGGTCATCCGGCTTCGCGGCTCCAAGAGCTTCTCCGCTGGCATTGGAAGAGGGTCCGCGATCAAGCCCTCGCTGCCTGATCCCTAACCCGCCGCGGTGCTCGGCGGATGCTTACGACGATCCTCTCGTCAAGCTGCCCGCTGTGGCGGCAGCCGGACGACACCGGCCAGCCCCGCCGGAGAGCGCGAAACCACCGCTCCTCCTACACCACTCCCTGGGACACGATCCGGGGCGCTCGGCTTCATCGGGTGTAGACGGAGCCGGCTCCGTCTTGTTTGCCTCCGGCGTCCGCTCAGTTCTTCCTTGGTCGCGACCAACCTCTCGGCCACAGCGGCGGTGCCGCCGTCGGGCTCCTGGTCGACGAGATCGGCGCGCGCGGCGGCGGCTTGTTCGATGTCCGCCGGTGGAATGACCCGGTCGACCGCCAGCGGCGCGAACTCTGGCGGCGCGGTGATCGTTACGGGCGGTGGTGCCGCGGGGCCAATTGCGTGCGCAACATGCGAAGGACGCGGTGCCACCTGATCCGCACGAGATTGGGTAGTGTCCTAACCCGATCTATGCACGAGTAAAATACGTTGGCGCAGCGTAGATCACAGCGCTCGCGTTTTGGTTGTCGAGACACGGCGCAGCTACGCCGCGGCGGCGGGTTTGGCGGTGTGGACTGGATCGGCGTTGGAGGTTGCGGAAAGGGTGTGGCTGCGGGGGCACATGCCCCGATTTTCAGGTGACCAGGCGCGGCAGGCGGTCGAGTAGCATGGCGAAGATCGCCTGATCGGGAGCGCTCGACGGCAGGTGGATCTTGACCTGTTTTTTCAATTCGACGATGCGGGCGGCAAGCTTAAGCAAGCGCAGCCGCAGGGTGTCGAACTGCATGACGCGCCAAGTCGAGCCTTTGGGCATGACGCGGCGCATCGACCACAACAGCCAGTAGGCGCCGGCGTGCAGAAACAGGCGGAACTGGTTGGCTTCGGCCTGGTGGCATGAGGTGCGGTCGGCGGCGAGGTGGTTCTTCCATGCCTTAATGTGGTTCTCGGCCTGCCCGCGGGCGCAATAGAGCCACTGATAGAGGTGCTTGGCGCGGCCGCCTTGGAGATTGGTCACGATGAAGCGGGTATCGGTTCCCTCGGGTCCCGCCTCGATGCGGGCGATGATGCGCTCGACCCGGCTCCAGCTCTGGGCGGCATCGTAGAATTGGGCGAAGCGTCGCACTTTGCCGCGATCCGGCGTGGTCCTGTAGCGCTCGGCGGTGGTTTTCTCCAGCGCCCCGACATGGCGCTTGAGCGCCGCATTGGGAGCCAGGCCGAATACCCAATCGACCCGGTTGGCGCGGCACCAGTCGAACACTTCGGGGGCGGTATAGTGGCTGTCGGCGCGCAGCAGGATCTCGACCCTCGGCCACTGGGCACGAATGGCGCCGACGAGGCGGCGCAGGAAGGCGCGGACCTCATGCCCGCCCGGCCGCTTGCCGGGCCGCAACAGCGCGGTCACCAAGCGCCCTTCGCCGTCGAACACGACAATCGGCTGGAAGCCGTAATCATCGTGATAGGCGTTGAACAGCCGCAATTGTTGGCCGCCATGCACCCGGTCGAAGGTGTCGTCGACATCGAGAACGATGCGCTTCGGCACCTGCCGGAACGAGACGCAGTACTGCTCGATCAGCGCCCGTCCCAGGCGCAACAGCGCCCGGACATCCGGCAGGTTTTTCAGCCGCGAGATAGTCGATTGCGAGCACAGCTCGTCATCCGAGGGCAACCGGTCGAGCGCCAGCTTGAACATCGGGTCCCGCCGCAGCGCGTCGGCGTCGTTGCCGTCTTCGTAACCGGCGGCGATCATCAGCATGCGGAAGCGGATGATCTCGGCCAGCCGGTGCCCAACCCGCTCCGGCGCGCGCGGGTCCCTCAGACACCCCGCCAGCCGACCGGCCACCCCGATCCGGCGCTCGATCTCGCGCAGCGCCAGCAACCCGCCCTCCGAGGACAGGCGGCCGCCGTCAAAGCGGGCCACCACCGCCCTGCCTTGCACCGGTGACAGACCCGGGAGAAGCGGCGTAGAATCAACCATGGCGGGTGTCGCCTCGATGATCGGCAAATTCAGTCTGGACAACCGAATCCTACGTCCGATCAATGGATTGAGCTACACCCGCCAACCCTCACGCATAATCCGGGCTAATTTGGGGAGCACCACATTATGGGCGGACCGACCACGGTATTCGGGCGCAAATGGGACCAGCCCCCGAAATCGGGGACGCCGATTAATATTTGATTAACAGCGAGATGCTAATCCAATGTCGGAGCATTTGGTTAGGAGTCCTAAGCAATGATGCGGTCCCTTTTTATCGTGGGGTTAATCGGCGCGGCGCTGTTTGCCGCTGGAGTCGCTTCCCCGGCGTCCGCTGATCCGACCGGCCGATGCGGGTACTACACGAATGCGGCGGGGCATCAAGTCCCACGACCGTGTGGGAACTGGCGCAACGGCGACCCGCAGCCTCCCAAGGCGACCGCCAAATGTCAGGATGGCACGTGGAGTTGGAGCGAGCACCCAAACGATCGCCGGACATGCTCATACCACGGAGGGGTCATGGGCCGATGACAGCCTATGATCCCGAGCGGATCATCGCCGCCGCGATCGAGCGGGACGCCAAGAGCAACCCGGCTGCGCTGGCGCGCGCGATCCTCGACGAGCTATGGGAAGCCGGGTTCGATGTTCGGCCGCGGCTCGACGAGATACCGATTCGGGACAATCCGGGAACCGGAGACAACACGATCAAAGGCCCCTGGCCCGACTATACGCCTGCTGACGAGCGGCACGCCGCGAGCCAGAAGCCGGCCGAGCTGTTCCGCCAGCTTGCCGACGAGCCGCGCAACGAGCCGATCCGGGACAAGATCGGCGAGATTGCGCGGAAGTACGATGGGTTGGACTAGAGGCGTCCTGGGGTGGGGCTGGCCCAGGACCGGAATGGGGTTCCCGATCTTGATATCAATCGGCTCCGTTTGCCCATAGGCCATCTGGAAAGCCATCGCGGCCATCTGCAACCACATGATGCGATCCTGAATCGACCATTCTTCCGTGCCAGCCGGGGGGAGTGGAAAACCCCGCCCACCACACCGGCAGCGACAGAGCAGGACGCTTTACACCTTAACCAACGGTCCTGAATCCGGGGTCCACTTCAACCTGCACCACGCCCTCCCATACAACCTGGCCCTGGAATGTCTCACGGACGGGCACGGATTGGGCGAGCGGTCGCCGTGCCGCCGTGCATGGTCTGCACGGCCTCGCGGAGTTGGTCAGCTTCAACTTCGGCCATTCATGCCCTATATCGTGAGTTGATGGCGGCGGCCATGCCACCGGCGGCTAACCGGCAGCGGACACTACCCGAGATTGAGCTGCTACGCGAAGTCGAACGCAATTTGCGTATCGGTGATGGATCGTTCGGACATCGACCCGAAGGTCGAGGTTATCCTCCATTATCTGCGGGACGCTGGGTGGCTGCGGGCGGCCGATCGGCGGTCCGATTCGCGCTGAACGAAAGAGGCTGAGCCGCCCGCGTAAAGAGCGACGGGTTCGTCCGGAAAGACAGCGCATAGCGCGATTCGCCAACCCATTCCGCCGTTGCGCGATATTGGCTGAAGATGATCGCGCCGTGGGCGGTCACGGAAGTGCTAACCGCCGCGGTTCTAGCCTCAGCTGCGTCCTCGATCATCGGCGGCACAGGCCCCCCGATTACGGAGTTCATCTCTGCCGCCTACCGCAGTAAATTAGGGCAAGCAGAAGGAACCGTACAATGGCCGAGAGCGCTGCCACCCCGATTATCGCAAACACCAAGACCTCCCGCACCCGCGCCGCCGACCGGATGCGCCGCTGCCGG
>CAMATN010000192.1 GCA_945861155.1 Rhizobium sp. Q54
TGGATCAGTGGGTCCCGGCCTTCGCCGGGACGACAACTAAAATTGAGCGTGGCAATAAAAGGGCGCCACCGCGGACAACGACACATATGCGGGCCATCGCGTCACCTCACTCGCCATCGGCGGCGATGCGCCCGACGAACTCGCCGAAATCCTTGGCCTCGCGGAAATTGCGGTAGACCGAGGCAAAGCGGATATAGGCGACCTGGTCGAGCGTCGACAGCGCCTCCATCACCAGTTCGCCGACCATGTCGCTCGGGATCTCGGTCTCGCCCGCGCTTTCGAGCTGACGCACCAGCGAATTGATGATGCGCTCGACCCGCTCCGGCTCGACCGGCCGCTTGCGCAGCGCGACGTAGATCGAACGCGCCAGCTTGTCGCGGTCGAACGGCTCGCGCTGCGCGTTCTTCTTGATGACGGTCAGTTCGCGCAGCTGCACCCGCTCGAAGGTCGTGAAGCGCGCCGCGCAATTGGCGCAAAATCGCCGCCGCCGGATTGCGCCGCGATCGTCGGTCGGGCGCGAATCCTTGACCTGTGTGTCATCGGCACCGCAGAACGGACAACGCATGTGCTCCTCCGTCTCGTCCTGCCCGCTCGCTCGGGCTTAAATTAGCCGGGCTTAAATCGTCTCGGGGTAAATCGGAAAACGGGCGCACAGCGCGCGGACCTCCTCGCGGACCCGCCGCTCGACGCCCGCGTTCGCGTCAGGGTCCTTGGCCAGCCCGTGCAGCACTTCGGCGATCCATTCCCCGACCTGGCGGAATTCGGCGATGCCAAAGCCGCGCGTCGTCGCCGCCGGCGAGCCGAGGCGTATCCCGGAGGTCACGGTCGGCTTTTGAGGGTCGAACGGAATGCCGTTCTTGTTGCAGGTGATGCCGGCGCGCTCCAGCGCCTGCTCGGCGTCGCGGCCGGTCAGCCCGAGCGGGCGCAGATCGACCAGCATCAGATGCGTGTCGGTGCCGCCCGAGACGATCGCGCAGCCCGACGCCGCGAGCATCGCGGCGAGAGTCTGCGCGTTGGCGACGACGGCGCGGGCATAGGCGGCAAAATTCGGCTGCAACGCTTCGCCGAAAGCGACCGCCTTGGCGGCGATGACATGCATCAACGGGCCGCCTTGCAGGCCGGGAAAGACCGCCGAATCGATCCGCCGGGCGATGTCGGGGTCGTTGGTCAGGATCATGCCGCCGCGCGGGCCGCGCAGCGTCTTGTGCGTCGTCGTGGTGACGACATGGGCGTGCGGCAGCGGGCTCGGATGCGCGCCGCCGGCGACAAGGCCCGCGAAATGCGCCATGTCGACCATCAGATAGGCGCCGACCCGGTCGGCGATGGCGCGAAACCGCGCGAAATCGATGATCCGCGGATAGGCGCTGCCGCCGGCGATGATCAGCCGCGGCCGGTGCGTTTCGGCTTGGCGCTCAACCTCGTCGAAATCGATCCGCGCGTCCTCGGCGCGCACGCCGTAATGTAATGCGCGGAACCATTTGCCCGACAGGTTCGGCGCGGCGCCGTGCGTCAGGTGTCCGCCGGCGGCCAAAGAGAGGCCGAGAATGGCGTCGCCGGGCTTGAGCAGGGCGAGGAACACCGCCTGGTTGGCCGGCGCCCCGGCATGGGGCTGCACATTGGCGAAGCCGCAGTCGAACAGCCGCTTGGCGCGCTCGATCGCGAGCCGCTCGGCAATGTCGACAAAACCGCACCCGCCGTAATAGCGACGTCCGGGATAGCCTTCGGCGTATTTGTTGGTCAGCACCGAGCCTTGCGCCTCGAGGACCGCGCGCGAGACGATGTTCTCGCTCGCGATCAGCTCAATTTGCGATTGCTGACGCTCGACTTCGCCCGCAATCGCCGCGGCCAGTTCCGGGTCGGCGCTGGACAGCGCATCAGAAAAAAAGCCGGCGGCGCGCTCGGCGATGCGCCCGGCGGCGGTGGGGAGAGCTGAGGAAATCGCCAGGACAACACCTCTCGGACAGGGGAAGGCGCGAAGCGGCAGCCTATTCGCCTCAAATCTACCACATCTCGGGCGCCGATGTCAGGGGTCTACCAGCCGTCGCGTCGGTGTCGCAACCAAGCACAGCCGCGCGCCGGGCTTGCGCGGCGCGGTCGCAAATCATCGGATTAAAAACCAAAACCATTGATCAGAACGGGGTCGCGCGCCCTCGATCACCGGCGATCACCCGGCGAGGACACGGGCGCCCGTCCCATTCTCTATCGCCGCACAAGTCCAGTCCCGCCAGCTTGTTCGCCATTACTTTATTCGCCCGGTGGTTTCGGTTGACACCCGCAATTCGCTTTGCGATTATGATACCATGTCCATCTGAGAGCGGGATCGAGGGAGAACATGGCGGAACCAGCGGCGCCCAAGACGGCCGAGGACGAATTACTGCGCATGACTGCCGAGGTCGTGTCGGCCTATGTCAGCAACAACACGCTGGCAACCGCGCAACTGGGCGACATCATCCAGGCCGTGTACAACTCGCTGCGCGGGCTCGAAGGACAGGTTGCAGAGATGGCCGCCGAGCCGCTGAAGCCAGCCGTGCCGGTCAGGAAATCGGTGACCCCGGAATTCCTGATCTGTCTCGAAGATGGAAAGAAGCTCAAGATGCTGAAGCGGCATCTGCGTTCGACCTACAATCTGACGCCGGACGAATACCGGACGAAATGGGGCCTGGCGCCGGATTACCCGATGGTCGCGCCCAAATATGCCGAGCAGCGATCCGAGTTCGCCAAAAAGATCGGCCTCGGCCGCGGCACCGGGCGCAACTCGGCGAGGGCGTCCGCCAAGAAATAGCGCGGCGCCGGCAAGGCAGCTTGCATTAAAGGGCGCCCTTTGGGCGCCCCTTTTTGTCGCACCACCCTCCAGCCTATTCGGACCGGGTGCGCCCTTATTAGTCGCCACCGGCTTTTGCCGACCCGCCGGGCAATGAAACGCGCCAGCACTCCCGTAGGACGGGTGGAGCGCAGCGCAACCCGCCATCGGTTCGGCGGGCAGCGCGGCGGGTTACGCTTCGCTCACCCGCCCTACGATGGTTTGTTTCTTTCTAGGCTAGCCGTCACACGCCGCCTTGCGGATTTCCGCCGGTATCATGCCGGCCTGCCGCATCGCGCGGATCGTCGGCGCGCCGTCGCGCTTGGCGAGGCGGCGGCCCTGCGCGTCGGTCAACAGCGGATGATGCCGGTATTGCGGCGTCGGCAGCCCGAGCAGCGCCTGCAACAGCCGATGAATATGCGTCGCGGCGAACAGATCGGCGCCGCGCGTCACCAGGCTTACCCCTTGCAGCGCGTCATCCACCGTCACCGCGAGGTGATAGCTCGTCGGCACCTCCTTGCGGGCGATGACGACATCGCCCGACGCCGCCGGATCGGCTTCGATTCCCCGGCCGTCTTCGACCCAGGCGAGCGGCCCGGCGAGCGCTTGCGCCGCGGTGAGGTCGAGGCGAAGCGCGTAATCGGCCGCGCTCGCGCGTTTCTCGGCGCGCTCGGCCGCGCGAAGACGGCGGCAGGTGCCGGGATAGGGCGCACCCTGCTCGCCCTGCGGAGCGCCGCCGGCGCGGGCGATCTCGGCCTGGATCTCGCGCCTCGTGCAGAAGCAGGGATAGAGCAGGCCGGCCGCCTCGATCCGCGCCAGCGCGGCGCGGTAATCGGCGAAATGCTCCGATTGCCGGCGGACCGGCCCGTCCCAGTCGAGCCCGAGCCACAGCAGATCCTCGACGATCGCGGCGGCAAAATGCGGGCGGCAGCGGGTATGGTCGATGTCCTCAAGCCGCAGCAGAAACCGCCCGCCCGCCTCGCGCGCCGCCCGCCAACCCGCGAGCGCCGAGCGGACATGTCCCAGATGCAGATACCCGGTCGGGCTTGGCGCAAAGCGGGTGACGACGGTTTCCATCCTGGATGTTCTGCTCAATACAGCGGGCACAGGGAACGAGAGAACGTGAGCATCGACTCGTGACAACGGTATCTGCGATCGGCTATCCCTCTCCGCCAATCCAGCCAACCCAGCCAACCCAGCAAGAGGCCGCTTCGATGCTGATGGACCTGTCCGGCCCGTCCCGCCCGCCGGTCGCCGGCGGCAACCCCCGCCGCCTGGTGATCCTGCTGCATGGCCTGGGTGCCGACGGCAACGATCTGATCGGCCTGCAGCAATATTGGGGGCGCGTCGTGCCCGAGGCGGAGTTCGTCTCGCCGAACGCGCCCTTTCCGTGCGACATGGCCCCTTATGGGCACCAGTGGTTCAGCGCGCGGGACCGCAGCCCGCCAGCGGTGCTGGCCGGGGTGCGCGCCAGCGCGCCGCTGCTCGACGCCTATATCGACGACGAATTGCAGAAACGCGGGCTCGTCGACAGCGACGCGGCGCTGGTCGGGTTTTCGCAGGGCACGATGATGTCGCTGTTCGTCGGGTTGCGCCGCGAGAAGCCGCTTGCCGGCATTCTGGGTTATTCCGGCCGGCTGATCGCGGCGGACCTCCTGGCCGGCGAATTGCGCTCGCGCCCGCCCGTCCTTCTGGTGCACGGCACCGACGACCCGATGGTGCCGTTCGAGTCGATGGCTCAGGCGGAAGCCACCCTCAAAAGCGCCGGGGTCCCGGTCGAGACGCTGGCCTGCGTCGGCGTCGGGCATTCGATCGACCCCGAGGGGTTGGAGCGCGGCGGCCGCTTCCTGCGCGAGGTTTTCAGCGCCCCCTCTTGAGGGCGCCCGGAGCCGGCTCCAACAGCGGTTTAAGCGCGGCCAGCATCGCCGCGGAATCCCATTCGGCCGCGCCCTCGACCCTGCCGACGACCTGACCTTGCGCATCGATTACGATGCTGGTCGGCAGCCCGCGCACCTTGAAGGCGTGCCCGACTTCACTTTTCGGGTCGAGGTAGACCCTGACCTTGTCGAGCTTCAGCGCGGCGACGAACGGGTTGACCAGTTTGCCGCCGGCGCGGTCCTGCGACACCGCCGCGACGACGAGCTTGTCGTCGAATTTTGATTGCAGGCGTTCGAGCGAGGGCATCTCGCGCAAACACGGCTCGCACCAGGTGGCCCACAAATTGACGACCACCGGTTTGCCCTTGAAATCGGCGAGGCTCGCCGGCTTGCCCTCGGCGTCGGTAAAGGTGACCTCCGGCGCTGGCAGCGGCGGCGTCATCGCGATAAACTCGCCGAGACGCATCTTTTGGTCCTCGCCGGGAGCGGCCGTCGACAGCGCCACCAGGAGCACGATCGCAACGGTGCCGAACGACACCAATCCTCCGGTCAATACAGATACCAACCCGATGTGGGGCGGCCGCTTCGCGGGTGGCCCGGCCGCGATCATGCGCCGCATCAATGCCTCGATCGATTTCGACAAGCGCCTCTACGCCGAGGATATCGCCGGCTCGCTGGCGCATTGCGCGATGCTCGTCGCGCGCGGCATCGTCTCGGCCGAAGATGGCGCGGCGATCACGAACGGTCTAGGACAAATCCGCGGTGAGATCGAGAGCGGCGCCTTCGTCTTCAGCGAGGCGAACGAAGACATCCACCTAAACATCGAGGCCCGGCTCGCCGCGCTGATCGGCCCGGCGGCGGGGCGGCTGCATACCGCACGCTCGCGCAACGACCAGGTCGCGACCGATTTCCGGCTGTGGGTGCGCGGCGCGATCGACCGCGTCGATTGGGCGATGCGCGATCTGCAGGCGGCGCTGATCGACCGGGCCGAGGCCACCGCTGACGCGGTGATGCCCGGCTTCACCCACCTCCAGATCGCCCAGCCGGTGACCTTTGGGCACCATTTGCTGGCCTATGTCGAAATGATCGGGCGCGATCGCGGGCGGCTGGCCGATTGCCGCCGGCGGCTCAACGAATGCCCGCTCGGCGCCGCCGCGCTCGCCGGCACCGTCTTTCCGATTGACCGCGACATGACCGCCGCCGCGCTCGGCTTCGACCGGCCCGCGGCCAATTCGCTCGACGCGGTGTCCGACCGCGATTTCGCGATCGAGTTCCTTGCCGCCGCGTCGCTCGCCGGGACCCATCTGTCACGCTTTGCCGAAGAGATCGTGCTGTGGTCAAGTGACGCGTTCGGCTTTATCCGGCTCAGCGACGCATTCACATCGGGCA
>CAMATN010000193.1 GCA_945861155.1 Rhizobium sp. Q54
TCCGTCTCGATCCCTAAAACAACACAGGAAAACACAAAAACAACCCCGATTTCCGCCGATTGATGCCGTTACCCGGCGCGTCGCGGCCAGAAATTAGGCCCGCATCGCCAAACCATCAGCCGCGCCGGCATTGCTCAGTGTTTCCCTAAAGACGGAACCGCTGTATAAAGGCCTGCCCGATCAATTCCGACGCTTGTTATCACCCCGCCGCTGACCGTCAAAACCTTCAAGGTCGTGACCTGATCGCCGGTCCCGTCTGAGGGAATCAGCGTATCGCCAACCGTGTACCCCGCACCGCCGTTGGTCACCGTTATGCCAATCAGCGTCAGGCCCGGATGCGTTGTCCCGGTCAGATCAATTGCCACACGATAAGGGCCGGCTGCCCGATAGGCCCAATCCGCCGACTTGGTGCCTGTGCTTTGGACGGTCTCGCCGCCCCAATTGACATTCTTTGCGCCGGTAGCAAGCGTCCTGTTGAGCCGGATAACCCACCCAATTCCCGCCGCATCAAAACCAGCGTCGTTCAGCTCCATCTCGCCGAAATTAAGGTATCCCCCCGCGACGTTGGTAGACATACCCCCGTTAAAACAAGACACCGCTGGATTAGCGAGAAAGCTGGTCGAGCCGGACCGCGTGCTATTTATGAACCCGCTGCAATTGAACGCGACCAGGTCGCCCTGGCCGTACTGTTGCACGTTAACACGATAGCTGGCTGCCGCTGTTCGCCCGACATTGGATGACAGACTCTCATTCCAGCCCGACGAGTTGTAGAGGATGCTCGGGAAAGGATAAGCCTCGGGCGTGTAGGCGTAGCCAGTGGTCGGCTGCGACAGCGTCGCCGCGCCGGTGATCGAAAAGCAGCTCGCCAGCACCGTGCCCGACAGATTGCCGGTGCAGCCCGTCGTGGCGGAGTCCCAATTCCCCAGCGGCGACGGCCGAGCGGACACCCCGCCGGTAGCCGTAAGTTTGGCTGCGGCGCCGAGATTGTTGCGCGCCGTCGGCAGGACCGCGTTCGAAGCGCTGGTCAGCATGTCGCGCGGCCCTTCGACAGCGGCCTCGACAGGTACGGTCGGCAGTGCCAGCGCGCTCGCCAGCAGAGCGGCGATATAGGTGCGTTGCGTCGTCATATCACCATGCCCTCGCGGCCATCTGGCAGCTCGCCGAACTCGAATAGATCCGGATGCGCCCGGTATGCGGCATCCCGGCCATGTTGAGCGATCCGCCCTGGTCGCCATTGCTGCCGGCGCCCTGGAGCACGACCAAGGTCGGGGCGAGAGCCCCGGCCGCATCATCGAGCGCGACCGTCAGACCCTCGGTACATTGCGCCTGGATCAGATAGCCGAGACGAGACGCGGCGGGCGCCGAGATCGTTGCGAGCAACGTCAGGCCGGCGAGCGAGGGCGCATTGGCGCTGTAATCGCCGCCGTTCTGGCCCGGCGACGCCATCATTTCGCTGGCCCCGAGCTGGCGGTAGGCCGACACCTCGACGGATTTGCCTTGAGCCGCCGCGCTGTCGATCAGGCATGGGGAGAGGCTTGTGCCGACGGCGAGCGCGGCGACGGACATCGCGGCCCGGCGGTGGCGCGGAAAAATCGTCATGCGGGGACCACCTTCAGTTAGCGGATTTTCACTGTCATGCGGACGCCGCACGAGCTGAACCCAGGCTCGCCGGATGCCCGCGCTGTTCACGATTGACCATCCGGCACCTGACGCGAGCCGGCTGTGAGCGGCACCGGGCCGTCGCTTCCGTAGACCATCGCCCGCTCGCCGCCGGCGACCGGATCGAAGCCGAGGATGTCGCGCGCCTCGTTGACCGTGCAGATCCCGTCGCGGACATAGGTGTCGAGCATCCTGGCCTGCTCAGCCGGGTCGGTCGGACGGCGATCGACCCAGGCGAATTCGAGGTCGGCCTGCCCCATCCGGTCCTGGATGACATGATCGGCCAGCCGTTTGACCCAGCCCATCAGCGGCGCCAGCCCTTCGGCGAGCGCCGCCGCCTGCGCTGTCTCGGCGGTCGCGCGATTGACCTGGCGGGTGAAGGCGGTCGACGGCAGCGAAAACGCGTAGCAGATGATGCGCGCCAGCCACTCGTCGAACTCGTCCTTGTAGGGCGGTTCCTTGAAGGCCTGATACGTCGCCCCGCTCGGCCCCCAGACGAGCCGTGAGCGCGCTCCGGTATTGCCGGCGAGCGCGCTGTCGAACCATTCCTGGAACTGCCCGATCTGCTCGACATTCCACCCCTCGGGCGCGTTCAACAGCCCGGGCGGCACGTTGCCCTCGGTAAAATGCTGCAGCTGCATCGTCTGCCGGCGCAGCGCGATGTTGACCGTCATGACGATCTGCTCGACCGGGCCGAAGCCATAGGCCTTGTGCGGGCGCGGGTTGCGCGGCAGGTAGAGCAGTTCGTCGGCCGTCAGCAGCTTCCACGGCCGGCCGTGGATCACCTGCTCGAATGCCGGCGCCGGCGGCTTGGGGCGCCGGCCGGTCTCGTCGAACAGCACCTTGATCGTGGCGCCGTCAACAACATCGAGGCCGATGATGTCGCCGCCGCGGTTGCGCCGCATCTCAAGCGCCGGCGCGTCGAGCACCAAGAGGTCCTCGATCAATTCGCGCAGCCAGCTCGCGAACGGCCGCTCGCCATCCGGCCGGCGCCAGAACGACGCAAGTTTCGCGGCGCGTTCCCGCGCGTCGCCGTCCGCCCGCCGCACGGTGTTGGACTTGATCGTCCAGTCGAGCCGTTCGAGCTGGTCCTTGCGGGTCTCAATCGCGAGGCGGGTTATGTCGTGGCTTTCGGCCAGGCCGCGCAGCTCGGCGAACGACACCGGCTCGTAGGAGCGCGGCGTGTACACCGTATTGACGCCGACCGGGAAATCCCACAGCCGCAGCCGCTCGGGCTCGACCGGGGCCAGCGGATAACCGGGCGAGAAGATTCCCTGCCCCGGCTCGAAAACCGCGCGAAACTGCGTTTCGAGACCCTGCTGCCCCCAGCTGTACGAGGCGTTCAGGGGCGTGCGTGTACCACCCTGTGGCATCGGGACCTGCTCCGCTAAAAGCTGGAAAGGGCGGCGCGCTTCCAGGTGTTGGGCGCGGCGCAGAAATAGAGGTAGACGCCGTCCGATTGCAGCGCCCCGGTCTGGCACGCGGCCGAACTCGACGATGGCGTTCCAATCAGCACCGACATGCCGTTGCCGTTGGCGCTGAGCGGCGTCGCCCCGACCACCCGGAAGTTGCTGCCGTCGAATTGCAGCACCACCAGCTCATAGCCGCTGGTGTTGGTAGAGAGGCTGAGCGAACTCTGCGCGCCGAGCGTGCCGGGAATGAGGATTTTCTCCCCGGCGCCGCCATTCACTTGCACCGCCGTCGCCTTGCCGTTGTCGCTGGCGATGCCGATCGTCCAGCCGGCGCTGATCGAGCCGATCGGCGGAAGCGTCAGCGTGAAGTAGCTCAGCGGCGAGTTGAAGGCCGAAAACGCGTTGCCGTTATCGGCCCTGGTCGCGCTGTGGGCTGACGCCGCCGGGAAAAGCCAGTTGGCGATGCCGCCGGGTCCGGCCATGCCGATCTGTTGCGCGGTGCTGGGAGTCGCCTGGACGACCCGGAAATTTCCGCTGCCGTCGTATTGCAGGACGACCAGCTCGTAATTGTGGCCGGCGAGGCTGATCGATGTTTGGCCCGCCGCCACCGTACGCGGAAAAAGGATATTGCCGCCCGACACGCCGTTAACCTGCACGGTCAGCGCCTTTCCGTTCTCGCCGGTGACACCGATCGACCACCCCGACGGCAGTCCGGTCGTGGGCGGCAGGGTCACGGTCAAGCCGCTCGCCGTGTTGAAGCTCGACAGCACGGTGCCATTGTCGGCGAGCGTCGCGGCATACCCTGAACTCGACGGGTACAGCCAGTTCCCCGGCCAGTCGCGGCTCTCCAGCCCGTTCGCGACCCCCGTGTTGCGGGTGGCGCCGGTGATGCGGTACTGGTTGCCGTCCGACGCCAGTTCGACATATTCGTAATTGCCCGGCCCGAGCGTCAGTGCGGACAGCACCTTGCCGCCCGACAGGATCGAGCCGGAAGCCGGGGTGACGATCACACCCTTGCCGTTGTCGCTCGCAAAGCCCATCGACCAGCCGGCGCTGACCGCGTTGGGCGCCGGCAAATTCACCGATAGAGAAGCGCCCGGCGCGTTGAACGACGACAGAACCGTCTTGTCGTCGATCGGCGCCGCGGTGTAGCTCGCCGCCGACGGGAACTGCCAGCGCGCCCAGTTGCCGCTGCCGATGATTTCGATGCCGGTCGATTGCGGGCCGCGATTGACGACATTGCCGGCAAAGGTCGGGTTGATCAGCACATTATGCGTGCTCGCCGTCGCGCTGACCGCCGTGGTGCAGGCGAAATAGGGCGAGACGAACGTGTTCATCCCGTCATGCGGGAAGGTGATGCTGAGGCAGGTCGGCGACACTTCGAGATCGAGCGCGAAAAAAGTATTGGCGTAGTTGTAGCCATTCTCGAGCACGACACCGCGCCCGCCAGCGCCCTCGGCGGTGCCGGAGCCCGAGATCCGCGAGAACTGCGTCTGCTCAAACGCGAGACCGGCGGCGCCGCCGGCCGATACGCAGGCCGCCCACAGATCGCTGTCGAGCACGTAATTGAATTTGCAGCCGCCGGCGGCGGCGTTGCTGCTGGCGTTGTTGACGTTCAGGTGATCGAGCTTGATCGTGTTGTGCGCGTCCGAGAAATCGAGCTTCCCGATCACCACCGCATAATCCGGTGTGTTGGCGAGGACGAACAATACCCCCCTCTTCCTTGAAATAGAAGCACCCGGTTGGGCTTTCCGGAGTGCCGCCCGAGCATTGCACCTGCAATACCGGACCGGTGGCGATGCCGCGCCCATCGATCGTCGCGCCCTCGGAGATCAGGCGAAACCCGTTGCTGGCTTGTCCGGCATAATCGATCGTCAGCTTCGCGGTGACCTTGTAGCTGCCAGCCGGGAAATGCACCGGCCAGTTGTTGGTGATGGCGGTGTCGATCGTGCTCTGGATCGCCGCCGTGTCGTTATTGACGCCGTCACCCACGGCGCCGGCACATTTGACATCGAGCCACGGCCGCCCCGAACAGACCAGCAAATCGCCGTTCAACGTCGCGGTCCCGGTCGTCGACAGGGTCGAGAAATTGCCCGGTGATTGCGCCAGCGCGCTCCATGCCGCAATAGCGGTTCCGGTCAGCGCCGCCACCGCGAGTGCCCGGTCGATCCACATCGTGTGCACCCCGCTCACCACCGGCGCGCCGCAAAGGCCTGGCCGGTCGTCGCGCCGTAGAGGCTGACCGCGCCGGCCGGTTTGTAGCCCGACGGTGTCGCGAAGCTGCCGCCATTGGCCGCGAGCTGGATGCTGGCGCCGCCGCCCGAGGCGACCCCGACATCCGAGACCCACAGCACGCCGGCGGAATTGTTCTGCACGACAAACCCGTTCGCCGGCACGATGCCGCCAAACAGCGTCTGAGCGCTGCCGCCGGTAGCGAGCGTGCCGCTGCCGTCGCTCGCGACGGCGCCGGCGGTGTTGATGACGGGTAGCGGGTTCTGCGTCCCGACCGGGGTCGACACGCCCTGCGCGTTGGTAGCGGCCGGCGCGTGCACCGGCACAAGATTCCCATTGCCGTCGACCACGGTCGCCAGCGACTGGACGGTGGTGTTGGCGTCTTTGACTGGAAAACAGCGTGGAAGAGTGACCCGGCTATTGGGGTGAACAGCGCCGAATAGGGACCCACCCCGGGAATCGTCGAATGCTCCCTCTGGTTGTAGCGGGGAGCGTGGCCGGGGATGGTAACGGTGGAAACGATTGGCCGGATCAGGC
>CAMATN010000194.1 GCA_945861155.1 Rhizobium sp. Q54
CTTCGCGACCTCCTCAGGATGACGGTATGTATTTGATGGCATTGAGAAAGAACGTCATCCTGAGGAGCGCCCCAAGGGCGCGTCTCGAAGGACGCACGGCTTCTATCCAGCCATCGGCAATTTGATTACAGCCTCCTTCGCCGGGACGACAAATCTAGCGGGATTTTTGCGCTATCCGGCGACGAGCTGGGCCGGTTTCGCATCGGCCCCGCCATCCGCTGCTTCCGCAAGCCGTTGTGACGCCGGGTAATCGGTCTTGCCCGAGCCGAGCAGCGGCAGCATGGCGACCGCGACCACATCGCGCGGGATCGCGATTTCGGGCAGTCCCTCGCGATGTGCCGCTTCGATCAATGCGTCGCGCCGGATTTCGGGCGCCTCGCTGACCAGCACCAGCCGCTCGCCGCGCCGCGCATCGGGCAGGGCGACGACCGCATGGCGATATGCGGGGTAGGCCGCGACCGCGATCCGCTCGGCCACGCCCAGCGACACCATCTCGCCGGCGAGCTTGGCGAAGCGCTTGACCCGGCCGGCGATCGTCACGAAGCCATCGTCGTCGACCCGCACGATGTCGCCGGTGTCGTGCCAGCCCGCCTCGGGGGGCGTCAGCATGCCCGGCTGCTCGGCGCGCAAATACCCGGCCATCACGTTCGGGCCGCGCAACATCAGCCGCCCGCCCTCTGCGATGCCGGGGACGGGCTCGATCCGGTGCTCGATCAACGGCAGCAGCCTCCCGACTGTGCCGGCCTTGAAATGCATCGGCGTGTTGACCGCGATGACCGGCGAGCACTCGGTGACCCCGTAGCCTTCGAGAATGCGCTTGCCGAACCGCTCGGCCCAGACCCGCCTGGTATCGTCGCGCACCGGCTCGGCCCCGGCGAAGACATAGCGCAGCGCGTAGAAATCATAGGGGTTCGCGGCGCGCGCATAACCGGCGAGAAACGTGTCGGTCCCGAACAGCAAGGTCGCGCCGATGCCGTAGGCCAATTCGGGCACGATCCGGTAATGCAGCGGGGAGGGATACAGAAAAATCCGCACCCCGGACAACAGCGGCAACAGAAACCCGGCGGTCAGGCCAAAGCTGTGGAACATCGGCAGCGCGTTCAATACGTGGTCGGCGGGACTGAAATCGACCCGCGCGGCGAGCTGGCGGCAATTCGCCAGAAAATTTCTATGGCTCAGCACGACCCCTTTCGGCGCCCCTTCCGAGCCGGACGTGAACAGGATAGCGGCGGCATCGGAGGCGACGATCCCGAGCCGGCGATGACGCCACGAAGCGATGCGCGACGCGAACAGCCCGTACAGTTTGTCCGAAAGTCCGATCTGCGCGCGCAAATCCTCGAGCCAGACGATCTCGACCGCGCCGGCGAGCCTCTCGATCAACGGTTCGAGCTTGGCCAGCTCGACAAAACGGCGCGAGGTAATGACCCGGCGCAACCTAGCCGTGCGGCAAGCCGACAGCACCGCGTCGGCGCCGGCGGTGTGGTTCAGCATCGCCGGCACAAGGCCGCTCGCTTGCAGCGCGAGAAAGGCGACCGCGGCGCCGATCGAGTTCGGCACCATCAGCCCGACCGCCTCGCCCCGCTGCGCGCCGCGCGCCAGCCGCCGCCCCAGGACCAGGCTCGCCATCACGATTCGGTCGTAGCTGAGCGGCCCCGCCGACGGATCGGCCAGCATCGGGTGCTTGCCGCCATGCGCCCGCCGCGCGGCCAGCAGCGCCTCGAACAAATCAGGCGGATCGGTGCGGCGCGCCATCATCTCCGACATCAAATCGTACAGCATCAGTCCGGCCCGCTGCCGGCGCGCCCGGCCGCGCAACTCCGCCGGGATCGCGAGGCGCCGCGGCTCGTAGAGGGTGATCGTCACCTTGGGGAACCAGCGCCGGCGGAGGCGCCCGCCGAGCCGCGAAAAATGGGTGAACTCGACCCCGTCGATGCGCACCGGCAAGACCAGCGCGTCGCCCTTGTCGGCGATCAGCGCCGGCCCGTCATAGATTTTCATCAATGCCCCGCCGGTCACGTTGAGCCGGCCTTCCGGGAAGACGACGCATTGCCGCCCGCCCCGCAGCGCCTTGACCAGCGACTTGGTCGCCATCGGCCGGGTCGGGTCCATCGGGAAGATGTCGGCCCCGGCGAGCAACGGCCGAACCCACCAGCGCGCGGCCTGCGCCGTGTCGATCGCGAACATCGGGTAGCCCGGCAGGAAGGCGCCGATCAGCGGGCCGTCGAGATAGGAAACGTGGTTCGGCACGATCACGACGCGCTCGCCGGCCGCCGCGAGATGTTCGGCGCCGCGCAGCTCGACCCGGTACGCCAGCCGCAGCACGATCCGCGCCAGCATCCGCAGCGTATCCTGCGGCAGCAGCTTGCAGATCCACAGCGCCACGCCGGCATTGAGGATCGCGAGCGCGAGATAGATGTCGGGGGTCTTAAATCCGGCGGCGAGCATTACCGCCGTGACCGCCGCCGCGGCGGTCATGAACAGCGCGTTCATGATGTTCATCGCGGCGATCGTGCGGGCCCGCGCCGCCTCGTCGCTGCGCTGCTGGATGATCGCGTAGAGCGGCACGACGAAGACGCCGCCGCAGATCGCGATCGCGGTCAGATCGACGAAGATGCGGATCCCGACCCATTGCGCGAGGAAACCGGCGATGCCGAGCAATTCGCCGGAAGCGGCTGGGGTTGCCGACATGCTCGCCAGCGCGAGATCGAGCGAAAACACCGCCATTCCAAGCGCCGCCAGCGGCACATAGCGGGCGCTGACTTCGCCCCGCATCAGCCGCCCGCACAGCACCGATCCGACCCCGACCCCGATCGAAAACGCGGCGAGGAACAACGTCACGACGCCGCTGCCGGCGCCCAGCGTCTCCTTCGCGAAAGACGGGATCTGCGACAGGAAGACCGCGCCGACCAGCCAGAACCACGACGCGCCGAGGATCGACAGCCACACGTCGCGGCGCTCGCGAGCATGGCGCAGGATCGCCGCGGTCGCTCGTATCGGGTTGCGGCTGAGGCGCAGGGCGGGCGAGGGGGCCGGCGCGTGCGGCACGTAGAGGCTCGCGGCCAACCCGCCGACCGCGCACAGCACGAGCAACAGCACCGCCGCCTCGGTCCCGTAATCGATGGCGACGGCGATGCCGCCGGCGATCGTCCCGAACAGGATCGCCAGGAACGTGCCGCCCTCGAGCAGAGCGTTGCCGTCGATCAGCTCGTCGGGCGCGAGGTGCTGCGGCAGCAGCGCGTACCGCACCGGGCTCGAAAACGTCGCCTGCGCGCCAAGCGCGAACAGCGCGATCAGGCACAGCGGGAGGCTGCCGACCAATAGCGCCGCGGTCGCGGCAACGACCGTGATCAGCTCGGCCGCCTTCAGGATCTGCAAGAGGCGCGACCGCTCGTAGCGGTCGGCCAGCTCGCCGGCCAATGCCGAAAACAAAAAGAATGGCGCGATCAGCGCGCCGCCGGCGATCGCCGCCAGCGTGCCGGGGTCGAGCGTGGTGGATATGGCCGTGCCATAGGTCGCCAGCATGACAAAGGCGCTCTTGAACAGATTGTCGGCGAACCCGCCCGATGTCTGGGTCGCAAACAGCGGCCAAAAGCGCCGCCCGCCCAACAACTCGATCTGGTTACCCACCGCCGGCCTCCCCCGCGGCGTCAGAGCACGCCGCGATAGTGAGTGAATGTTCATTCACATTACGCACCGGGCGCTGCCGCGTCAAACGCGCAACCTGTCGTTCCAGACGATCGCACTTGACTGAGCGGGTATCCTCGCTCGTCATGCCCGCGAAAGCGCATAGGCGCTAACATTAGATAATTGTCATTCCGGGGCCGCCCACGGGGCGGAACCCGGAATCCATAAACACCGGCCTCTGGAATATGGATTCCGGGTTCGCCGCTGCGCTGCGCCCCGGAATGACAATCGGGCAAAAGTCAGCGCCTGTGCGCGAAAGCGGGCGTCCAGGGAACCCAACCACGGTCTCGCGGCTCTGGATTCCCGCTTTTCGCGGGAATGACAAAGCGGGTGCTCTACGCCCGGATCTCCTGGCGCTGGAAGGCGATGTAGGCGATCACGAAGATCACGATCGTCGCCGCGATCAGCCCGGTGAATTGCGGCCAGATCAGGATAAAGCTTTGCGTCACCGGCAACGGCGCTCCGAGCAGCGCGCCTTGCAGCTGGCTGATCAGCACCGGCCCCAGCGCCCTTGTCGCCGGATGCAACAGGGCGAGCGCGGTCTCGGCATAGAGGGTGTTTGGCGAGAGCCGGTCGATGATCTGCTGGGTATTCAGAAAGGCCATGCGCGGCCCGAACACCCCCTCGGGCGGGCCGGCGATCAGATTGGCGACGAGCGGGGTGATGACCGACCAGAACAGCGCGAACAGGAGCCAGACCCCGAGCGCGGCCAAAGCGGCGGTGGCCGGCGCGCGGAACAGCACCGAAAAGAGCAGCGCCAGCGCCAGCCAGACGCCGCCATAAGCGATCGTCGCGACGAGAAAACCGAGCATCCGCACGGTTTCCTCGGTGCTCGGGGGCACCCCGAACAGCAACAGGCCGAGGCCGAGGACGAGCAGCCATAGCGACACCAGCCCGATCGTCAGCGCCAACAATCCGGCAAAGAATTTGCCCAGCAACAACGCATCGCGATAGATCGGCTGGGCCAGGATGCGGCTCAGCGTGCGCCGGTTGAATTCGCCGTTGATCGCGTCGAACGCGAGCGCGATCGCCACGAGCGGGATCAGGAAACCGAGCAGTGCGATGAACGAGGGCAGCGGCTCCTGCGAGAAGGTCAGCAGGCGCAGAAACAGAAACGGGCTTTCGCCGATCGTCGCGCGGATCGAGCGGATCGCGGCATAGGACGCGGCGATCGCGGTCAGGAACACCAGCGCTTCGAGGATGCGCATGCGCGCGCTCGACAGATGGTCCGCCGTCTCCTTGGCGATGACCACGCCGAGCCCGGTCCACGGCGACCCCAGCCGGCGCCTGCCGGAGCCTCCGCTTGGCCGCCTACTCGGCAGCATGTCGCGCCTCCTCGAAATAGCGGTTGTAGACCTCGGTCAGGCTCGGCGCGGCGAAATGGATGCCGAGCAGGTCGAGTTCGGGAGCGAGAAGGCGGGCGATCTCGGCGCGCAGGTCGCGCTGGCAATCGACGCGGTAGCGCTCGCTGTCCGGCCGCTTGTCGAGCGGTTGCACCCGCACCACCCCCGGCACCGCGGCGAGCCGTTCGGCAATATCGGCGCCCCGCGCCTCGACATCGATGACATGGCCGCCGCCGAGCACCTGCCCGGCCAATTCGGTAACCGAGCCGGACAGCGCGATGCGGCCGCGATTGAACAGCGCGACCCGGTCGCACACGCTCTGCACCTGGTCGAGATGGTGCGACGACAGCAAAACCGCGGTGCCCTCGGCCTTGAGGCCGCGAATCATCTCGAGAAATTCCTGCGTCGAATGCGGGTCAAGCGCGGTCGTCGGCTCGTCGAGGATCGCGATGCTTGGGCGCTTCATGATAATCTCGGCGAGACCGAGGCGCTGACGCATCCCCTGCGAAAAACTTCCGACCCGCGCGCGCCCGACATCGCCGAGCCCGACCCGGTCGATCGCCGCGGCAAAGCGCTCGTCGATCTCGCGGCGCGGCAGCCCGGCGAGCCGCGCGGTATAAGCCAGATTGTCGCGCGCCGAGAGGCCATCGTAAAACCCGACCTGGTCGGGCAGGTAGCCGACCCGGCGCTTGACTTCGAGCGGCTCGCGCAACGGGTCGAAGCCGGCGACCTCGGCACGGCCGCCGGTGGGCTCGGTCAGTCCGATCAGCATCAGGATCGTCGTCGTCTT
>CAMATN010000195.1 GCA_945861155.1 Rhizobium sp. Q54
ATCGCCGCGGGGCTTTACCCGCCGCCGCCGGATCTGGCGGTCGCCGCAAAACTTTACACCGCCGCCGAACTGTTCTGGGTCGTCAAGCACGGCATCAAGATGACCGGCATGCCCGCCTGGGCCGATCACGGCGACGACGAGTTATGGGCTATCGTCGGTTTTCTCCAAAAGCTGCCCGGATTGAGCGAAGAGGATTACGGCAAACTCATCATGGCGGCCATGGCGCATGGCGGTCATCGCCCTCCGGCCAGCGGCGCTGAACCTGGGGGCGCGCCTCCCGCTGGGCAGGGCGTGACGCCCGGAAAAGACGAGCATCGGCAATGACCGCCGCGTTAGCCCGCCTCGCGGCGTAATCGGTTCGTCAGCAGCAAGAGCTGCTGACCCCTTCCGAACGCGCCGAAACGCAGTTCACGGGTTTTTACCGTGGTACGTCGGTCGCAGGAGCACCTTGGACTTAAAAATTGGAGTTGGATCCATGATCTTGAAGTGGGCGGTAGCGGCGATGTTCATCATTTTCGGCTTGGTGCCGGGCGGGCCAGCGGGTGCTTCGGATGCGGATTTCTCTCGAGCCTTGAACACAGCGGGTTGCATTCCCACCAAGGTAGACCCCATGCGAAAGGAGCAGGGAGTCCAGATCTACGACGTGAGCTGCGCTGGCAATCCGCCGCGGTCCGTCGGCGTCTTTTGTACAAAACACACCTGCTCCGTCTCGTCTGGAGGTGAAGGCGAGAACTCCTCAAATTTGAGGTGACAGCGCCGTCTCGTTTTTCAAAGAGCCTGCCTATGCGCCCGATGAAGCGGTCAGTCCTTGTCAGATGTCTGGTAGTGTTGCTCGCCTTGGCACTGAGCTGCGGAAGTGCGTATGTTCCGCTCCGTCTCATCTCTGCCGATCAGCCGGTCTCGCACGCTCAGCATCAGCACGATAATGCGGATCATTCGGGTCATCAGCCCAAGCCGCAGCAGGACAGGGGCCTGGCGTGCTGTTGCGATGACCTCCGTTGCATGTCTGCCTACACGGTGACACCGAATCCCGGTGCCGTTGCGCCTGCGATCTTCGGCATCGCCGTTCTTTACGGTAGGCGGGCGCTTGTCCTGCATGGGCACGATCTTCAGCCCGAACGGAAACCTCCTAGACCCGCCTCGCTGAAATAAGCCCCGCGGCAACAGCACGGGGCATGGGGATTGTATCCCGGACCCGAGGCGCTGGCACGCGGGGCCGCTGCGATACGCCTCCCCTGAATAATCAGTCAGAAAACGTCGGGAATTTGCCGCCGCGTGGCCTGAGCGCGCCGTGGTGCTGCAGGAGTGTTTCAGATGAAATCATGCTGCTTTTTTGCGGACGGTCTTGCACTTGCACCGACCGCACTTATCGACGGTCAATCGGCCACAACAGCGCAGCCGCTCAGAGCGGTGCCCACCATCGGCCTTGGCAAGTCCGCTCGCGTTCCGCATGGCGCTCGCCTCGCGGGCGAAGGAGTGGGCTACGCGAGGACCGGGCCCGCGGCGGCGCTCGCCGCGGAAAGTCCAATGCCGAAAATACGCCACGGGGCGATGGGCGGAGGACGTTGATGGAATCCCTCTTTACCCGCCACGTCGATGACGCAAATCGCAAGGATGACTTAAACCGCAAGGCCTTCGAAAGCGCGCGGGCGGTTCGGTTTTATGATTTTTCAACGCCACGGCTTTTTGAGGGAGAGGCGACAATCCTGGAAAGCCTGCGCCCCGCGCTCAAGGAGAAGCGGCTTCTCGACATCGGCATCGGAGGCGGGCGAACGACGCCGTTCCTGCTGGAAATCAGCACCGATTACACCGGTATTGACTACTCCGCCCGGCTCGTCGCTCGGGCGCGGGATAAATTCAAGATCGACAGCATTTTCCAATGCGACGTACGCGATATGCGCCGGTTCGCCGACGAGACCTTCGATTTCGCCTTCTTTTCCTTTAACGGCCTGGATTACGTCTCGCACGAAGGCCGCATAAAGGCCCTCGCCGAAATCCACCGCATCTTAAAATCAGGCGGAATCTATATGTTTTCCGCCCATAACCGCTCGTATCGCTATCTCCGAGAGGAGCCGTGGGGGCGGGGAGTGGCATTTGGGACGCTGTCGTTTTTCAAGGAGTGCGTCTGGCAGGTCTTGCTGATCCCACGTCACTATTGGATGCGCCGGTTCGAGGTCAATAAGCGGAACTACGCGGTGCTGAACGACAGTGCCCGCAGACATTCGCTGCTTACCTATTACATCACCGCGCCAGCGCAAGTAGCACAATTACGTTCTACGGGTTTCACCGCAATCGATGTTTATGATGCGCGTGGAAATCCCATCGAGGATGACGATAGCTCACCATGGATCTATTACGTGGCGCGCAAGGGGCCGGCATGAAGACGCGGTGGACGGCACATCGCCCTTTAGGCGGACCTTGTTGGAGCGGACACGTGAACTCGAAGGATGAAGCCGAACTCAACAATAAGCTGGAAACGACCACCATTCCCTATCTGCGCGAGGGGATCTACCGCGACCTCAATATTCCACTTACGCTCAACTACATGACCCGTCGTTACGTGGAGCCGATTAAGCAACGGGTCGATCTGACGGCCGCCACGGTTGCCGACTGCGCCGCCGGCGTCGGGTGGCTGTCGTTCGCCTTTCTGCTGGCTGGAGCCCGTCGCGCCCTCCTGATCGATGTCGACGAACCGCGCTTGCAGGCGGCGCGTGCCCTCGCCTATCAGCTGGGCGTCGGCAGCCGTTGCGGCTTTATCCTGTCCCGGCTCGAGGACGCGCCTCTCGGGCCGGACTCCGTCGACATCTTTCCCAGTATCGAGACGTTGGAGCATGTGGGCGCCGCGAATATTCGCCCCTGCGTCGAAGCGATCGCCCGATGCACGCGGCAAGCGGTGGTCGTCACGACGCCTAATTTCCTGTTTCCGCTCATCTCGCATGACACCCGGCTGCCCGTTGCGCACTGGCTGCCACCTCGCCTGCGTCAAGCATACGCGCGGGCGGCGGGACGCGCCGGCGAGGATGGCGCAAACAGCTTTGCCGCGCCCTGGCAGCTCCTGCCGCTGATGCGGAAATTCCGACCGGTCAGCCGCTATCAGACATTCGGAACGCTCGCCGAGTTCGACAACTTCTACCCGCATTATCTCCCCTATGGATCGGACGAACGGATGCGACACCGGCGCGCGCCACAGCGGGGACAACGGATGTTGCACGCGGCGCTCGCCAAAGCCTTTGGGCCGTGGTCATTCATCCTCGCACCCAATCTCGCCGCGGTATGGGTGCGTCGGTGAGGACTGCGGCGCGGAGAAGACGCCTCCCAATGATGAGCATTATCCGCTTGGCAAGGATGGCATCCACGCTCTTTCGATCCACGCTGCCGGACGCGAGGCAGGGCGACGAGCAAGAAGTAAAAACATTACTTTTTGAGGCTGAGCGACGGAGCGAACTCCTTCTCGGCTGCATGCGCCTGGCGGCCTTTGTTGTGCTCCTGTCGATGCTGGGGGTGATGGATTTTCCAGCGCATTATTCCCATATAATTTCGGACGTGATCTACGGGACAGCAACGGCCGTGTGGCTGGTGCTGGCCTGGTGTCGATACCACCGGCCCTGGTTCGCGTGGCTGATGACGACGCTCGATGTGGCGCTCGTGCTTCATTTCTACGCGATGCTGGTCTTCTACGGCGGGATGTCGGCCGACATGGCCCTGGGGGTCCCCGGAACGCTAATGATATTCCTGTTTCTCGCGCACGCCGCGGTGCGTTACCGGCCCGAACTCATTGTCTACGGCACGGTTCTTTTTATCGTTGGCTGGGCCTCCATCCATGCCGGGGCGGAAGGCGGGCTGCAGCTTCATTGGCCGGAGCGGAAGGACGCCAGCGAGATCGCCTTTCTTGTCATCCTCGGCTTGACCGCGCTGGCATTGTTTCTGACCACCTCGCGGGCGCGCAGGCTGCTGCTCGAAGCGATCTCGGAAGCCCGCCTGCGGGTTAGCCTGTCGCGGTTCGTTCCCGCAGCACTGGCGCAGGAATTGACCGGACCCGAGCGATCCGTCCTCACTCCTCATTCGCAGCGAGCGGCCATCCTTTTCGTGGATGTCCGGGGCTTTACCTCGATTGCTGAGCGCATGTCTCCGGAAGCCGTCGTCAGCTTCCTCAACGATTATCGCCGGCGGGTAAGCGCTGCCGTCTTGGAGCATCACGGGATGGTCGACAAGTTCATCGGCGATGGCGTCATGGCGGTGTTCGGCGTCCCGACCCCGAGCCGTTCGGACGCCGAAAATGCGATCCGCTGCAGCCTGGCTATAGGCGACGCCATCGATGCATGGAACGCCGAACTTCGGCCTAAGGGAAGGCCGAGTGTAGCGATCGGCACCGGAGTACATTATGGCGAGGTCGTCGTGGGGGCAATCGGCGACGACACCCGTCTCGAGTATACGGTCATCGGCGACGCCGTGAACGTCGCCCAGCGACTGGAGCGGATCTGCGCCGACACCGGCGAGAACCTTGTCGTTTCTTCTGATCTCCTCGAAGCGGCGGGCCGAACCGGCAGAATCGGTAAGTGGACAGAGCTGCCGGTTCGTTCGGTCCGCGGGCGCATGCAGCCGATTCGCCTATTCTCGCCGCTGACACTCCCGCCGGTTTCCGCCCAACGTCCAGGAACACATAGGGAGCCGCTGCCGCCTATGACGCCAAGCGCTGATTTGGATCAATGATCGAACGTTCCGAACGGGTACTTGTTTCATTCGCGACACAGGAAGCTGGGCTCTCATCCTGGAGCCGCGCCTTGAGGCTCGCCACAGCAAAAAAAGGATGATGACCATGCGGCACCACACGCGATCGACACTTGCCGCCGCGGGCATGATCGCGATCGCCGTAGCCGGGAGCCCCCTACCGCCCAAGCACAGCAACCTGGCACCCCTGCGCCGGCCACCACGCCTGCGCCCGGCACCACGCCCGCACCAACGACATCGATGCCCAAACAGATGCATGCGCGTCCGATGGGTCCGGCCACCGGAGAGAACAAACCCCATGATGGGAGGTCTGGGACATCCCAATGATGCCATGCCGCCTTGCCCAGCCGGACTGATCGCCTCAGGCGCACCCCCGGCCTGCAAATAGGGAACTGATCAGATTGCCGTCGAAAAAGGTGATCGGGTGGCAAGATTATTGCGTGCGGCGAGAAGGGATCTGGGTATACAGATCGAAACGCGAGGAACTTAGCGATGCCAACGCTATGCATGTCAGATTTGTTGAGCGAGGAGATCGGGCTATGACGAGAGCAATGGTTTGGGCTGGCGCAGTGGTCTTGGTTGCGGCTGTCTCCGCATGCACGCCCCGCCCGCACACGGATGATACAATGCTGTCTGGCACACACAATATGCCCGGTCCCAAGACCGGCACGATGAGCAATGAGGTCATGCCC
>CAMATN010000196.1 GCA_945861155.1 Rhizobium sp. Q54
CCCAACAGCGCGTCGCCTTTCCGCAGGGGCACCGATAGCAGAGTGCGGACGCCGCCAAGCTCAACAGACGCCTGCGCTCCCGGGTGCCCACTCGCCGCCATATCAGCGATATGGACGAAACGTTCACCGGCAAGCAATGGCTGGCTCGACAGCGCGTCGGAACCGCGAAGGCCGCGCCGCAGCCGTTCGGCTAACGGTTCCGGCACCCCGCGCATGGCTACCGGTAGGAATTGCTCACCGTCAGAAAGGAATAACGAGCCTTGGTTCGCCCCGCAAAGACTGTGCGCCTTTTCCAAAATTACATCGAATACCGGCCTGAGATCGCCCGGCGAAGAGTTGATGACCTGCAATACCTCGGCAGTCGCGGTCTGCTGATCGAGCGCTTCGCGGGTCTCGGTAATGAGACGCGCATTCTCGATGGCGATCACCGCTTGGGCGGCGAAATTCTGCAACAGCGCGATCTGCTTGTCGGTGAAAGGCTGAACTTCCTGGCGGTAAACCGCGATGGTGCCAAGCAGCTTGCGCTCCTTCCGCAATGCGACCGCGACATAGGTCCGCGCGCCGCCAAGATCGACGACATCGCGCCGGCGAGGATCGCCGGTCCGGTATGCGTCGGTGTCACCGAGATCGAGAATATGGACGATATCCTCGCCGCGCTCGATGCGCCCGAGTCCAGTTTCAGGACCAGGGTGCGGCGGATTGCGCGTGTGTTGTTCCGCATAGGTTGCGGGTACGCCGCGCATGGCACCGGTGTGAAAGTGCTCGCCGTCGTAGGTCGACATCATGCCGAAAGCGCCGTCGCACAGGTGCATCGCCTTTTCGAGCATCGCGTCGAATACCGGCGCAAGGTCGCCGGGCGAGGAGTTGATGACCTCCAAGACCTCGGCGGTTGCGGTCTGCTGGTCGAGCGCCTCGCGCGTCTCGGTAATGAGCCGCGCGTTCTCCATCGCGATGACAGCCTGCGCCGCGAAATTCTGCAACAGCGCTATCTGCTTGTCGGAGAACGGCCGCACCTCCTGGCGCTGGATCGTAAAGCCGCCGAGCAAGGCGTTGTCCTTGCGGAGCGGAACGACCAAAATAGTGCGGAACCCGCCGAGGTCGACCGAAGCGCGTTGCAGCGGGTCGCCGGTTTCGTAGGCGGCCGTCATGTCTTGAAAGTGAACCAGCGGCTCCCCCCTAGCTACGCGCGCGATGCCGGTTTCCGGGCCGGGGACTCTCGGCTCGCGTATGAACTCTTCATAACGCGGCGGCAAACCGCGCGCAGCGGCCGCTCGGAAGCGTCCGCTGTCATAAATCCACAGAAACCCGGAATGCGCATCGCACAGCCGCGTCGCCTTTTCCAGCATCGCATCGAACACCGGCGCGAGGTCGCCGGGAGAGGAATTGATGACCTGCAACACCTCGGCGGTCGCGGTCTGCTGGTCGAGCGCCTCGCGTGTCTCGGTGATCAGCCGCGCGTTCTCCATCGCGATGACCGCCTGCGCCGCGAAATTCTGCAACAGCGCGATCTGCTTGCCGGAGAAGGGACGAACTTCTTGGCGGTATACGTGGAAGGCTCCGACCAGGGTATCGTCTTTGTAGAGCGGCACGCCCAGGATTGTCCGTACGCCGAGTCGTTCGACCACTGCTCGTCGGCGAGGGCTGTCGGCTTTATCAATGCTCAGATCGGTGACATGGACGATCTGTTCGCCTCCGACCAAACGGGCATGAGTCGTGTTCGGCCCCGGCAGATAGGATTCACTTAAATACTCCTCAATGTATTTCTCTGGCATCCCGCGCGTCGCCACCGCGCGAAAATATTCACCGTCAAACGTAGACAAGAAACCTAATTCGGCCTCGCACAGACTGGTGGCCTTTTGCAATATTGACTCGAAAACTGGCGCGAGATCGCCAGGCGACGAATTTATGACCTGCAAGACCTCGGCGGTCGCCGTCTGCTGATCCAGCGACTCGTGTAGCTGCTGCTTGAGGTCTGCGATTTGTTGTCGGAGATCTGCTACGGTCTCGCCACCTACCGCTGACGGTGTGAGTTCAGCCTGCCCTGTCATACTGCCCGCCGCACCTAAGATGACTACCAACTGTCCCGGAGCCGGCTGACCGACTGCCCAGCTTCCCAGGGGTAGAATAAAGGCCAGCATATACGAATATGCGTGCATGGAATTGCCGTCGCTCTGTGCGGCGGATGGAGCCGCACCACCCGGCGCAACGGGGTCCCTCTCCCCGTCAGTTCGGCGGTCCCGTCGCCAGGGCCTGCACCTCGACGATCGCCCGTCTGATCCGCCTCCAGAGGGTTTGCCCTTCGAGATCGCCGCGATCGAGCATCAAATCGGCGCGTTTCGCGGCTTCCAATTCAGCCTCGGCACCGTGCTGCCCAATGAGCAGATATGCGGCTCTCCAAATGTCGAGGTCTAAAATCGGCGGCACCGAGACCTCCTGCGTCTGAGCCCTTCGCTCGGAGCACTCGAATGGCCGGGAGTACCCTTATGGGTGCGGCCCCCACGGCGCGGCCTGGAGCAGCTTAACCTCCTGCGTCATCAGCAACGGACGGAACTTCGAGGCGAAGCCCTCGACGAAATCCTTGTTCGCATACACCGCCTGCCAATGCGCACGGCGGTCGGCGTCATCATCGAATTTCCACAGATGGACAAGCTGATTGATCGTGCCGGTATCGGCCTGGAAATAGCCGACGAGCTTCTTGTCCTGGCCACCCCTCTGGAGCGCCGGGAAGCCGAGTTCCTGGTACAGCTTTACGGCCTCTGCCATCGCGCCGACACGAAGCGTGTAGGTTCTCAACTCATAGATCGCCATCGGAATTTCCCCTCAGTTCGTATCGCAATCTAACGACCGACAAACCTTGCCCACACGTCCTTCGGTTGCCAAACCTGTTCCATATCGGCACGCGCCCGTGCTTCATCCATGCCAAGCACGTCGCGACGATAACGGTACAAAAAGGCTGAGACGCGATAGTTCGCGATGCAATGGACGTGAACAGGGACTTCTTTTAGCTGCTCCATTACAGTACAGAACTGGTCAAAATCCTTGTTAGTTGGGTTCTGAAAATCGACCGGAATATGGATATATTCCATGCCGAGACGGGTGACGCTTGCCGCCTCGTCCGGCAAAGCTTTTTCATGAGTGTGGAGACCGAGGTTGACGATGTGGCGGACGCCCAATGCCTGGAGATCGGCCAGTTGCGGTTCCGTTGGCTGGCCGGAGGTGGTTATCCGGTCATCGAGCCGCCGCCAATTGTAAATGGTTTCAGGGTCGGTCATCACTCGCTCGGTTTTTGCTGCGGTGGCGGAGCGGGGCACTCGGCTGATCGGTGCGGTCAACTTCCCTCGGATATCGAACCCGCGTTTCCCGAGTGCATCGAGAGCCTTCGACGTGGCCTTGCCGGACAGACGCGCGAGCTTTTCCAACTTGGTCTCTTCCATGCCCTATCTCACATGCGAAAACTAGGCGGAGGATCATACCCGATCATTTCTGTGGCAAACACAATTCGAGCGCCGCGTGGATTGTCGTGCGCATCAAGCCCTATTAGGAGCGGCGGTCCGGCGGTGCAGCGATTGGATCTCCGCCGCCGCTCAAGCATTCAGTCCGTCGCTTCCTCGACGATCGGTTCGCCCCAACACCAGCACCGGTCCGAATATCGATCCCGCGCCGTGAGCGGCAATGCCCAGACCTCGTGATCCGGGTCGATCACGTTCGCCCGGAGCCACACGACTTCCGCCAGCTTCTCGGCATTCGACACGTCGCGGAACCAGCACCGAGGACGCCCAAAATCGCCTGGGCTCCACCTATAACCGCGCGCTTTCAAGAGATCCTTCACCTCGATCGGGGCATCCCGCGCCCACAAACGCCAACTCTTGGTTCGAGCCCTTTCGAGAAGTACAGCCAAGGCAAGTCGACCCGATTGCGGCAGCGGTGCCGAGAGCGCATGGAGCGTTGCCCGACAATCATTCTCGGCCCGATGCCCGTCATGGAAGAAACCGAGCGAATACGCGATGAATTCAAGCGCCGACGACCGGATACCCTCGGCTCGCCAGTCGATGTCGGAAAGGCTGCACGCCCAATGTTTGGTCGTGAAGGCCGGCAGCCGCTGTTCGAGAAAGGCGCGATCGAACGCTGCATGGTGGGCGATGACGAGCACGACTTTGCCGAGAAGCCCCTCGACCGCATCCTCGTCGATGCGATGCCTGGCGACCATCTGATCGGTGATGCCGGTGAGGCGCGTGATCTCGGGCGGGATCGGAATTCCAGGATCTTCGAGCCAGCCCCATGACCCGATCACCCGGTAGATGCGGCCGTCTTGGCGACCGTACTCGAACGCGCACATTCCAAGCTCGATGATCTTGTCGCGCTCGGGATCGGTGCCGGTGGTCTCGACATCGACGACGGCAGCGATGAGCTTTGGACTGTCGTCGGGCGGGTGGTATTCGATTCGAGGTTGGAGCCGACGAGTTAGGCGATAATCACCGCTCTCGGCCAGCGCGTCGGCCATCTGTTCCAACGTGGGGTCCATGTCCCGAGTATCACGGGTGCGGCACCGTCTTTCAACGGACCGGTGGGGACAGTCACCCTCGGCATAGGAATGCGTTGGCTCCCAAACCCTGGCGTGTAGCTCTCTGCTGGCGCGCTGATGGCGGAATTCCGGTTCGATGTGGTTGGGAGGCCAGGGCGGAATACGCCTCCTGATGCCCCCAAAAGCGGTTTTCTGGTAATGCTGCTGTGACGGGCAGTGCTAGGCCGACCGGATCTGCCTCGCCGCACGCGCCTCGTCGGTATCGCGATAAATCTGTAAACGCGTCACCCGCAGGCCCGGAATGCCATACCTGTCAAGCGAGCGCTGCCACGCGAGGAATTCTTCGACCGATAGGTTATAGCGCCGGCACGCGTCCTGTAGGCTGATCGAGCCCATGCGGACGGCCTGAACGACCGCCGCCTTTTGGCGCACCACCCATCGCTTCGTATCCGGCGAGGGCAAATCGGGGATGAGGCCGGAAACCTTGGCGGTAGCGCGGCCACTCGGTGAAAAACCCGCAACAGGCATGTTTCGTAGACCCAGGCTGTCGTCCATGACAAACAACATGACCGATGATCCCTAACAAACCGCTACATGCGCTTTGACTGGGCTCGATCTCATCTGCTTTTTAGAAACAATTTTAGATAATTCGTTGACTTGGCCTTGGGCCTGGCCCCGGTCCATGGGCAAGTCTCCCGAGAGGTCACCACTTTTGGCCGGGTAGCGCGCCTTCTCTTGCGGAGCTTCAAGTACCGCAGAACGTGTTATCTCTGGGAGGTAGGAACCGGCCTAATTGCTGCGACCAATCAATTCTTCAAAACCTACAATGCATCCCCGTCCATATTGGGCTTCGAGCAACGCTTGTGCGCTAGTCGGATTGGCAGCT
>CAMATN010000197.1 GCA_945861155.1 Rhizobium sp. Q54
CCGTCAGATCGCTCGGATAGCGCAATTTGCTCCGGTCATAGCGCCCCCGGTTCTCCTGCGTCCACATCAGCGGCCTCCCCCAAACCAAGCCGCCTCCCTTGAATCATAAATGATTCCTACGAATCAAGATGTTTGCGGACAGACACTGAAACTGTTCCGGGCTGAGGGCTTTCGGGAACAGATCGCCGATTTCCCCGGACAGCCGGCTAAGGTTATCCTGTTGCTCCCGCAGATCGTGGAGGTAATCGACCACCGCGTCGATAGCAACTTCATTAGCTTCCCCGGTTAACCCGGCTTGCTTGATGCGGCCCAAGACTTCGGGCGCTCCCCGTATAATGCGGCCACCCTTGGCAAGCCGGAGATCGGCCTTGATGCGGGCCGCGACGGCATGTGGATCACCGGCTTCGCGGATCGCCCGCACCCGATCATCGAATTCCGAATCGACTCGCTTCTCAAGCTGCTTGGCCTCGACCGGGTTTCGCGTGCCGAGGCTTCTCGTCCATTCGGTGCACCCAAACGCGACGCGGCAATCCGGTGGGACAACACGGCGATAATGGGCAACCCCACTCCGCCATTTGATGTGGTCGCCGCTCCGAATGCCCATCCCGATTGCTCCATGCATTTGGAGCAGTCATTTGGAGCAAAACGGGTCGAAATTGTCAACCTTCAAGCGGTCATTGGGGATTTTGGGGTGGTGGCGGAGAGGGAGGGATTCGAACCCTCGGTCCCCCGCAAGGAGGACAACGGTTTTCGAGACCGCCCCGATCGACCGCTCCGGCACCTCTCCCTCCGAACGGCGGCAACGGCTTAGCACGAGCTGCTGGAGAGCATCAAGCGAACGACGATGGGGGACCTCGTCGCCCGGCCCGGCTTGGCGTTGCCAGGGCTCCGGGGTGAGGTTGGAGGCAGGGTCGCGCCGCCGACGTCGCACTCCCCCGTGGCGGTAGGGCAGGATCACTGCCCAAATTTATTGCACTGCACAAACTTCGATCGTTGCGCTGCGAATCTGACTATCCGCATCGGGCCATTCCCGGCTCGCCACCCGAGGTTTCGCCTCGAATACCGATGGCACGGCGCTTGCTGTGACCCCTGCGCTTCGGACACCGCGTCGCGTCCGCCCGCCCGCCCAACGAGTGGGAAACGCAAACCCGGATGGCCAGACACGCCGCTGTGCAGGATTTCACGATGAACAAGGGCTTTCTGAAGGCCGGGCATCTGCCCACGCTGTTTGCCGCGTTTCTCTATTTCGACCTGAGCTTCATGGTGTGGGTCCTGCTCGGCCCCCTCGGCGTCCAGATCGCAACGGATCTGGGACTGGACGCCGCCCAGAAGGGGCTGATGGTCGCCACCCCGGTCCTGGCCGGGGCGCTGCTGCGCATCGTGTGCGGCCTGGCGGTCGACCATATCGGCCCCAAACGCACCGCCATCGTGGCGCAGCTGCTGGTGATTGCCGGGCTGCTCGTGGCCTGGGTCCTCGGTGTAGACAGCTTCTCGCAGACGCTCGTCGTCGGCATCGTGCTGGGTCTGGCCGGCGCCTCCTTTGCCGTGGCGCTGCCGCTCGCATCGGGCTGGTATCCGCCCGAACATCAGGGCACCGCGCTCGGCATCGCCGGCGCCGGCAATTCGGGGACCGTGTTGGCGGCGCTGTTCGGTCCGGGCCTCGCGGTCGTGTTCGGTTGGCAGAACGTGCTCGGTCTCGCCGCTATCCCGCTGATGCTCACGTTGATTGTTTTCGTGGTCATGGCAAAGGACAGTCCCAACCGGCCGGCGCCGAAGACGCTTCCCGACTATTTCAAGGTGCTGAAGATCGGCGACGCCTGGTGGTTCATGTTTTTCTACAGCGTGACCTTTGGCGGCTTTGTCGGGCTGGCGGCATCGCTGACAATCTACTTCAACGTCGAGTACGGTCTAAGCGCCGTCACGGCCGGGTACTTCACCGCCGCGTGCGTCCTTGCCGGCTCGCTGATCCGACCGGTCGGCGGCGCGATTGCCGACCGGGTCGGCGGGGTCCGCTCGCTGTCGATCATGTACAGCGTCGCCTCGCTCGCGCTTGCGGTGATCAGCGTCGGCCTGCCGCAGGCATGGATGGCGCTCGCTGTTTTCGTCGTCGCGATGCTGGCGCTCGGCATGGGGAACGGCGCGGTCTTTCAGCTCGTGCCGCAGCGCTTCGGGCGCGAGATCGGCGTGATGACCGGGCTCGTCGGCATGACCGGCGGACTCGGCGGGTTCTATCTCGCATCGAGCCTCGGCTACGCCAAGCAATACACCGGCAGCTACCAGCTCGGCTTCCTGGTGTTCGCCGGACTGGCCGCCTTGGCCCTGATCGGCCTCGCCGGCGTCAAGAAGCGCTGGCGGTCGAGCTGGCCCTCGCTCGTGTCGCTCGGCGCCGCCCGAGTCTGAGCGCCGCGGACCGAGAGCTGATAAAGGTGAAAAAAATGTCCTCCCCCGAACGCCTCGTCGTCGTCGGCAACGGCATGGCCGGCATGCGAACCGTCGAGGAATTGCTGGCCCGCGCGCCCGAGCGCTACGCCATTACGGTGATCGGCGCCGAGCCGCACCCGAACTACAACCGCATAATGCTGTCGTCGGTTTTGGCCGGCGAGAAGACCGCCGACGAGACCGTCATCAATCCGACTGCCTGGTACGGCGAGCGCGGCATCCGGCTGATCACCGGCAGCCCGGTCACCGCGATCGACGCAGCCGCGAAGAACGTGACTGTCGCCGGCTCCGGCGCCGAGACCATCCCCTACGACAAGCTGCTGCTCGCCACCGGCTCGAAGCCGCTGGCGCCGGCGATCCCGGGTCTGGGCCTGCCCGGGGTCCGCGCCTTCCGCGATCTGGGCGACGTCGAGATGATGATCGCGGCGGCGAGCACCCATCGCCGCGCCGTGGTGATCGGCGGCGGCCTCCTCGGCCTCGAAGCGGCCTGGGGGCTGAAGCGCCGCGGCATGTCGGTCGCGGTCGTGCACCTGATGCCGACCCTGATGGAGCGCCAGCTCGATACGGCGGCGGGCGAATTGCTGCGGCGCGACCTCGACGCCCGCGGCATCGCTTTCTTCACCAACGGGCAGACCGAGGAAATCCTCGGCGCCGACAAGGCCGAGGGCGTGGTCCTGGCCGACGGCCGCGAGATCCCGGCCGACCTCGTCGTGCTGGCGATCGGGATTCGCCCGAACATCGACCTGGCGCGGGGCGCCAAGCTCAAAATCAATCGCGGCATCCTGGTCGGCGACGACATGCGCACCAGCGACCCGTCGATTTACGCGGTCGGCGAGTGCATCGAGCATAACGGGCAGGTCTTCGGGCTGGTGGCGCCGATCTGGGAGCAGGCCAAGGTCTGCGGGGCGCACCTCGCCGGCGACGCCGAGGCGGCCTATGTGCCGCCGCCCATTTTCACCAGCCTCAAGATCACCGGCATCGATGTGTTCTCGGCCGGGGTGCTGGCCGCGGCGGAAGAAACCGACGACGAGATCACGCTGCACGACGCCAAACGCGGCGTGTACAAAAAAATCGTGCTGCGCGATGACAAGGTCGTCGGCAGCGTGCTCTACGGCAGCGTCGCCGACGGGCCGTGGTACGTCCAGCTGATGCGCGAGAAAGTCGATGTCTCGGCGTTTCGCGACCAGCTCGTGTTCGGCCGCGCCTTTGCCGAGCAGGCCGGCGCCGCGCTGCCGCCTATCGATATCGCGGCGATGGCCGACAGCGAGCAGGTATGCGGCTGCAACGGGGTCTCCAAGGGCACGATCTGCCGGGCTATTCTCGACAAGGGGCTGGAGACGCTCGACGCGGTTCGCGCCCACACCAAGGCGTCGGCGTCGTGCGGGTCCTGCACCCTGACGGTCGAGGCGATCCTCGCCCACCACCACGGCGGCGCGGTAACCCGGCGCGCGGACCCGGCGATGTGCAAATGCACCGACCACGGCCACGACGCGGTGCGCGCCGCCATCATCGAGCAAGAGCTGACGACGATCGCCGAAATCCGCGCCGCCTTCGATTGGAAAACCGCCGACGGCTGTCAGAAATGCCGGCCGGCGCTGAACTACTACCTGCTCTGCGCCTGGCCCGACAGCTACCGCGACGACCCGCAATCGCGCTTTGTCAACGAGCGGGTGCACGCCAACATCCAGAAGGACGGGACCTATTCGGTGGTGCCGCGGATGTGGGGCGGTCTGACCAGCGCGCGGGAATTGCGCGCGATCGCCGACGCCACCGAGAAATACGCGATCCCGACGGTCAAGATCACCGGCGGGCAGCGCATCGACCTGCTCGGCCTCAAAAAGGAACAGCTGCCGGCGATCTGGGCCGACCTCAACGATGCGGGGCTGGTTTCCGGCCACGCCTATGCCAAGGGCCTGCGCACGGTGAAAACCTGTGTCGGCAGCGAGTGGTGCCGGTTCGGCACCCAGGATTCGACCGGGCTCGGCGTCAAGATCGAGCAGATGTGCTGGGGTTCCTGGACCCCCCACAAGGTCAAGCTCGCGGTTTCGGGCTGCCCGCGCAATTGCGCCGAGGCGACGATCAAGGATATCGGCGTGGTCTGCGTCGAGGGTGGCTACGATGTCGTGGTCGGCGGCAATGGCGGGGTCGAGGTCCGGGTCACCGACCATCTGGTGCGCCTCGCCAGCGAGGCCGAGGTGTTGGAGCACGTCGGCGCCTTCCTGCAGCTCTACCGCGAGGAGGCGCGCTATCTCGAGCGCACCGCGCCGTGGGTGGCGCGCATCGGCATCGAGTACATGCGGCGCCGCATTGTCGAGGACAATGACGGGCGGCGCGCGCTGCACCAGCGTTTCCTGGCGTCGCAGCGCGAGGTGCAGAGCGATCCCTGGGCGGCGCGCGCCGGCGGGGTCGCGGCGCACGAATACCGCGTCCTCGCCGCGGTGGAATGACAGGATGCCAAGCGATCGCTGGACCGACATCGGGCGGCTCGACGACATTCCGCGCCGCGGCGCCCGCCGCGTGACGCGGCCGGACGGATTGCCGCCGATCGCCGTGTTCCGCACCGCCGACGACGAAATCTTTGCCCTGGTCGACCGCTGCCCGCATCTGGGAGGTCCGCTCTCCGAGGGCATCGTGCAAGGTCGCGCGGTGGCGTGCCCGCTGCATGGCTGGGTCATCGAGCTCGACAGCGGCCGGGCCGAGGCGCCGGACGAGGGCTGTACGCAAACAATAGCGTTACGCCTCGTCGGCAACCGGATCCTGCTGTCGCTACCGGCGATCGAAGCGGCGGATGGACTGCACTGGGAGGCGGCGTGACCGTATGAATATACCGCCGTTGGGCTGGATCGGCTGCCGTGCGTCCTTC
>CAMATN010000198.1 GCA_945861155.1 Rhizobium sp. Q54
ACTTCGCCGCGCAGGCGGTCATCGCGATCGAGAATGCGCGGCTCATCACCGAAACTCGCGAAGCCCTAGAGCAGCAGACCGCCACCGCCGAAGTGCTCGGGGTCATCAATTCCTCACCCGGCGACCTCGCGCCGGTGTTCGAGGCGATCCTGGAGAAAGCGCATAGCCTTTGCGGAAGCGATTTCGGCAGTCTGCAACTCTATGACAACGGCAAGTTCCGCGCCGTTGCGGTACGCGGCATGCGGGACTCCTTGGCGGAGCTATTGCGCCAGCCGATTGATCCCTTACCGGGAGCGCCGCCCACGCGCCTGCTCGGCGGCGAAAGGATCGTCCAAGTAGCCGATATGGCCGTATACGCTAAACATCGGCCCGACCACTCAAGGGCGCAAGCGACCAGCGAACACGGGTTGCGCACCGCGCTGTACGTGCCGTTGCGCAGGGACGCTGATTTGCTCGGATATATTACCGCCTTTCGCCAGGAGGTGCGCCCGTTTACGGAGAAGCAAATCGCCCTACTCGAAAACTTCGCCGCTCAGGCAGTCATCGCGATGGAGAATGCGCGACTGATCACCGAGACGCGCGAGGCCCTGGAGCAGCAGACCGCGACTACGGAGGTCCTCCAGGTCATCAATTCGTCGCCCGGCGATCTTGCCCCGGTATTCGACGCGATGCTGGAAAAGGCGATGCGGCTTTGCGAGGCGAGCTTCGGTAATATCGCGAGCTACGATGGCGACTGCTTCAATTTCGTTGCCTCAGCAGGTCATTCCTATTTCGACGAGTGGGTCCGACAGAATAGGGTCGCCCGCCCCGGACCCGGAACGGGGTTTCAACGAATGTTGGACGGGAAGCAAGTCGACCACGTCGCGGATATTGCGGATAGCGAGGCGTATCGGAACGGCTACCCGGTCCGCCGCGCACTCGTCGATATCGGCGGCTTCCACACAGTGCTAACCGTCGCGTTGCGCCAGGAGAACATTTTGCTCGGTGCAATAACTGTTTACCGCCGAGAGGTCCGACCATTCTCCGATAAGCAGATCGCATTGTTGCAGAATTTCGCGGCACAGGCGGTGATCGCCATGGAGAATGCACGATTGCTCGATGAAATCCGTCAGCGTCAGGCCGAATTGCGCGTCACATTCGACAACATGGCCGATGGCGTCGTCATGTTCGGCGCGGAGCTTCGGCTCACCGCGTGGAACCGAAATTTCCAGGAATTGCTCGATCTGCCCGACGCGGTTCTCGCCGATCGCCCGATCTTTGCAGACTATCTCCGCATACTTGCCGAACGTGGCGAATTCGGCACCGAAAATATCGAGGCGGAACTCAACCGCCGCCTCGAAAACACCGACCAGGAATTCCGCGCTGAACGGACACGGCCCGATGGCCGCGTTATCGAGGTCCGCCGAAATGCGGTACCAGACGGTGGCTTTGTCCTCATTTACAGCGACATCACCGAACGCAAACGCTCCGAGGCTGAAATCCGTGCCGCCCGCGACGCCGCCGAAACGACCCTTCGAGACCTGAGAGCGGCCCAGGCCAACTTGATCCAAGCCGAAAAGATGGCCTCTCTGGGTCAGCTAACCGCCGGAATCGCTCACGAGATCAAGAACCCGCTAAATTTCGTCAACAACTTTGCCGGGCTGTCGGTGGAATTGCTCGATGAATTGAAGGAATCAGCCGCGCCAGGATGGGCCGCACTCGACGAGGACAAACGCGCCGAGATCGACGAGACGATCACGATGCTGACGAGCAACCTCGAAAAGATCGCCGAGCACGGAAGGCGTGCAGACGGCATCGTCAAGAGCATGTTGGAGCATTCGCGCGGCGTGACGGGCGAACGCCGAAAAGTCGACCTCAACGGCTTGATCGATGAGGCACTGAACCTCGCCTATCACGGTGCCCGTGCCCAGGATCAGACCTTCAATATCACGCTCGAACGCGATTGCGGGGCGTCGATCGCTCCAATCGAATTGGTCCCACAAGACATCACCCGTGTCTGTCTCAACCTGTTCGGCAACGGCTTCTACGCTGCCAATAAGCGCCGCCGTGATGCGGAAGCCGGCTTTGAACCGGTGTTAAAGGTAACGACACGAGACCTCGGCGATGCGGTCGAAATCCGGGTCCGCGACAACGGGATCGGCATTCCAGCCGAGATCGAGGAGAAGCTGTTCCAGCCGTTTTTCACGACCAAACCGACCGGCGAGGGCACCGGCCTCGGCCTCTCGATCAGCTACGACATCGTCACACAGGAGCACGGTGGCACGATCCAGGTCGAAAGCCGGGTCGGAGAGTTCACTGAATTCACGATACGCCTGCCGCGTAGCTCTCACGCAGCCAGCACGGGTGCCGCAGCATGAGCGCCAGTATCCTGGTCGTGGACGACGAACCCGATGTGGCTGACCTGTTTCGTCAACACTTTCGCCGGGAGGTTCGCCGGGGCGACTACGTCATGCATTTCGCCGCCTCGGGTGAACAGGCTCTCGAACGGCTGGCCGGCGAAATCGAGCCTCAGTTGATCGTGATCCTGTCAGACATCAACATGCCGGGCATGGACGGGTTGACGCTACTGCACGAGATCAAGCAGCGGTTTCCCAATATCCCGGTCATGATGGTGACCGCGTATGGCGATGACGAGCGCCGCCGACGCGCTGCCGAGTATGGCGCGGAAGAGTTCATCACCAAGCCGGTCGACTTCGATCAGTTGAAGGTGCAGTTGCGCCAGCTTCCCTCGACATCGGCCTGAGAAGCTCTCCATTGGCCAAGCCAGCAAAAATCCTCGGCGTTGACGACGAGGCTGATTTCGAAGTGCTGATCCGGCAGCGTTTTCGCCGCCAGATCCGCGACGGGGAGTTCATCTTTCGCTTCGCCCATCACGGCAAGGAAGCCCTGGACGTGTTGGCATCGGAGCCAGACATCGAACTGATGCTGCTCGACATCAACATGCCGATCATGGACGGCCTCACGCTGCTCACCGAATTGCGCGAGCGGCAGTCTCCGGTGCGGGCGATCATCGTCTCTGCCTATGGCGACATGACCAATCTGCGCACCGCGATGAACCGGGGTGCCTTTGATTTCGTCACCAAGCCGGTCGATCTGAACGATCTTGAAATCACCGTCCGCAAGGCGCTCACCGATATTGCAAAGCTGCGCGAAATCGAGCGTCTCCGCGCGGCGGCTGAGCGAGCGCGAGGTAACCTATCGCGCTACTTTTCGCCGAATATCGTCGAGATGCTGGCCGCACAGGACGAGCCGCTTGGGGCTGTACGCCGGCAAACGGTCGCCGTGCTGTTCGTTGATATTGTCGGTTTCACGCGCATGGCCGAGGCGATGCCGCCCGAGGCGGTCGTGACGCTGCTACGCCAGTTCCATGAGCGGATGACAGCGCAGATTTTCGCCTGTGGCGGCACCGTCGAGAAATATATCGGCGACGCGATCTTCGCCGTGTTCGGGGTGCCGACCGCGAGCGACAACGACGCGGCCAATGCACTCAATTGCGCCGACATGATGCTTGAAGCGCTGGATCGCTGGAATGTGGAGCGTACGCGGGATGGGGAGGCTCCGCTCGCCATCGGTATCGGCCTCAACTACGGCCCGGCGGTCCTCGGCGATGTCGGCAGCGAGCACAGCATGTCGTTCACGGTCATCGGCGATACCGTCAACACCGCGAGCCGGTTACAGGCTTTGACGCGCACGTTCGAAACGCCGCTCGTGGTTGGCGACGCGCTGCTCAACGCGATCAAAGCGGGTTCGTCCGCAACCGCCACTTCGCTGGCGGGTCAATTGCTGGATCGGGGTGAACAGATATTGCGAGGTCGGGCCGGTCTCATCCGAATTTGGACGCGCAGGACGAGCAATTGAGGCAAAGCGACCCAGCCGCGCGAGCGTCCGCGTATTGACCAAGCGTCAACACGATCGCGGCCCGGTGCCGTCAATGTCCACGCCAGGAAAGGCTCTTCGCAACCTCTCCTTGCGCCGTTCTCGAATTCGATCGGCCTCGGTCTCTGGATACGGGCCAGCCGCCCGGTCGAGCAGCCAAAGGCCCGCGAGCATCGGAAGGTCGCGGAGCCAATCGAGAAATCGGGCGAGGCGGGTTTCCTCGTGCATACTCCCGAGAATAGCGCGGACGGCCGCGAGTGTCGCGGAACGAGGGGGAGTTCGATGGGCAAGCTGGACGGCAAGGTCGCGATCGTCACGGGCGCTGCACGTGGCCTTGGGCGGTCCTATGCGAAACGGCTTGCCGGATTGGGAGCAAAGGTCGCCGTCGCTGACCTCAACCTGCACTCGTATGAGGAATTCGAGGCCGAGGCGAAGGACATGACCGGCGACAGCACGGTCGCCGAGATCGAGGCGTCCGGCGGCAGCGCCTTCGGGATCGAGGTCGATGTTACGGATCACGAGGCGGTCAACGCGATGGTCGCGCGTGTCGTCCAGGAATGGGGCCGGGTTGATGTCCTGGTCGCAAATGCCGGCGGCGGTCGTGGCCGTCCAATGGATACCAAGGCCAGCAACCTCGATCCGGCGCTCCTCCAGCTTGTCGTCGGCATGAACCTGTTCGGCACCGTGTACGCCGTGAATGCGGTTGCCCCGACCATGAAGGAGCAGCGATCCGGCAAAATCATCACGGTTAGTTCGGTGGCCGGGACAGCACCTTCAGCCGATGGCGGCTACGCTCATTACGGAGCGGCGAAAGCCGCCATTGCCCATTACACCCGATATTTGGCCCAGGATCTCGGCCCTTTCGGGATCACCGCCAACTGCATCGCGCCCGGTGTGATCGCTACCGGACGAATCATGGCGACCGTCATTCCAGGAAGCGCCCAGAGCAACCGTGATCGCTCCGAGTTGGTCGCTCTCAGGCGGCTGGGCAGCGTCGAGGACTGCGCCAGGGTGGTCGAATTCCTCGCGACCGATCTGTCCGATTATGTGACCGGCGCAGTGATCCCCATTGATGGCGGGCTCGTTCGGGGATAGCCGCCGGTTTCGCTCGCGGTGCACAGAGAGCCATGGAGGACTACGCCAGAGGGCAGGGCAAGATATGATAGAAAAACTCAGCGTTCCTGCCAGACAGAATTGACTCAATCGTCGCGTCAATGCCCCAGCCCATCGGGGTCAAGCCGATATGCTCGAGGCCAAACGGCATCAACAGGTGCGCATTCCGGTGAAGGTGATCAGCCATTCCGGCTGAAGGTGATCACCGATTCCGGTGATCGTGATCACGCTGATCACGGGCGGCAAAGCCCGGCGTGATGGTGGCAGCGCTCCGCGCCGCCGACGTAAGCGTAGGTTGCATGGG
>CAMATN010000199.1 GCA_945861155.1 Rhizobium sp. Q54
GGACCCACTTTTCAACCATTCGGGAGGCGGATCAGTGGGTCCCGGCCTTCGCCGGGACGACAGTTTTTGGGAGCAGGCAATTCGCTCAAAGCATTCCGACTTGGGTACCACCCAGCCGCCTCGGCGCCGTTATCGCTGCGTCTCGATCAGGCGATTCATATCTCGGCGGGCGCCGCTCCTGTAGTCGGGCGCCGGCGCCGGCCCGGTCTGGGCCGCCGGAGGCGTCGGATCAGTCAAGGCGCCGCTCGCCTTTTTCGCCTGCTCGGCCGCGGATGTTTTGGGGTCGGCGGTGCGGAGCGCTCCATCGCCGGCTTCGGTGCTCTTGATCTTCAGCGATTCGGGCAGGAAGCCCTTCAGCACATCGGCGCCTTCGTGCAGGTAGGGCCTGCTCTTCGCCTCGCCAAGCCATCCCGGCCGGTCGTTCGGCGGCAGTGTCGTGTCGACCAGCAAATAGGCGAGGCAGACCAGAAATACGCCGCGCGCCACGCCGAAGATAAAGCCCAAAGTTCGATCGATCGGCGACAGCGCGCTGAAATGCACCATGCGCGAAACGATTCCTGTCAGCATCGTCAAAATGACAAGGCTGCCGACGAACAGCCCGAAGCCGGCGATCACCTGCGACAACAACGGGTTGTGCATGTACGGCTCGACCTGGGCATAGGCCCAGTTGAACCCGTACAGCGTGATCGCCGCGGCCCCGACCCAGGCAACGATCGACAACGCCTCGCGGACAAAGCCGCGGGCGAACGCGAAAACCGCCGACAGGACGATAATCCCGACGACCCCGAGATCGAGCCAGTTCATGGCGCCGCCGCAAGCCGGCGCGTGCCGGCCGGCTGAATCCGCCGACCTGGCGGTGGCGACAGAAGCGCGACCAGTTCGCTCAGATGCGAGATCGGCACCGGCGCCAGCCCGTCGCCGGAACTGGCCTTTGCCGAACGCGACGGGCGCACCGGGACCCAAGCCTCGGTGAAACCAAGCTTCGCCGCCTCCTTGAGCCGCGCCTCGGCGTGCGCCACCGGGCGCACCCGGCCTGACAGCCCGATCTCGCCGAAGACGACAGTGTCGCCCGGCACCGGGGTGTCGGTCAGCGCCGACACGAGGGCCGCCGCGACCGCCAAATCGGCGGCCGGCTCGACGATGCGCAAGCCCCCGGCGATGTTCAGATAAATGTCGTTGGCGCCGACCGAGAGGCCGCAGCGCGCGTCGAGCACCGCGATAATCATCGCCAGCCGCGTCGCATCCCAGCCGACCACCGCGCGGCGCGGCGTGCCGAGCGGCGCGGGCGCGACCAGGGCCTGGACCTCGACCAGCAACGGGCGGGTTCCCTCGATCCCGGCAAACACCGCCGCGCCGGTGATCTTGCCGCCGCCTTCCTCACCGGACTCCGCATCGGCGCCCGCGCGGTCCGCCAGAAACAAGGCCGACGGGTTGGGCACCTCGACAAGGCCGCGGTCGCTCATCTCAAAGACGCCGATCTCGTCGGTTGCGCCAAAGCGGTTCTTGACCGCGCGCAGGATGCGGAACTGGTGGCCGCGCTCGCCCTCGAAATAGAGCACCGTGTCGACCATGTGCTCGAGCACGCGCGGGCCGGCGATCAGCCCTTCCTTGGTGACATGGCCGACCAGCACGACGACGAGGCCGCGGCGCTTGGCGAGGCCGATCAGCTCCTGCGCCGCGCCACGGACCTGGCTGACCGTGCCCGGCGCGCTGTCGAGCGTGTCGAGATACATCGTCTGGATCGAATCGATCACGACAAACTCGGCGGCCTGTGCACCATCGAGCGCGGCCAGGATGTCGCGCACGCTGCTCGCCGCGGCGAGCCGCACCGGCGTGTCGGCGACCCCGAGCCGCTCGGCGCGCAGGCGGATTTGGTCGATCGCCTCCTCGCCGGTGATGTAGGCGGCGGCGCCGCCGCGGGCCGCGAGCGAGGCGGCGGCTTGCAGCACGAGCGTCGACTTGCCGATCCCCGGATCGCCGCCGACCAGGATCGTCGAGCCCGCCACGAGGCCGCCGCCGCACACCCGGTCGAGTTCGGCGATGCCGGTCAACCGGCGCGGCGGCCCGGCGGTTTCGCCGCGCAACGCGACGAAGTCGATACCGCGATTGCCGCGCCGGCTACTGACCGGAACGAGGCCCTTGGGCGGCACGGCGCGCTGCAATTCCTCGACCATGCTGTTCCAGCCGCCGCACGCCTCGCAGCGCCCGGCCCATTTCGGCGCGAGCGCGCCGCATTGCTGGCAGGCAAACCGGGGTTGGGGCTGGGGCACGGCGTGTCCTTACTGTTTTGAAATAAGCGCGTGCTGCAGGACGGTCCTGGCGTCCTTTGAGACGGCGCTTCGCGCCTCCTCAGGATGAGGGTATGTCTTTGATGGCATTAAAAAAGAACCTCATCCTGAGGAGCCCGCGGCAGCGGGCGTCTCGAAGGGCGCACAGGCGCCATTCCAGCCGGTTCAGGATGGGTGAAAGCGGTCATGCCGCCCGCACCTCCATCTGGATCGGCCCTTCGGCGCGGCCGTGAACGAACTGGTCGACAAAGGGGTTGTCGGTGCGCTCGATCTCGGCCGCCGGACCCTGCCAGACGATATGCCCAGCGTGCAGCATCGCGATGCGATCGCCGATCTTGCGCGCGCTTGTCATGTCGTGGGTGATCGAAATCGCGGTGGCGCCGAGGCCGCGCACGCAATCGACGATCAGCCGGTTGATGACATCGGCCATGATCGGGTCGAGCCCGGTCGTCGGCTCGTCGAAGAACAGGATCTCCGGCTCGGCGGCGATCGCGCGCGCCAGCGCCACCCGTTTCTGCATCCCGCCCGACAGCTCGGCCGGGCTCAGCGCGGCGATTTCGGGACCGAGACCGACGGCGGCGAGTTTCCGCAAGGCGATCTCGCGCGCCTCTTGCCGCTTCATGCCGCGCCCCTGAATCAGCCCGAACGCGACATTTTCCCATACGCTGAGCGAATCGAACAGGGCGCTGCCCTGGAACAGCATCCCGAATTTGAGCATCAGCGGCGCGCGCGCGGCGCGGCCGAGCCCGACCGTCTCGACCCCGTCGATGCCGATAGACCCGGAATCGGGGCGCATCAGCCCGAGGATGCATTTGATCAGCACTGATTTGCCGGTGCCCGAGCCGCCGATGATGACGAGGCTCTCGCCCGTGTGGCAAGCGATGTCCACTCCGTCGAGCACCTGCTTTTGCCCGAACGATTTCCTGAGTCCGGTGACGGCGATCTTGGGGGCCGGGGAGCTGCCCGGGGATCTGATCGGGGCTTCGCTGATCACGCGAAAAACGCCTGCGTCAGGAAATAGTTGAACAACAGAATGAGGATCGAGGCCGACACCACCGCATGGGTCGTCGCCTGTCCGACCCCCTCGGCGCCGCCGCGCGAATGGTAGCCGTGATAACAGCCCATCAAGGCGACGATGAAGCCGAACACCGCCGCTTTGACGAGGCCGGAGACGACGTCCATCGTTTCGAGATAGCGCTCGGTTTGCGTCAGATAGCTGACGGCGTTGAAATTGAGCTTGGTGGTCCCGACCAGAAACCCGCCGAACACGCCGACGATGTCGGCAACGAGGACGAGGCAGGGCAGGGTCACGAAACCGGCCAAGAGGCGCGGCAATACCAGATAGCGCAACGGGTCGGTCGACAGCGTCGTCAGCGCATCGATCTGCTCGGTGACCCGCATCGTGCCGATCTCGGCGGCCATCGACGCCCCGACCCGCCCCGCGACCATCAGCCCGGCGATGACCGGCCCCAATTCGCGCGTCACCGACAGCACGACGACGGTCGCCACCGCGCCCTCGGCGTTGAACCGGCTGAACCCGGTATGCGATTGCAGCGCCAGCACCATCCCGGTGAAGAGCGCTGTCAGCCCGACTACCGGCAGCGAGTAATAGCCGATATCGACGATCTGCCGCAGGATCAGGCGCGGGTAATACGGCGGGGAAAACCCGGCCCCGAGCGCGCGCCCGGCAAACAGCGCGAGCCTCCCGACCGCAGCCAGAAAGGCCAGAAAAGCCGCGCCGATCGACCCGATAAAGCCGATCATTCCGGCGGATTCGTCGTGGCGGGCTCATGGTAGACGCGATGATGGCGCGCGCCGAGGGCGGTCAGGATCTCATAGCCGATCGTTCCCGCATCCGCCGCCGCGTCGTCGACGCCGTAATGCGGGCCAAGCAGCTCGACGGTCGCACCGGGGCGCGCTTGCGCCGGATCGACCGCCGAGACATCGAATGTGGCCAGATCCATCGACACTCGGCCGAGCAGGGGGACGCGGACGCCGCCGACATAACCGCAGCCGCGCCGGCTCAGCGAGCGCAGCCAGCCATCGGCATATCCGACCGCCACCGTCGCCACAAGGCCGGGCCCCGCCATCACATGCGCGGCACCGTAGCCAACCGACTCACCGCTGTCAATTTCACGGATTTGCAGGATTTTCGCGGTCAGACGCACGATCTGCCGCAGCGGATTGGGGCGCCCCGGAACCGGGTTGACGCCATAGAGCGCGGCGCCGGCACGCACCAGATCGAAACGATAGGCCGGCCCGAGAAAGATCCCCGAGGAGGCCGAAAGGCTCGCTGCGATCCCGGGCAGGCGGGCCGCGGCGGCGGTGAACCGGGCGCGCTGGCTCTCGTTGAGCGGGTGGCCGGGGTCGTCGGCGCAGGCGAGATGGCTGATGACGGCGCGCCAGGGAATTGGCGGCGGCGGGTTGTCGATCAGCGCGGCAAACTCGCGCGCCGTCAGGCCAAGCCGCGCCATGCCGGTATCGACATGCAGGATCGCGGGATGGCCCGTGCCCTGTCCTGTCCACTCCTCGATCTGCCCCGGGTGGTTGAGGACCGGGATCAGGCCGTGCGCCAGGAATTCCGCGGCGGTGCGCGCAAACGGGCCGTTCAAGACCGCGATTTCCGATCCCTCCCCGATCGCCTGGCGCAGCCCGATGCCCTCATCGAGCGTCGCGACGAAAAACATTCGGCAGCCGCCCGCCGCGAGCGCGCGCGCCACCGGCACCGCGCCGAGCCCATATCCATTCGCCTTGACGACCGCGGCGCACAGCGCCGGGTCCGCCATCCGCGCCAGCAGCCGCCAATTCTCGACGATGCCCCCTAGGGAAACACTGAAATAAGGCGCATTCCGCCGCTCGCATCGGGTAGAATCTGCTGTGGGGATGGAGACCAAGGGGCGGGACGATGCAGCGCCAGGGGAGCTTTTCGCAAGCGGAATACGCCGGCAAGAAGAGGCAGACGCGGCGCGACAAATTCTTGGCCCAGATGGAGGCAGTGGTTCCG
>CAMATN010000200.1 GCA_945861155.1 Rhizobium sp. Q54
ATCGTATTGCGCCCGCATCAGACCGCGTTCGGCGGCGGCGCGAAACCATCTCGCCGCGATCGCATAGTCCTGCGCGACGCCGTCGCCCTTCGCATAGAGGATCGCGAGCGCGAGCTGGGCATTGGCGTCGCCGGCCCGGGCGCGCTCGGCATGATAGCCCACCCGCTGGACCGCGTCGGCCGGCGGCTCGCCGGCGATCGGCGGAACGGGCGAGCCCGCGATTTTTTGCAGCACGACCGCGTGCACCCGGGCAAACGTCTCGTGATTGACGCCGAGCTGAACCGCGACGGCCAGTCCGAGCGCGGCCGTCACCCCGATGCCGACGGCGAGCCGGCGGCGCCAGCGTCGCGGCTTGGCCCCGGCCATAGCGATACTCGATGATGGCGCCTCAGTCGCGGGCCGATCGGCGGCTCGGTCCGCAACGAGCGGCAATTGGGAGGGGATCGCCTGTCGCGGCCGCAAGTGCGGCAGCGGCGATGATTCGTCCGGCGCCGACGACACCGGAGCGAGAAATGTCCGCCGCACGGGGCGGTGGCCGGTCGCGGCCGAACGCGGCCAGCCGGCATTATGGGCGACGGGCGGTTCGACGAACTGCACCAGCTCCACCAGCGGCGGCATACCGGAAATCGGCTGTCCCTCCTGGGAAGCTCCGGGGGATGCGTCCGGGGGCGAGATCGCTACGGCCGCACGCGCGCTGCCGGAGCCGCCGCTTGTCGGCGGGGTCGGATCGCCAGATTCTGGAGTCTCGGCCATGCGATACCAATCCCAGGGTGATCGCCGCTTTTCAAGCGCCAATGCCGGATCGCTCCCCTCTCGATCGCGTTCGTTGCACGGGATGGCGGGTTCCGCACCCAATAATCCAAGCAACCGACGAGGGAGCCATGTCGAGCGAGGAATTGCACGTTCCGCGCGAATTGCTGTCGCAGGAAGCGCGCCTGCTGCATTACGCGATCACGTCGCTAAAGGAAGAACTCGACGCGGTCGATTGGTATCGCCAGCGCGCCGACGACTGCGAGGATTCGGAGCTGAAAGAGATACTGCTTCACAATATGCGCGAGGAGATGGAGCACGCCTCGATGGCGCTCGAATGGATACGGCGGCGCAATGCCGATTTTGCCGGACATTTGAAAACCTATCTGTTTACCGAGGCGCCGATCGTCAGTATCGAGCGCTCCGATGCGGGCGGCCCCGAGCCCGGCTCGGCAACACGCGAGTAATCGGTCCACCTATAGGTCAGCAAAAGCATTGTTTCGGGCGGACGAGGAGCCGAGGCGCGTGCGGCGTTTTATCGCTCGCCTAACGGGGGAACCGGTACGGGGTACGAACGTTAGGCTATGACCTGTTGGTCCGAAAAGGAAAACCGAATGAAAAAGATACTGATTGCGCCGGGCGCCATCGCGCTGTTGCTGGGCTTGGCAGCGTGCAACAACCCCTACGATCCCGGGCAGCGCGCCGTTGGCGGCGCGGCGATCGGCGCGGCCTCGGGCGCGGCGATCGGTGCGGCCGCCGGCGGTGGCCCCGGTGCGGCGATCGGCGCCGCGACCGGCGCGGTTACCGGCGCCGCGATCGGCGTCGCGACGACCCCGCCGCCCCCGGGCTATTATCCGCCGCCGCCCGGCTATCGCTAAACCGCGATTTCGGCCCGCCCCTCCGCGCTACCTTTCTCTCGCAAGAGAGGTTGCGCGCCGGGGTCCGGGTGCGGGCCGGCGTACGTTGCCTGCCCGCGTTTAGCCCTCACCCGGTCCGTTGCGCAGTCCCGACACACCGGCGTTCCTCGGAGCCCCGGAACATGGCACCGTGGTCACTCGGATGCGGGTGGGGACGGCGGATGAGGCAATGATCGCGGAGCGGGCGATTTCCTGGGTCCTTACGGTCGCGGCCGTATACGCGCTCCTGCTTGGGACCTATGTCGTGAGCTGCATCGCGGTGAGCCGGCTGAACCGGCGGCTGGCCCCGGTCAAGATCCAGGCGCGCGACACCCCGCCCTCGCAGATCAGCCGCGACCGCAAGCAAAGCCTCGTGTCGCTGGCGGCGATCGCGGCGATGTTCGGCACCGGGCACTGGCTCTACGCCGAATTCGGCTGGGGCCTCGCCCCGGCCGAAGGCCTTGCCGGGACCATCCTGTCGTTGATCGCCTCGCTGGTCTTGTTCGACACTTGGTTCTACTGGTTCCACCGGCTGGTCCACACCCGCCGGTTCTACCGTCTGGTGCACCGCTGGCATCATCTGACGGTGACCCCGGTCGTCTGGTCGAACAACAGCGACCGGCTGCTCGACAATCTGTTCCTGCAATCATACTGGCTGGTGGCGCATTTCCTGGTGCCGGCGGCCCCCGCCGTGCTGCTCGCGCACAAGCTTTACGACCAAATCACCGGGGTGGTCGGGCATTCCGGGTACGAGCACGGCGGCGTCTGGTGCCTGCCGCCCTCGCCGCTTGTCGGGGTCACGCATCACGACCAGCATCACCGCTTTTTCCGGTGCAACTACGCGACGCATTTCACGCTGTGGGACCGGCTGATGGGGACCCTGCACCCCGAGCACGATTCCGAACTCAAACGCAACATCGCCGCGACCGCGGCCGCGAAGCGCGCCCCCCGCCTGCCGGCCGAGTAATCGGGTGGACGCGATCATTGCGTCATGCCCCGTTCGCGCAGCGCGTCCTGGTAGAGCGCGAGGGTCTGCTGGGCGACGCGCTCTTCGCTGAACGCCCGCTCGACCAGCTCCCGCCCGGCGCGGCCCATCGCGATGCGGCGGGGCGCGTCGCGAACCAGCGCGGCGAGCGCCTCGGCGAGGGCGGCGATGTCATGCGGCGGCACGAGGAGGCCGGTCTCGCCCGGCCGCACGACCTCGCGGCAGCCGGGCATGTCGGCGGCGACGATCGCCCGGCCGCAAGACGCCGCCTCGAGCAGCGCCTTCGGCACGCCCTCGCCATAGGTCGACGGGAACACCGCGATCACGGCGCGGCGCCATACGGCGCGCACATCCTCGACCCGGCCGAGCCACTCGACCCCCGGCTCGGCGGCCAATTGGGACAGCGCGGGCTCGTCGAGCGAGTCGCTGTTGTCGGGGTCGGTCGGGCCGGCGAGCAGCAGCTCGACAGCGACGCCATCCCCGCGCAACCGGCGCACCGCGGCAACGGCGTCGAGGACGCCCTTGCTGCGGAGCATACGGGCGACGAGCGCAACTGCAACGGTCCCCTCGGGCGTTTCGAAAGGCTCGGGCAGCGGGGCGAAATGGGCGATGTCGACGCCCGAGCCGCGGATCAGCACAAGTCGCGCCGGATTTATCCCGAACCCGGCGAGCGCGGCGCCGTCCTCGGGGTTCTGGACGATGATCCGGCCCGCACCCGCGAGGCGGCATACCGCCCAGCCCAGAACCGCCCGGCCCAGAACCGCCCGGCCGAACCGGGCTGAACCGGTTGTCGAGCCGAGCCCGGAGCCCAGCCCGGTCACCGCCGCGATGCCGGCCGGCCGGCCGGCAACGCCGGGGAACGCCAGCCGCATCGCCAAACCGCCGAACAGCACCGATTTCAGCGCGACATGGTGAACGATGTCCGGCCGCTCGCGCCGGTAGAGCCGGGCGATGGCGATGATGGCCCGGACGGCCCCGATGGCGCCGTCGCCGCGCCGCCGCCACGGCAGGGGGGCGAGCTGGAAACCCTCGGCGCGGATTCGCTCGGCATGGTCGCGCACCCGGGTCGCGACGACGACCGCGAACCCCGCATCGCGCGCGGCGCGCGCCACCGGCAGGCGGTGCGACCAGAAATACCAATCCTCGGTGACCAGAAACAGCAGCTTCGGCCGCTTCGGCGGGTCGGCAATCGATGATGTGCAGGCCGTCGGCACGGGGGTCCGGTCGATGCTCCGCGGGCCGCACGGAGGTTGCCGCACGCCGCAATCCTCTTTAATCCATTGCCGGCGTGACCGCTTGCGGAAACGCAGGGCGGGAGGCCAGGGCGTGGCGCGCATTCTGGTGACCGGGGCCGGCGGGTTTATCGGCCGTGCCTTGTGCCGGGGGCTGGCCGCGCGGGGGCATTTCGTGATCGCGGGGATGCGTGGCGGCGCCGCTCCCGGTACCCCGGTCGACGGCGCCGAGCCGCGCATTCTGGGGGAGATCGCGCCGGGCCGGGACTGGGCCGGCGAACTGGGCGATGCCGACATCGTGATCCACCTGGCGCAGCGCGCGCATCGCCGCTCCACCGAAAGTGACCGAGCGGGCGAGCCCGGCGCGGCCGCTTCCCTCGCCCGCGGCGCGGCGCGAGCGGGCGTCCGGCGGTTTGTCTATATGAGCTCGATCAAGGCGATGGGGGAGGCGACCCTGCCCGGCCGCCCGTTTCGCGCCGATGATCCGCCGCGCCCCGCCGATTCCTATGGCCGGGTCAAGCTCGCCACGGAGCGGGCGCTGGCGCGGGTCGCGGGCGAGACCAGTCTCGAACTCGTGATCCTGCGCCCGCCGCTGGTTTATGGCCCGGGGGTCGGCGCCAATTTCCGGGCATTGATGCGCCTGGCGGCCAGCGGCCTGAAGCTGCCCTTCGCGACGCTCGACAACCGCCGCAGCCTGATCTTCCTCGACAATCTGGTCGACCTCGCGGCGGTTTCCGCGGTGCATCGCGACGCTGCCGGGCGGGTGCTGCTGGCGCGCGACGGCGATGATTTGTCGACCGCGGCGCTGATCCGCATCCTGGCGGCGGGACAGGGCCGGCGCGCGCGGCTCTTCGCGATGCCCGATCCGGTGTTCACCTTGCTGCGGGCGCTGCCCGGTGTCGGCCCGGCGGTCAGCCGCCTGACGCTGTCGTTGCAGGTCGATGACGGCGCCACCCGCGCTTCCCTCGATTGGCGTCCTCCGTTCGCCGCCGAAGCGGGGCTGCTCGCGACCGCGCGCGCGTTCGCGGCGGAATGAGGGAGCGAACCCGGGCCTCGGCACCGGCGGCGATCTGTGATCCCGACCGCGGCGCCCCATATCTGCGCCTATCGCCTGTCGCCAGCGGAAAGGATTTTGCGGTGCCGAGCTTCGATATCGTTTCCCGGGTCGAGATCGCCGAGGTCGACAACGCGATTGCCGGCATCACCCGCGAGATCGCGACCCGCTTCGACTTCAAGGGCAGCAAATGCACGATCGAGCGCAAGGAGGGCGAGATGGCACTCGTCGCCGATGACGATCTGAAGCTCAAACAGATGCACGAGCTGCTGAAGGTGCACCTGACCCGGCGCAAGGTCGAGGCCGGGGCGCTC
>CAMATN010000201.1 GCA_945861155.1 Rhizobium sp. Q54
TGCCGCCGGAGGATTGAGCCGGAAATTGAGCCAGTGTATCGACGCCCTGGCGCCCGCGGCGTGCGGCCAAGACGGTGGCGGAAGCCGCCGTCACGCCTCCCGGCCCGTCGGCGGAGCCGCCGTGAATGGCGATTATGGAGCGGGCGAAGGGATTCGAACCCTCGACCCCGACCTTGGCAAGGTCGTGCTCTACCACTGAGCTACACCCGCGTCCGGCCGATCCATATCATATCAGGGGAGGGGGTTTGCAAGGACTTGCGCCGAGTCCATCTTGCGAGGGCCATCTTGCGAGGGCTTGCGAGGGCTGATCTTGTCAGGGCCGCTCGATCATGGTCTGGTCGAGCACCACGGTAACGCGCCGGGCGGTGTCGTTGGCGCCGGCCGATCGATCGGAGTCCCCGGAATCCGCTTGCGCTATTGGCGGCGCTTGTCATCGCGGCGGGTTACCGCCATGTTTTGCATGGCATCCCCGGGGAGAATTACCGCATGGCGAATGAACCTCTGATCGGCGGCGGGGCCGCCGCCGGCGCGGCGCTCGTCGCGGACGTGACAACGGCAAGTTTTATGGCCGAGGTCGTCGACGCATCGTTCGAGCAACCGGTCATCGTCGATTTCTGGGCGCCGTGGTGCGGGCCGTGCAAGCAGCTCGGCCCGATCCTCGAGAAGGTCGTGCGCGCCGCCAACGGCGCGGTGCGCATGGTCAAACTCAATATCGACGAGAACCCCGAGATCGCGCAGCAGATGCGCATCCAGTCGATCCCGGCGGTCTATGCCTTCAAGGACGGGCGGCCGGTCGACGGCTTTGTCGGCGCCCAGCCGGAAAGCCAGATCAAGCAGTTCGTCGAGCGGCTGGGTGGCGACAGCGGCGGCCCCTCGCCGATCGAGGAGGCGATGGCGATGGCCAGGGAGGCCGCGCAGACCGGCGACCACGCCAGCGCCGTGGCGATCTACGCGCAAATCCTGCAGCAGGAGCCGGAGAACGCCGAGGCGATTGCCGGGCTGGCGCGGGCGCTGATCGGGCGCGGCGAACTCGATGGCGCGCGCCAGGTACTCGACCGCGCGACGAAGGAGCTCGACAAGAACGCCGAGATCGCCGCGGCGCGCTCGGCGCTCGAACTGGCCGAACACGCCCAGAAGGCGATGGGCTCGCTCGACAAGCTGCGCACCCGGCTGGAGCAAGACCCCGACGACCACGAGGCGCGCTTCGAGCTGGCGACCGCGCTGTTCGGAGCGGGCGAGCGCGAGCCGGCGATCGACGGACTGCTCGCCTTGTTCAAGCGCGACCGCAATTGGGACGAACAGGCGGCCCGCCGTCAGCTCGTCAAGTTTTTCGAGGTCATGGGTCCGACCGACCCCTTAACCCTCAGCGCCCGGCGGCGGCTGTCGACGCTTATGTTTTCGTGAGCGGCTTTGGCCGGGGATTATGACGCCATGAGCGACCTCTTGAGCCCGACCGAAACCGCGCTCCCCGAAATCCTCCCGATCTTTCCGTTGAGCGGGGTGCTGCTGTTGCCGCGCGGCCGGCTCCCGCTCAACATTTTCGAGCCGCGCTACCTGGCGATGACGCGCGAGGCGCTCGCCGGCGAGCGCCTGATCGGCATGGTCCAGCCGAATGATCAGGCCGGCGGCCAGGCGGGCGGCGGAATAAGCCCGCCGGTTTACCCGGTCGGCTGCGCCGGCCGCGTGATGCAGTTCCGCGAGACCGATGACGGGCGCTTCCTGATCACGCTGACCGGAGTGTCGCGTTTCCGCATCGTCGAGGAGCTGCCGCTGGTGAGCGGCTATCGCCGGGTGGTTCCCGATTGGGGGCCTTTCGCGCGCGACCGCGACGCATCGGGCGAGCCCGAGTTCGACCGCGCCCGGCTGATCCGCGGCCTCAAGAATTTTTTCGCGACCCGCCAGCTCTCGGCCGATTGGGGCGCGATCGACAAGGCGCCGGGCGAGCATCTGGTCACCTCGATCGCCATGATGTGCCCGTTCGCGCCGAGCGAGAAGCAGGCGTTGCTCGAAGCCGCCAATCTCGACGAGCGCGCGCGGCTGTTGATGGCGCTCGTCGAGATGGCCGCGATCAAGCCGACGACCACCGAGACCGACACCGGAACGCGGCACTGACCGCGTCGCCGGAAGTATGGCCGCGAATCGCGGCGGGAGACGGCGATGGACGAAGCCTGCGATGTCGACCCGAAACTGCTCGAAATCCTGGTCTGCCCGCTGACCAAGGCGCCGCTGCGTTATGACCGGGCTGCGCGGGAGCTGATCAGCGAGGAGGCCGGGCTCGCCTATCCGATCCGCGACGGCATCCCGATCATGCTGGTCGACGAGGCGCGCCCGCTGCGGCCAGAGGAGACCGGGGGCGAGAAAGCGCCGGCGCGGCTGCCGCCGCCGTTGAGCCAAATCGATGAGAGCTAGCGGCCCGTGGCCGATCGAGCTGCGGCTGAAGCGGGCCGAAAAACAGCTCTACGTCGAATTCGACGACGGCAAGCGCTTCAGTCTGGCGGCCGAGTATCTGCGGGTCGAAAGCCCGTCGGCCGAGGTCCAGGGGCATGGGCCGGGCGAGAAGATCGTCGTCGCCGAACGCGCCCATGTCGGCATCCTCGACCTCGAACCGGTCGGCAATTATGCGGTGCGGATCAAGTTCGACGATCTGCACGACACCGGCATTTTTTCATGGGACTACCTCTACCAGCTCGGCGTCGAGCACCCCAGGCGCTGGCCCGACTACCTCGCCGCCCTCGCCAAGCAGGGCCTCAGCCGCGAGCCGAAGCGGGGGTGAGCGGATCACGATCGGCGCCCGCCACCTGTCGGGGCGCGGTGAATAACCCGAGGCACAATCGCGGGCGTATCGGGGATAAGTGGATTTTTCGGGGGACAAATCGGGCGAGCGCCGTTTGACTTGTTGCGCTCCGGGCAACTTCCCTTAAGCCTGAAGGCCGTGCGGGTAGCGTGCTGCGGGTCGGCGTGCTGATTGGGGGAGCAAACGGCTCGCACCGCACGGCGTGATGGGCGGCCGGCAGGGGAGGCCGCCCATTTCGTCCCGGCGCTGGCGAGCTGTGCTCTGCCGCTATTACTGCGAGCGCGGGCGGCCCCTTGAACCGATGTAAGTAAGCACTTACTTCGGGGCCGGTATGGCAACGATCAGACTGGATAGCGACGAGCGCCGCAAGGCGATCGTCAGGGCGGCGGTGCCGCTGTTCGCGCGCAAGGGCTTCGCGGGCACGACGACGCGCGAGCTCGCCGAGGCCGCCGGCATCTCCGAATCGCTGCTGTTCAGGCATTTTCCGAGCAAGCAGCTCCTATATCGGGAGATTTTGCGGCTCGGCTGCGAAGGCGATCCCGCACTCGAAGAGCTGACCGCCCTGGAGCCCTCGACGGCGACGCTGGTGTGCATGATCCGGTTTATGGTCCGCCGCTTTCTATTGGGCGACGATTCCGAACGGGCCGAACTCGACTCGCGGCTGCGGCTGGTGCTGCACAGCTTTCTCGAAGACGGCGACTATGCGCGCGAGCTGTTCGAGACGGTCTCCGACCGCGTGGTGCCGCTGTTCGCGGCCTCGCTCGCGGCGGCCGTCGCGGCGGGCGATTTGGCGCCGAGGCCCGGGGCGGCGGGCAACCGTTTCTGGTTTGCCCAGCATGTCGCGGCGATGATGGCCTTTGCGACGTTGCCCGGCGGCGGCTGCATCCGTTACGAGGGGAGCCTCGACGCCATTGTCGAGGAGGCCGGCACGTTCATTCTGCGCGGCATTGGCATGACCGATGCCGCGATAATAGCCGGCGCCGCGGCGCCGGGGCTCGGGCTGCAACCCGCCGCGGACTAGCCGAGAGAGATTTGGCCGAGAGAGATTTGATGGACGGCGATTTGAAACCCCTCGGTTCGTCCGAGACCCAAGCGGCCGATGCGGTCGTGCGCGAGCGGGCCGATTTGGTCCGTCCGACGCCAAAGCCGCCACAGACCGTCCGCTGGCTGGTTATCGTCGGGCTGTTGCTCGCGATTGTTCTGGGCGGTCTCTACGGGTTCAACCGTTTTCGCGAGCAGGCGATCGCCGGCTTCTTCGCCGGCAACAAGCCGCCGCCGGCGCAAATCGCCGCGGTCACGGCGACCAGCGGAAAGGTGCCGCGTTTCGCCGACGGAATCGGGTCGCTCGCCGCCGTGCACCAGGTCACGGTCACACCCGAGATCGGCGGCCGGGTGACCGCGATCCTGTTCACCCCCGGGGCCGTCGTCAAAGCGGGCGATCCGCTGGCGCGGCTCAACGACGCGCCCGAGCGCGGCGACCTCGCCAATTACGAGGCGCAGGCGCGCTGGGCGTCGATCTCGCTGCAGCGCTCGCAGATCTTGCGGCAGCGCCAGGTTGTCGCACAGGAGACGGTGGACCAGACCCAGACGCAACTCGACCAGGCCCGCGCTCAAATCATCAAGACCGAGGCGATCCTCGCGCAAAAATTGATCCGGGCACCGTTCGCCGGGCGGCTCGGTGTGCGCCAGATCGAGCTCGGGCAGTTCGTCAACCCCGGCGCCGCGGTCGTCAGCCTGACCGATCTCAGCCAGCTCTACGTCAATTTCACGCTGCCCTCGACGATGCGGGCGGCGATCGCGCCGGGGCAGGAGGTCAATGTCACCGCTGATCCATTCCCCGGCCGCGTCTTTATCGCGACGATCGCGACGATCGAGCCACAGATCCGCGCCGACACGCGAACCATGACGATCCAGGCGACGATGGCGAACCCGGACGAGGCATTGCTACCGGGGATGTTCATCAACGCGGCGGTCGTGCTGCCGGCCGAGCCGGATCGGGTGGTGCTGCCCGAGACCGCGGTCGACTACACCCTCTACGGCGACAGCGTCTATGTCGTGCGCGAGGACGGCCAGGATGCCGGCGGCAAGCCGGTCCAGAAGGCGTTCCGCACGCCGGTCAAGACGGGCACGCGCTGGGACGGCAAGGTGGCGATCCTGTCCGGGCTGAAGCCGGGCGAACTGGTGGTCGCCGCCGGTCAGGTCAAGCTGCAGGACGGCGGCACGGTCGTCGTCACCGGCAACCCGCCGCCGCAGCCCCCGGCCAAGCCGACGCCGCAGTAACCGTTGTGTTGATTCACCACGGAGGCACGGAGGGCACGAAGGAAAGAAATGTCGTCCCGGCGAAAGCCGGGACCCATTCGTCCATGAACTCGCTGTTGAATA
>CAMATN010000202.1 GCA_945861155.1 Rhizobium sp. Q54
CGTCAGATCGCTCGGATAGCGCAATTTGCTCCGGTCATAGCGCCCCCGGTTCTCCTGCGTCCACATCAGCGGCCTCCCCCAAACCAAGCCGCCTCCCTTGAATCATAAATGATTCCTACGAATCAAGATGTTTGCGGACAGACACTAAGACCAAGCTATCTACACTTGAAACGCTGTACGCAAGCGTTGCCAGCGGCGACGTTGAGATCGGCTTTAATCAAGTCAGCGAAATCTTGGCTCAACCGACCGTAGAACTTACTGGCCCACTGCCGTCAGAGATTCAGAACTATACCCAGTTCGCCCCTGGCATCGTTACCGGCAGCAGTCAGACTGACGCCGCAAGAGCGCTGGTCACGTTCCTTTCCTCGCCCGCCGCCCAGACCGTTCTAAAAGCAAAGGGGTTCGAATGAAGCACGTGTGACGTGCCGCAAAGGCAGCCCACAGGTGGCTGTAGCCGGTGACAGCGGCGGCGAGCATTGCCGCCTGAAGTGGACCGCTCTTCGCTCATCAATGTTCTCCCTTTACCATGAGCCGGCACAGTCCGCGCCGCCCGCCGGCACGATTCAACGGTAGATCGGGCGATAGCTGCGCAACCGCGTCAATGAATCCTTGTAATTTCGCAGCGGGCTGACGGCGCACCAGGGAAGACTGCTAACGGCGCGTTGGTGCCGGTGGCCCGACACGAGTCGACAGTCTGCTGTCTGACACTAACGCGTCGGGCTCCGTCGGAAATGCCGGCCTAATGCAGCGCCTGCCCGAGGCCGGCAAGATAGAAGCCGAAGGTCATCAGAGCCGCGCCCTTGACAAAATCGAACGGGCCGCGCCCCGCGGTCATTGCGCCGATCAGCAGAAACACGCCCCAGAGGAGACAGCCGAGGCCGATCATCTGGGTGAATTGGAGGCCGGTACGGAACAATTCGGTAAGCATGGTCATGTCCTTTCGCGTTCAGGGAAGCATCCAGCCGAACCAGGGCGCGAGCGCGCGGCCGGCGAGGAGGGTGAGGTCGTAGATGGCGGCGGCCGCGATAGCGCCGACAAGCGCGAGCGCCAACCAGGGGCCGAACGGGATCTGCATCGGATTAGTCCAGCGGGTTGACCGGCCAGGTCACGGTCGGGTGCTCGGCCGCGCTGCGGGAGCCGAGATGGATCACCGACTCGGCATGCTGGTGCTGCGGATCGCCTTTGATCGGGATCGCGAGCCGCATGAAGGTTTCGGGCGGCACCAGCGGCAGCATCTTTGTGCTGCGGCTGTAACTTGTCTGCCGGCGTCGTGACCAGCCGCCGTCGACGGCGGCCTGTTCGCTGCTGTTGACGACGATCTCCGAACGCATGCCGAACAGCGCGCTGGCCCAGCGGTTGGTCTCCTCCTCGGTGTTGCGCAGGAAAATCTTCACGGCGCAGTTTCCGAGGAAGTTCTTCACGTCGGCGGTGTTACGGGTCCGCTTGTGGTAGGCGCTGACGTTCTGGGCGGCGACGATCGACGCATGGGCCGATTCGCGCGCTCTCTCGAAGAAATCGGAATCGCCCCGCCCATCGCTGCCGACCGTGTAGACAGTCTGGAATTCGTCGATCAGCATGAAGCTGGGGCGCACCTTGTTCGGCCGCTTCAGGACGTGTTTTTCGAATTCCAGCTTGATCAGCGTGTTGACGAGCCGGCTCATGCGCTCGCGATCGGCGGCCGGCATCTTCACGTAGAGGAGTTTGCCGTCATCGATCACGTCGGCGATCGTAACCGTCGAGCGGCCGGTGAAGATCTCGCGAAACGGCGGCACCAGGAATTCGTCGAGCAATTGGGTGATCGTGCCGCGCACGCCGGATTTCTGGCGGTCGGCCATCTGCCCCCATTCGCGTTCGAAGAACTGGATCGCATCGGCGATCTCGATCGGCAACTCGCCCGGGAAGCGGGCACTGATTGCCGCCAGCAGCTGGTGGTAAAGCGGGGTTTCTTCCTCGCCCTCCTGCGCAAGCCGGTAGACATCGACAATCGAGGCCGGGTCGTCGCCGGCGGCGGCGCGCACCAGGGCGATGGCGTGCCTTAGATAGGCCTTGGCGCTGTCCAGGAAGAACGAGCCCTCGTTTCCCTGTTCGAGGCCGATCAGGCGCAGCGCAGCGATCAGCCGAGTGGCGATCTCGAGCGCGTCGTCGTCGTTGTCGAGCGGGTTCCAGGCGATCGACCGGCTGGTGCGCGCCGCTTCTTCCCACGCTGAGGGATCAAGCGTGACGAGGTCGGCGCCACGGCCCAGCTGTCCGCACACCGTAGCCAACTTGCGGTGGAAATCACCTTGTGCGTCGAGCACGAGCCCCGAGATCTCGCGTCCCGGCTCGCGCATCGACGCGAGGAGCGCATACAGCAGGGAGTTAAGAACCATGGTCTTGCCGGAGCCGACTTGGCCGAACACGGCTGCGCCCTTGACGAAGTCGTCGAAGCACCAGTCGAAGCCCCCTATCCGGAAGGTGCCCGGTCCGGTGACTGTCACGGCCGGCTCACTGCCTCGCTTTCTGGTCCGCCACTTGAAGAACCGGTTCGGCGGCCGGCAGCCCAGATGAGCGATCTGCTCCTTCAAGTAGCGGCGTAGAAACCAGGCATTGATCACGTGCGTGCGGTTGCGCAGCAGCAGGACCGGCACCGCGACAAGGAGACCAAGGCTCAGCGCGCCGAGACCCGCGCGATACGGCCCGAGCATCGCGAACTGAGGCCAGTGTGCGAGCGTATAGCTGGCGAACGCGGCCATGCTTCCGGCCAGCACCGGAAGCCGCCCGCGCCGCGCGAGGTGCTGTTCGTTGCGAAGGAACGAGAGCGTGTCCCGCACTGCGAGGGATGCGCCGCCGAAGCGGCGCATCATCTCCTCGTCCCGGTAACGGCGGCGCGCCAGGACGAAGCCGGTGAAACCGCCGATGCCGGCGGAGAACACAAGGCCGGTCAGCGCCAACCGGCTCGGTGCGGCGTAGGCAGCGCTCTTCGGCAGAACGACGACCGTGCCGATGATCAGCGGCGTGCTGAGCGCCGTCGTCAGCATCAGCTGTTTCGGGTTGCTGTACCACTTGCCAAGATCAGGCATCACGATTGCTCCAAAATTGAATTGATGGGATCCGTGGGTTCAGCGCCGCCCACGCGGCCGGGGGCGCAATGGCCGCGGCGCGTAGCCGGGTTGGGGGTTCGACGGCAGCGTCGGGAGTGCGGTGGGCGGCGGCACTGGCCGCGTCAGAACGCTGTCGTCGGTCGGCGGCTTTGGTGTGGCCGCTCGGACTCGACGGGCCCTTTGCCAGCCTGCCTGCAGGAGCAGCACCAATAGCCGCCCGAGCACGATTCCGAGTGCGGTTGCCAGCCGCAGCGCGAGGGAAATGGCAAACAGCACCAGGCGCACGAGGAGGTTGAACAGGAACCAGGCCATCACAGCCCCCTCTGGCGCTTTTTGGCCGCCATTGGTTCCGGTGAGGCGGAGGTGCCCGGAGGGGAGGCGTCCGGTGCCGCAAGGCCGATGAAAGTCACCTCGGCCGCGCCTACTTCAGCGAACAGGCGTTGCCAGAAGCGCCGGTGTGCCAACCCTTGCACCGTCGCGTATTGCGGCCGCGGCAGGTAATCGATCGCGACCGCGACGCCACGCAGGTCGAGCGCCGCGTAGCGGGCGAGGCCCGAATTCGCGTAGCCCTTCCAGAAATCGCCGCCCGCGAGGTGCGAATAGCCGCCCTTCTGGTGCTCGACCATGTCGGACACCATCACCAGCCGGCGCGCTGCCACGCTCGTGTCAAAATCCGGCCGCGTCAGCAGCGCTGCGGTTGTCGCGATCAGCGGCGAACTCGGCGTCTCGGGTCGGTCGATCGCGGCCGCGATCGCCGCCTCGACCGGCTTGCCGAACGAGACGGTCCACTCGGCGTCGACCTTGCCCGCCGTCACGAACAGCGGGTTGACGTCATCAGACCTTCCTGGATTGCAACCCGAGAAGAGCTCGACCGGCTGAGTGGGGTCGCCATCGTTGATCGCGACAATCGAGAACCGGCCGCCGCGCGGCGTGCGGTCGCGCTCGGCTTCGATCGCGCGGCGGGCTTGTGCAAGCCAATTCCACCCATATTAATGGTGGGCGGAGAACATTCCCGCCCCAATCGTCATTGATCGGCGCCATTGTTGGAACACTGTGCCAGCGCGGCACGTCGATCGCGGCGAGCACGATCGTGCTCGCCGACACGACCGACGCGTTGACCGAGCGAGCGGAAACCCGCAGTCGGGATCTCCGGGACGGCTTGGCTCGATATGGCGATGGGTTTCATGCGCCCGAGTTGATTGCGGCAATCGCCCCGGCTGTTCGCAGCCTGTTGGGCGACACCTTGATCGTCATCCACGAGGCTCAGCAGCTCGATGCGGCAAGGGACATCATCACCAGGCTGCGTGACCGCGAATACACTCACCGCGCCCCGGATTTATGCTTGCTCGTCACCGGCCCGCGACGGCGCGGCTTTGGGTTCCTCGATGAGTCCGGCGCCGGGATCGTGCATGATCTGCCGATCGCAGGAGGAACGACGGGCGGCGCGCCGTCCGCCGTCCCTGGCCAGCCCGCAAGCGCATTCGCGGTCGAGCCTCAGCCCCGCGCAGGTCCGGCAACCCGGTTGACGCGCTTCCTCAATGCGAAGGCGAAGGCCGGGCAGTCCGGGCTCGCGATTTCTCTTGAACCCGACCCGGCGGCCGGCGGGTCTCACATCAAGGGCAGGCTCCTTGGATCGGCGACTGCGGTCTCCCTGTTGCGGCCCGGACCTCATTTCCTCCGCCACACGAGTGCGTTTCCGGCAGGGATGTCAAATCGCTTCCAACTGCGACCCCCTTTTCGCGTCCAATCGGGACCCCTCACCGGCGTTGGTTCAGGCTTGTCCCGGTAGCGAACAGGAGGGACCCGCGCGGAGCGGAGTGACCGCCACGAGTCC
>CAMATN010000203.1 GCA_945861155.1 Rhizobium sp. Q54
GATCGAGCTGGTGCACCTGCTCGGCGCCGCCGACCGCGATATCGCGCGCCCCCTGGCGGTCCGGTCGTTGCGGCTGAGCCTCTGGGGCAGCGCGATCGGAAGCGTCGCGGTTCTGATCACGCTGATCGCAATGCGAGGGACCGGCGGAATCCTCCAGCTCCCCGTCCCGACCGCGGCGATCGGGGTCGCGGACTGGCGGCTGTGGGCGGTGCTGATCGGGATCGCGATTGCCGCTGGGCTGGTCGCGATGGCGAGCGCGCGGTGGAGCGTGATGCGCCGCCTCGCCGAACTGCCCTGAGCACGGAGGCTCCTTGTGCCGCGCCTCGTTCGCCGCCTGGGATCCTTGGCGATTGCCCTGTTGATTTTGTGGCTCGGCGGTCTCGCCTGGTTTGTCGCGAGCAGCGTCCTGGTGCGGATCGATCGGGCGTTCCCGGCCGACGCGATCGTCGTCCTGACCGGCGGCAGGATGCGGCTCGAAGCCGGGCTTGCGCTGCTCGCGGCCGGGCAGGGACGCAAGCTGTTCGTCTCGGGCGTCAATCCGCGGGTCGATCGCGATGCGTTGCTGCGCGCCCTCGGCCCGGCGGCGGAGCGCGAGGCCTGCTGCATCGTGCTCGGCCATGCGGCCGACAACACGTCAGGCAATGCGCGGGAGAGTGCGGGCTGGATGCGTGACGAGGGCTATCGCAGCCTGCGTCTGGTGACCAGCTGGTACCACATGCGGCGCAGCCTGTTGGAGTTCAGCCGTGCGATGCCGCGGCTGACGATCGTCGCGCATCCGGTATTCGCGCCGCATTCCGATCCGGAGGGCTGGTGGGGCTGGCCCGCGGCCGCGCCGCTGGTGGTCGGCGAGTATCACAAATACGTGGCGTCCTGGCTGCGCCCCCTGTTCGGCGCGGCATTTCCCCAGCCGCCGGCGTGGGAACCGGCGATCCGCACCACCGCGACGCTGGAACGGACGGGACCGACGCAGCAATGAGCCGATCGCGCGCGCTCGCGTTCAACATTGCCTTCTTTGCCGTGACGGCGCTGCTCGGCGTCGCGGCGCTGCCGCTGTTGCTGGCGCCGCGGCGCTGGGTCATGCGGTTCGGCCGGTTCTGGGCGCGATGCGTGCTCGGCCTGTTGAAGACGATCGTCGGCCTCGACGGCGAGATCCGCGGTCTCGAACATATCCCGCCGGGGCCGTGCATCATCGCGATGAAGCATCAATCGGCGTGGGACACGCTGATCATGCCGGTCGTGCTGGGCGATCCCGCGGTGGTGCTGAAGCGCGAATTGCTGTGGGTGCCGTTCTATGGATGGTACGCGGCGCGGGCCGGCTCGATCGCGATCGATCGCCGCGGCGGCGCCGGGGCGCTGCGCCGCATGGTCGCAGCCGCCCGGCAAGCCGCGGCAAGCGGGCGGAAAATCGTGATCTTTCCCGAGGGGACGCGCACCGCGCCCGGCCAGCGCCTCGCCTACCAGCCCGGGGTCGCGGCGCTCTACCAGGCGCTCGATGTGCCGCTGGTGCCGGCCGCGGTCAATTCCGGGCTGTTCTGGGGCCGCCGCAGCTTTGTCAAACGGCCGGGCGGGATCATCCTCGCCTTCCTCGAACCGATCCCGCCGGGATTATCCCGCCGGCAGGTGATGCCGGAACTCGAAGCTCGAATCGAGGCGGCAACCGCGGCGCTGGAGCTTGAGGCGGCAGACCGTCAGGGCGCCGGAGCGCGCGGAGAGGGGAACCAATCCTCGTCACCGCTGCCGCGGATCTGCTCGAGCGAATAGGGGCACTCGGCCGGAACCGTGCTCATGAAGCCGGGCGCATCGCTCTCGAAGTAGCGCAGCAACCGCAACGCCGCGCGGTATCGCGAAGGCAGATCAAGCTTCATCACGATGCTCCGGGTCTGCTTCCTTTCAAGCTGCAAGCGCCACTCGACTATCTCGCGGCGCCAGTGACTCGCTGGTTCTTCAAGCCCCGAATATTCGAGCTTCAGCAGGTGCTCGATGATGTGCTCGCAAAGCGACTGAACGGTGTGCAGCTCGCTTTTGCCCAAATCTTCGATCTCCTCGGCGATCAGCTCGATGTCGAGGCGATTTGCGCCGGCCGGCCCGCGGCGCAACAATTCCGCCTGCTCCTGCGTCCAGGCGTAGAAATCGTCGTCGTAACGCGCGCGGTCGGCGGCAATCATGTGTGAACCCTACCATAGAGGCGCCAGAGCCGCACACTCCATGACCAACGAACGAAGGCGGAACTCGCCCTTTGCGTCCGGCCGCCGACTGGCATAATCTGCCGATCGGACGTTCGAGCGAAAGCGCTGATATGGCTATTGTCGCCTCGATCTCGCAGCAGATCTGGGACATGAAGTACCGGCTGAAGGGGCCGGCCCATGGGGCTGTGGCCGGCGAGCCGATCGACAAGACGATCGAGGATACCTGGCGGCGGGTCGCGCGCGCCGTCGCGGCGCCGGAGAAGGACCCCGAGCGCTGGGCCGAGCGGTTCTACGCGGCGATGAGCGATTTCCGCTTTTTGCCGGCTGGGCGGGTCATCGCCGGCGCCGGCGCCGAGCGTCAGGTGACGCTGTTCAATTGCTTTGTGATGGGCGCGATCCCCGACGATATGGGCGGCATCTTCGCCCATCTGCGCGAGGCCGCGCTGACGATGCAGCAGGGCGGCGGCATCGGCTATGATTTCTCGACGCTGCGGCCGCGCGGCGCCTAGGTGAAGGGCGTCGGCGCCGACGCCTCGGGTCCCTTATCCTTCATGGACGTGTGGGACGCGATGTGCCGCACGATCATGAGCGCCGGCTATCGCCGCGGCGCGATGATGGCGACCTTGTCGTGCGAGCATCCCGACATCGAGGCCTTTATCGAAGCCAAGCGCGAGCCCGGCCGCTTGCGCATGTTCAACCTGTCGGTGCTGGTGACCGACGCGTTCATGCGGGCGGTCGCCGAGGACGCGCCCTGGGAACTGCATTTTGGCGGCGCCGTCGCCAAGGTGCTCCCGGCGCGCGAGCTGTGGGACAAGATCATGCGCGCGACCTACGCCTACGCCGAGCCGGGCGTGATCTTTATCGACCGCATCAACCGCCGCAACAACCTATGGTATTGCGAGAGGATTGACGCTACCAATCCCTGTGGCGAACAGCCGCTGCCGCCTTATGGCGCGTGCCTCCTGGGCTCGCTCAATCTGGCGCGCTTCGTCGAGCAGCCGTTCACGCCGCAGGCGCGGCTCGACGCGGAGGGGCTGGCCGGGCTCGTCCCCGATGTGGTGCGCATGATGGACAACATCATCGACATCTCGGGCTTTCCGCTGCCGCAGCAGCAGGACGAGGCGCGGCAGAAGCGCCGCATCGGGCTCGGCGTCACCGGGCTCGCCGACGCGCTGATCATGTGCGGCATCAGATACGGCGCGCCCGAGGCGGTCGCGGCGACCGAGGCGTGGCTCGGCGCGATCAAGCGCGCCGCCTATCTCGCCTCGACCGCGCTCGCCGCCGAAAAGGGCGCCTTCCCGCTGTTCGACCGCGACCAGTATTTGGCCGGCGAGACCGTCGCCGGGCTCGACCCGGACATCCGCGACGCAATCGCCAAACACGGCATCCGCAACGCGCTGCTGACCTCGGTGGCGCCGACCGGCACGATCTCGCTGTTCGCCGACAACGTGTCGTCGGGATTGGAGCCGGTGTTCAGCTTCCGCTACACCCGAAACGTGCTGATGCCCGACGGCACGCGGCGCGAGGAGGAGGTCAGCGACTACGCCTATCGCGCCTACCGACGGCTCAAGGGCGACAGCGCGCCGCTGCCGGATTACTTCGTCGACGCCCAAACCCTGGCGCCCGAAGACCATGTCGTGATGCAGGCGGCGGTGCAGCGCCATATCGACAGCTCGATCTCGAAGACGATCAACGTGCCGGTCGACATTCCGTTCGAGCGCTTCAAGGGCGTTTATGCCCAGGCTTATGCGCTGGGCTGCAAAAGCTGCACGACCTATCGGCCGAACGAGGTCACCGGCGCGGTGCTGGAGGCGCGTCCCGAGACTGCCGCGGAGCAGCCGCTGCCGCCGCGCCTACCCGCGCGTCAGACCGAACTGCCGCTGCCGGCGCCCGTGCCCGCTCAGAGACCCGCCGATGTCTACGAGGCCGGCGGGGTCGTCTACATGACCCAGCCGCTGTCGCGCCCCGAGGCCCTGCCCGGCCAGACCTACAAGGTGCGCTGGCCCGACAGCGAGCACGCGCTCTATTTGACCCTCAACGACATCATCCAGGACGGGCGGCGGCGGCCGTTCGAGATTTTCATCAACTCGAAGAACATGGAGCACTACGCCTGGACGGTGGCGCTGACCCGCATGATCAGCGCCGTGTTCCGGCGCGGCGGCGACGTGTCGTTTGTCGTCGAGGAGATGAAGGCGGTGTTCGACCCGCGCGGCGGCGCCTGGATGGAGGGCCGATATGTCCCCTCGCTGCTCGCCGCGATCGGCGAGGTGATCGAGCGCCACATGATCGAGATCGGCTTCCTGCCGTCAAAGCACCCGCATCACGGCCCGGCAAGCGCAAGGGCGGTCGACGCGCAGGTGATGAATTTCGACCCGGACCGGCCGGACCGGCCGCCCGGACCCGCTCTCGGGCTTGCCGGGCCGCGCCTCAGACAATGCCCCAAATGCGGCGAGGCGGCGCTGATCCGCCTCGAAGGTTGCGACCAGTGCACGAGCTGCGCCTATTCGAAATGCGGCTAGGGAAACACTGAAATAAGGCGCATTCCGCCACTCGCATCGGGTAGAATCTGCTGTGGGGATGGAGACCAAGGGGCGGGACGATGCAGCGCCAGGGGAGCTTTTCGCAAGCGGAATACGCCGGCAAGAAGAGGCAGACGCGGCGCG
>CAMATN010000204.1 GCA_945861155.1 Rhizobium sp. Q54
GCTCGTCGCGTCGGGCGAGCCCCTTGCCGGCGATCTCGTCGAAGCTGGCGCGCATGCCGTAGAGCTTCAGTTCGGTCATGGCTTCGAGGATCTCATGGCGTTCCATCAGGCGACCTTCCTTATGCCGTCGTAGCGCCCGCAATCGGCCACCATCCCCGGCCACGCTCCCCGCTACAACCAGAGGGAGCATTCGACGATTCCCGGGGTGGGTCCCTATTCGGCGCTGTTCACCCCAATAGCCGGGTCACTCTTCCACGCTGTTTTCCAGTCTATGGGCTCCCGCCGGCCACACCCCGCGCGCGGCCTTTCCGGGCTTCGATGTGGCAACCGCCAGCACGGCAAGCCTCTCCTTCGCGAGCGGCGCTATCGCCAACTTCGCCTGGACATGCCTCCTCAACTGGACGCACCGTGTCGCGCTTCACATCTTCGGCGAGGAGCTCGCGATAGAACTCACCGACCGTGACCTGATGGTCGACGTCGGGCGCGGCCGGCCGGTCCGCGGCGCGAACCGAGATCCGGTATGGGACGAGGACGATGAAGTCATCAATCAGATACGCCACCGCCGGTCTGACACTTCTCGGGGCCGGCATTGTGGTGCATAATTTTACCGCCCGACCTCCCGAGCCGATAACCGAGCCGCCCGGGATTCCGGTGAGAGCCCCGCTTCCCTCTCCCGAGGGGCGAGCGCCTGCTCCGTCGTTCGCCAACGAGCGCCAAGCCATTGCCATGACCCTGGCGGCGCACGGGAATGCGCAGCAAATTCAGCCGAGCTTTTTCACGGATCTGATCAGGAGCATGGAGAAAAGCGGCTTTGGGCGGGAAGCCGCACGCCAAGTTGCCGTCGCACTCGCCAAGAACCCGAACCTCGATACGATTGCTGCTCTGACGGTAGCGGGGTCCTTGCAGGGATATCTCGCCACGACAAAAGAGGAGTTGGATGCGGCCCTCGCCGAGCTCGTCAGCTACATCGAGCAGCCGGACAAGCATGCAAGCTGGGTCAACGAGAGGTTCCGCATCCTGCGCCCCGACGTCGAAGCGCTGATCGGCGACAAGGTGCGCGCCGGCAACTACGTGGCCGCGGAACGGCTGATGGAAGAGGGTTTGCTACATCGGTTCAATCCCTCGCTAGCGGCCAAAATCTTCGTGCCGAGGCTGCCGATCGGGCCGCTATAGGTTCCACCGGTGAACTGATCATCCGCGCCGTCTCCGATAAGCTTGAGGGTCCCATTATCACATGCTCCACCGTACTCCACTCCGCGCTCCAGCCTTGCCGCACAGTTCCCATTGGGGAGCCTTTTCGGTGCTGGTGAGCGATCGAGAAATCGAGGTCTTTCCCCATCGGCACGACGCCGACCCGTCGGCCTTGCTCGGCAACATCCCGGCCTCGGTCTCGCACCAGGCGCGGGTTGCGTGATGGGGCGGAGTTAGGCACCTCAGTTGCAGGCGAGGGGCTTGGGACGGTCAGGCACGCGGCCATGTGCCCGGGCTCCGGGAAACGGGGGATGTCCCGGTCGATGTTGAAATAGGAGGGCAGGCGTTGCCCGCCTTGAGCCGTTAGGCTCGGGGTGCTGAATTCGCGCAGGAGAGCAACGCCATGATGAAATCTACCACATTGGCCGCCGTCGTCCCGGTGGCAATCGTCGAACAGGCTTGGCAGGAGGTCGGAGCGAGCTTCGAGCGTTTCTGCCTGACGGCAGGCATCGCCACCCTGGCCACCATGATGGAGGAGGATGCGGCCCGGCTGTGCGGCCCCCGTTATGGCCGCGCCGCCGGCAAGGACGGGCACCGCTGGGGGAAGACCAAGGGCAAGATCGGCTTCCATGGCGGCAAGGTCGAGATCGAACGCCCTCGTGTGCGCGCCCGCAAGCCTGTCCCGGCGGAGGCCGGGGGTGGCAGATCGCCTTGCCGAGCTGGGAGACGGCCCAGTCCGAGGACCTGCTGGGCCAGTGGGCGCTGAACCTGATGCTGATCAACGTCTCGACGCGCAAGTTCGGCCGCGCGGTCCGTCTACCGACAGGCGACGTGCCTGCGCCCAAGGGTTCGGGCGTGTCGAAGTCGGCGGTATCGCGCCGGTTCGTGGCGCTGTCGGCGGAGCGCATGAAGGAATGGATGGCGGCCGACCTGTCCGAACTGGACCTGCTGATCATCCAGATCGACGGTATGCACATGGACGACGAGCTGATGCTGGTGGGCGCGGTTGGCATCGACGGCGCCGGCGACAAGCACCCGCTGGGGGAGTGTCCGATTATCTGTGTAAGGCGAGCCGTGTCTCATCGTTTTGAGCCTTCAGCGCGCTGAAGGCTCAAAACGATCGCCGAACAGGATGGCAAATTGCCCCACCGCGGCGGTCCATTCAATCGGCCGGCGCCAATGGACCCCGGCGTTGCGGATCGCCAGGAACAGCAATTTCAGCGCCGCCTCGTCGGTCGGGAAGCTGCCGCGGGTCTTGATGATCTTGCGCAAGGACCGATTGAGGCTCTCCACCGCGTTGGTCGTATAGATCATCTTGCGGATCGCCGGCGGGAAGGCAAACAGCGGCACCACGTGCTCCCAGGCGCGGCGCCAGGCCTGGCCGATCGCCGGATATCGCTTGCCCCATTCGGCCTCGAAGGCATCCAGTTCGGCGGCCGCGGCGTCGGCTGTCTCGGCCCGGTAGATCGCCTTCAGATCGGGCATGATCAGCTTGCGGTCCTTCCACGACACGAAAGCCAGCGAGTTGCGGATCAGATGGATGATGCAGGTTTGCACCGTGGTCAGCGGGAACACCGCGCCGATCGCGTCGGGAAAACCCTTGAGCCCGTCGACGACGGCGATCAGGACGTCGCCCACGCCGCGGGTCTTGAGTTCGTTCATCACCTTGAGCCAGAACTTGGCGCACTCGGTTTGCTCGATCCACAGCCCCAGCACCTCCTTCTCGCCCTCGCCGTTGAGCGCGAGCGCGACGTAGACGGCCTTGTTGCGGACCAGGCCTTCGTCGCGGATCTTGACCCGCAGCGCGTCGAAGAAAATCACCGGATAGACCGGGTCAAGCGGCCGGTTCTGCCATTCCCGAACCTCCTCGAGTACCGCGTCGGTGACCCGGCTGATCAGATCGGGGGAAACCTCGACCCCGTAAAGCTCCAAGAGATGCCCCTGGATCTCGCGGACCGAGAGCCCCCGGGCATAGAGGCTGATGATGCGGTCGTCGAAACCGTCGAGCCGGGTCTGTCCCTTGCTGACAATCTGCGGCTCGAAGCTGCCGTTGCGGTCGCGCGGGACGGCGATCTCGATCGCGCCATCATCGCCGAGCACGGTTTTGCTCGAATGCCCGTTGCGGCTATTGCCGGTTCCCCGGCCGGCCGGATCGCCCTTCTCGTATCCCAGATGCTCGCTCAGCTCGGCGCCCAGCGCGCGTTCCAGAAGCCGCTTCTTCAGCTCCCTGAACAGCCCTTCCTCGCCGAGCAAATCCGCCGGCGAGCCGTACCCTTGCAGCAGCTCCTCGATGAGCTCGTCCCTGATCGCCTGTGCCATGATCCGTGATCCCCTCTACAACATAAAGTGTCTCACGGCTCCCACTTACACAAAATACCTGACACTCTCCCCGCTGGGCGTGATCGAAGGGGCAACCGAGAATGCCGCCGTGGTGCAGGCTCTCTTGGACAACCTGGTCGGCCGCGGCCTCGACCCGACGGCCTGCCGCCTCTTCGTCGTCGATGGAGCCAAGGCGCTGTCCAAGGCGATCCGCAAGACCTTCGGCCGCCACACGCCGATCCAGCGCTGCCAGGTCCACAAGGCCCGCAACATCACCGAGCGCCTTGCCAAGCCCTTGCATGCCGGCATGCGCAAGGCGCTGCGCCAGGCGTGGGAACTGGACGACGCTGACAAGGCCGAGCGGCTGATCAAGAATCTCGCCCGCCGCCTGGAACGCGAGGCCCCCGGCGTCTCCGCCAGCATCCTGGAGGGTCTCGACGAAATCCTCACCGTCACCCGTCTCGGCCTGCCGGTCGAGCTGCGCCGCTCGCTCGCCTGCACCAACATCATCGAAAACATGAATGGCACCATCCGGCAGGTCTGCCGCAACGTCAAAACAGGGCGAAGAAGGCTTCGCCCGCGCTGGCGCGATGCCAAGATGGCGCTGCGCTGGACCGCGGCCGGCGTGATGGAGGCCGCCAAGGGCTTCCGCCGCCTCAAGGCCTACAAGCAACTTCCGATCCTGCGGGCCGCCCTGGCTGCCCATCAGGCCAAGAACGCCATCAACACCAACCTTGAACAGCAGGCCAAGGCCGCATAGCCTCCTCATCCAGTGATGCCTGCCAAGCAAATTTCAACACAAGGCGGGACATCCCCGGGAAACGCGGCTCGGGGACGGCCTCGCGGCAAGCGGGCATCCGCCTGGGGCAGCGCGGCGCAAAGCTGCAGCCCGGCAACAGCCGCCGCATGTCGGGCGGGCTTCCCGGGATCGCATCGATATCGCGATCGCGCGGCTGGCCGTGCACGGTCGATGCGAGCAGCCCCGCGGTATAGGATGGGCCGGAGCGCCCAAGACCGCCGCTACCGGCGGTCTGCGCGTCGTGTTTCACGCGACATTACTGGCCTGTGCATCCTTCCGGCCTTCCGAGCGAGTGGTTTCCGCTTCTGCCCTGCGCGCCGTTAGAAATTTTAACCGGCGCTCCCGTTGATCACGCCCGCCGCATCACGGGCGCAATCGGACACGCCAATCACGACCACGGTAGCGGCGACTACGAGAGTCGACCTATTTCGATACCGGCAATCGGCGAAA
>CAMATN010000205.1 GCA_945861155.1 Rhizobium sp. Q54
CCGTCTCGATCCCTAAAACAACACAGGAAAACACAAAAACAACCCCGATTTCCGCCGATTGATGCCGTTACCCGGCGCGTCGCGGCCAGAAATTAGGCCCGCATCGCCAAACCATCAGCCGCGCCGGCATTGCTCAGTGTTTCCTTAACGCAAAGGACGCGAAGGGGACGTATCGGCGCGAAGCGCCAGCAACTCTTGCCCTCCGTATTGCGTGTCCTTCGCGTCCTTTGCGTTAAAGCGTTGTTTTTTTGTGGGTCAGAACGATGATCTATCGCGAGGCGGGCCAGTTCCGCACCAGCTATGCCGCCGACCAGGCACTGTTCCCGATCCGCCAGGACCGGCTGGTCGTGTGGGCGATCGTGCTCGTCGCTTTTCTCGTCGTGCCGTTCGTGGCGAGCGAATACATGCTGCGGGCGATCCTGATCCCGTTTCTGATCCTCGCGATCGGCGCGATCGGCCTCAACCTCTTGGTCGGCTATTGCGGCCAGATTTCGCTTGGCAGCGCCGCGTTCATGGCCGTGGGCGCCTACGCCTCCTTCAATATCGCGCTGCACTTCCCCTGGCTGAACCTGATCGTCGTCTTTGTTCTCGGCGGGCTGTGTGCCGCGGCGGCGGGGCTCCTGTTCGGCCTGCCGTCATTGCGCATCAAGGGCTATTATCTCGCGGTCGCGACCCTGGCGGCGCAGTTCTTTTTCGACTGGATGTTCATCCGCATCCCGTGGTTCACCGGCTATGCGCCGTCGGGCTCGGTATCGGCGCCGACCCTCCAGCTGTTCGGGCTGCGGCTCGACCACCCGGCCGGGAGCTATCTGTTCTGCCTGGCCCTCCTATGCGTGATCGCGCTCGCCGCCAAGAACATCGTGCGCGGCCGGATCGGGCGGATGTGGATGGCGATCCGCGACATGGACATCGCCGCCGAGATCATCGGCATCAGCCCGCTGCGCGCCAAGCTTTCGGCCTTCGCCGTCAGCTCGTTTGTGATCGGCGTGTCGGGCGCTTTGTGGGCGTTCGTGCATCTGGGGTCGTGGGAGCCGCTTGCCTTCTCGATCGACCGCTCGTTCGAGTTGTTGTTCATGGTCGTGATCGGCGGGCTCGGCTCGATCGCGGGCGCGTTCCTCGGCGCGGCCTTTATCACGATGCTGCCGATCTTTTTGAACCAGCTGCCGAACGCGCTCGGCATCCCGCTGTCGACCGCGATGATCTCGCACCTCGAGCAGATGATTTTCGGCGCGCTGATCGTGTTTTTTCTGATCGTCGAGCCGCGCGGACTGGCGCGCTTGTGGGCGATCCTGCGCGAGAAGCTGCGGCTGTGGCCGTTCCCGCATTGAGCCGGCCGTAGGGCGGATCAGCGCAGCGTAATCCGCCACGCCCGCCGCGCCCGCATCGGCGGAATGCGCTTCGCTTTTCCGCCCTACGCGGCTGTGGCCGTTCCCGCATTGATGCGGGCGTGCTAGGCTCGCGCCAAATCTCCGGGAGGATGAATATGCCGAAGTTGCTGATCGCCGGGCTGTTTGCCGCGCTGGCCGGCCTCGCCGCGATGACCGGAGCCGCGCTCGCGCAAAACGAGCAGTTCTTCCCGGCATTGGTCTACCGCAGTGGCGCCTATGCCCCGAACGGCATCCCGTTCGCCAACGGTTATGCCGATTACCTGAAGCTGGTCAACCAGCGCGACGGCGGCATCAACGGCGTCAAGATCACGACCGAGGAATGCGAGACCGGCTACGCCACCGACCGCGGCGTCGAATGCTACGAGCGGCTGAAGGGCAAGGGCCCGACCGGCGCGGCATTGTTCGTGCCGCTGTCGACCGGCATCACCTATGCGCTGATGGACAAGGCGCCGGCCGACAAGATCCCGTTGCTGACGAGCGGCTATGGCCGCAGCGAGAGCGCCGACGGCAATGTCGTGCGCTGGGCCTTCCCGATCCTCGGCACCTATTGGGACGCCGGCGCGATCCAGATCGAATACCTCGCCAAGGAGCTCGGCGGCTGGGACAAGCTCAAGGGCAAGAAGATCGCCCACGTCTATCACGATTCGCCGTACGGCAAGGAGCCGATCCCGGTCTTGCAGGCGCTCGCGAAAACGCACGGTTTCGAGGTCGAATTGTTGCCGGTGACGCATCCCGGGGTCGAGCAGAAGGCGACCTGGCTGCAGATCCGACAGAACAAGCCCGATTTCGTCCTGCTGTGGGGCTGGGGCGTGATGAACTCGACCGCGCTCAAAGAAGCCGCCGCGGTCGCCTATCCGCGCGAAAAGATGCTCGGCGTGTGGTGGGCCGGCGCCGAAGCGGACACGGTGCCCGCCGAGGACGCCGCCAAAGGCTACAAGGCACTGGCGCTGAACCCGACGGGGTCGAACTTCCCGGTGCATGCCGATGTGTTCAAGCACCTCTACGACAAGAACATCGGCGTCGCCGACAAGAAGGATGTCGGCAGCGTGCTGTACAATCGCGGCATGATCAACGCGCTGTTCGCGGTCGAGGCGGTGCGGGTCGCGCAGGGCAGGTTCGGCAACAAGCCGCTGACCGGCGAGCAGGTCCGCTGGGGCCTCGAAAACCTCGATTTACCGGCCGACAAGCTCGCCAAGCTCGGGTTCGAGGGGTTGCTGCGGCCGGTCAAGGTGACCTGCCAGAACCATGCCGGGACCAGCCAGGCGCGGGTCCATCAATGGGACGGCAAGGCCTGGAAATTCGTCTCGGACTGGATTCCGTCCGACCAGAAGGTAGTGCGCCCGATGGTCGAGGCGGCAGCCAAGAAATACGCGACAGACAAGAACCTGGCGACTGATGGCTGCAAGCAGAGCTGAGATTGGCGGAATGCGCTTCGCTTTTCCGCCCTACCCCCGCCGCACTCGACGGAGAATCGGTTCAGTAGGGCGGAAAAGCGGAGCGCATTCCGCCGTCGACCAATGACGGCGGCAACTGATGGCACGGCGGCGCCGCTGCTGGCGGTCAACAATATCGAGGTCATCTACAACCACGTCATCCTGGTGCTGCGGGGCGTGTCGTTTGCGGTGCCCGAGCGCGGCATCGTCGCTCTGCTCGGCGCCAACGGCGCCGGCAAGACGACGAGCCTCAAGGCGGTCTCGAACCTGCTGCGCGCCGAACGGGGCGAGGTCACCAAGGGCTCGGTGACATTCGAGGGGACGCGCATCGACCGGCTCGACGCGGCCGATGTCGTGCGGCGCGGCCTCATACAGGTCATGGAGGGGCGGCATTGCTTCGCCCATCTGACCGTCGAGGAGAATTTGCTGACCGGCGCCTACACGCGCCGCGACGGCCGCGCCGCGATCGCCGCGGACCTCGACCGGGTCTACGAATATTTCCCGCGCCTCAAGACCCGCCAGCGCGCGATCGCCGGTTACACCTCGGGCGGCGAGCAGCAGATGGTGGCGATCGGGCGGGCGCTAATGGCGCGGCCGCGCTTGGTATTGCTCGACGAGCCCTCGCTCGGCCTCGCGCCGCAACTGGTCGAGGAAATCTTCGAGATCGTCGCCCGGCTCAACACCGATACCGGCGTCGGTTTTCTGGTCGCCGAGCAGAACACCAATGTGGCGCTGCGCTATGCCGGCTACGGCTACATCCTCGAAAACGGCCGGGTCGTGATGGACGGCGCCGCCGCCGCGCTGCGTGCGAACGAAGACGTCAAGGAATTCTATCTCGGCCTGTCCGCGTCAGGTCGCAAGAGCTATCGCGACGTCAAGTTCTACCGCCGGCGCAAGCGCTGGCTGGCGTGACCCGCCGCTGCGGGAAACCTACAGGTCGATTACGGCCTCGCGGCACACCAGGACCCGCCGCTTGTTGCGCGCCGAGCAAAACAGCGGCACGTCGGGCGGCGCGCTGCCGTCGCGCACCGCGATTGCCCGCTTCAGCATGAACTCGGTCACATCGCGGAACGGCGTCATTTTCTGGCTGGCGATCGGATGCCAGCCGACATCCTCGAGTTCGTCGGTGGATACGGGTTCACCGATCACGGCGCTGCCGTCGGCGAGAAAAAAGCGGGTGTTGAAGCGGCGGAAAACCGGGGTCGGGGTGATCGCGCGGCCGATATAGGTCAGGGTTTCGATCGCCGCGGTGACGCCTTGCTCGGCATAGGCCGCCTCGATCGGGGTGAGGCCGTGCGCGACGGCTTGTGCCGGCGGGCCGGCCGGATCGCGGCGGCCGACCAGCACGCCGACCTCTTCCCAGGTCTCGCGCAGAGCGGCGCGGGCGGAGCGCACGAGGCGCGGCGGCAGGTGTTCGCCGCCGGCCTCGACGCGCCACGGCTTCTTATCCTCGGGGTCGATCGCGCCGCCGGGGAACACCCATACGCCGGGCATGAAGCGCACATGGCCCGGCCGCCGTCCGGCCAGTAGTTCGAGGTCGCGCCCTTCGCCGCGCAACAGGATCAGCGAGGCCGAATCGCGCGGCCGCACGATCGTCGGCTTGGCGCGGGCATGTTCGGAAACATCGTTCATGAAGTGAGACTATGCGCAAACCCAAACACTTGGAGCCGCAAACTTCGAACCGCCGCGGAATAAGGTCTCGGACAGATGGCAGTGCGTCCTTCGAGACGGCCGCTACGCGGCCTCCTCAGAGCTTGTGTATCAATCCAGCGAACGGCAAAAGACCGGCTGCAACACGATCCCGCGTCCTTCGAGACGGCGCTTCGCGCCTCCTCAGGATGAGGGTATGTCATTGATGGCATTGAGAAAGAACCTCATCCTGAGGAGCCCG
>CAMATN010000206.1 GCA_945861155.1 Rhizobium sp. Q54
GGCGTCGCCGGGCCGACTGCACAATCAACCTCCGCTCGCCGAGACGCTTGACGAAGACCTCGCCCCGTTCCTGGCGCGCCAGGCGCAGCTGCTCGACATCGCGCGCACCGCGGTGATCCTCGATGACGACAGCGCGGCCAAGGTCACCGACCTAACCGCCCTTATGCGGGCATTCGAGAAGGAAATAGACGACGCGCGGGACCGCACGGGCCGGCCCTATCTCGAAGCGAAGCGGCTGATCGACGCTCGATTTGGCTCCGTCATGCGCCCCGTGGTCATCGCGCGCCAGGGCGACAACGGAAAGGGCGGGCTGCGCGGCATGTTGACGGCATACGACGACAAGCGTGAGCGGGAGGCGGCGATCGAGCGTCAGCGGCTCCGCGAGGAACAGCGCCAGCGCGAGGAAGAGGCGGCGGCGGCCCGGCGCGCGGCGGAGGAAAAGGCCGCCGAGGGCAAGGGCTCGGTCGCGGCCGAACTGGAAGCGCTGAAGGCCGAGGACGAGGCCGAGCGGCTGGCGCAGCGCGCCGAGGCAATCCGGCCAGAGCCGATCCGGTCGCACCTCGGCCAGGTCACGCGGCGCCGCGACATCGCTTTCGAGATCGAGGATCCCCGCAAGCTGCTTGGCTGGATGCTGAAGCAGCCCGGATTGAGCGGGAACTTGTTGCAGGCGCTTCGGACCATCGTGGGATCGTACCTCCGCTCGATTGGCGTCGACGCGGTGGATCGCGGCGTGGAAATACCGGGGCTGAAGGCGAGCGTTGAATTGGGGGCGGCAAATGTCAGGCGGTAGGGAGATCGCGGCGGCGCCGACAAACGCTTTCCAGGGCGAGCTCGACGCCTACGGGCCGAACCTGCAACAGGCGCTGCCGTCGCATGTGTCGGTCGAGAAGTTCAAGCGCGTGCTGATCACCGCCGTCAGCAGCAATCCCGACCTGCTTTACGCGAACCGCCGGACGCTGTTTACCGCCGCGGTGAAGTGCGCGAGCGACGGCCTGTTCCCCGATGGGCGCGAGGCCGCGCTGGTCGTCTACAGCACAAAGGTCAAGCAGCGCGACCCGAACACCGGGCTCGACGTTGAGCGCCGGATTGACGCAGTAACCTACATGCCGATGGTCGCCGGCATTCGGAAGCGCATGCGTAACTCGGGCGACGTGCTGTCGGCAATCGCCGAGGTCGTCCACAAGAACGATCACTTCAAATACCAGCTCGGCGACAACGCGGGCATCGTCCATGAGCCGCCGGGACTCGGTGAAGACCGCGGCGAGGCCGTCGGCGCCTACGCCATCGTCACGCTGAAAAGCGGCGAGGTTCTTCGCGACGTGATGTCGAAGAAGGAAATCGAGAACACGCGCAACCAGAGCCGCGCCAAAGACAGTCTCATGTGGCGGACGTTCTGGGGCGAGGGCGCAAAAAAGACGGTGCTGCGCCGGTGCGCTAAGTCCGCGCCGCAGTCGGCTGAATACGAGGCCCTGTTCGATCGCGCCGACGAGCCCGCGGTGCTCGATGCGCCTGCCGGGCTCATGCTGCCGGAACCCGAGCCCGAGCCGCAGCGCCAGATAGCCGAGCGCGAGCCGGAGCCGTCCTATCTCGTCGTCGACGTTGATGGCGAGGAACACGAATTCGCGACTGCCGACCGGGCCGAGCAGGCGCTGCGGGTTATCCTCGGCGACGCTGCCAAGCGCGGCCGGCCATTGCTACAGGCGGCCGGCGAGAACAATGCACACGCGATCCAGCAATTACGGGAGGACGGCCGACACGATTTAGCCGCCAGCCTCGCCGACTATTATCGCGATCTGCGGGCGGACCTCGACCCCTTCGGCCTGCCGCCGCTTAACGAAACCAACACCCCCTCGTCCGCCGGTTTAACGAAAGGAAAGCTGGGCTCAGCTGGCGCGGCGGACGAGGGGGTTGCTGCGGCGACCCTAGATCAGTGGCAAGGGGAGACCGAGATGATGGCCGCCGAGTTGCCGACAGCGATGGCAGAGTCCCAAACAGCCCCGCCAGCGAGCGAAAGCCGCGACTCTGCCGTGAGGCCGGCTGAGACGGAACGCACGCACAGCGCGCCAGCGGATGACACAGCGCGCCCTTTTGCCACAACGGCCACGGCGGCATCGGCGGCCCCTATTTCGAGCGTTGGCCCGAATGCGACGACAACTGCATCCCGTTCTGATCCTGCCGATCTTCTCGGCGACCCGCCGGCCGAGAACCTGACGGTGCCGCTGCCGCGCGATCCGAGCGCTGGCGATCTGGATTACTTCGGGCGGCAGCTGATCGCGATGATCGCCGAGGCGCCGGGCGACCGATCGAGGATGGCTCTAATCCGAATGTCCAACGAGAACGGGCTCAGCAAGCTGAAGGCCGGCGCACCGGCGATGCACGACGATGTGCGGGCGGCGCTTGCGGGGAAAGCGGGATGACCCCCGACCTGTTCGGCAATCCGCAGCCGCTGATCCCGGACGGCCCAGCAATGACGCCGGCCGAGCGCCGGAAGGCGACCCGCAAAGAGCCGACCCCGCGAGGCTACGCGGCCACGCCCGGCACCGGCCCGGCCGGCGAGACGTGCGGATCGTGCGCGCATGAGGCGATCGTGGTCCACGCGAAGAATTACCACAAATGCGACGCGTCGCAGACCAAATGGACCGGCGGGCGGGCCACCGACATCCTGGTTCGGTCGCCGGCGTGCGCGAAGTGGGAGCCTGAGCCATGACCGATGACCTGATCGCCCGGCTAGAGGCCGCAACCGAGGGTAGCGAGGAACTCGATATCGCGATTTGGGATCAAATCGAGAGTTGGCCCGCGGGACATCATCCTGATTGGAGGATCGCGCCAAACGGCAGAGAAATCCACGCGACTATGTTTGCCCCTGGTTACACAACATCGATCGATGGCGCTCTAACCCTCATACCGGAGGGATGGGCTTGGTTTGTCGAATGGATCGGCACGCCCTTTACCGAAGGCGCGGCCCGGCTCTGGATACCGTCGCAGCGCACGCGGGGATTAGAGACTGAGCAGTTTCAAACTGAGGCGAAAACCCCGGCGCTCGCACTCTGCATAGCCGCGCTTCGCGCCCGCCAAGCACAGGCCGGGCAATGACCCCCGCGGCCCTCGCCACGATGCGGCGGTTCATGGATGCGGCTGACGAGCTTGCCACGCGCTGGACGCCGGGCAGTGCCGTCTCCTACGCCGCCGCCCGCGCTGACTTCCTCGCGCTGATCGACACGCTGACGGCGGTGGCCGACGACGCTATTCCGACCTGTCGCGAGACGCTTGAAATTATTGCCGGAGGCGATGGCGATGCGCAGGAGATCGCGCGGCAAACCCTGGAAATGCACGCCGCGCGCCGAACACGCACGCCATCGCCACTACGGCCCGAGCTAGGGGCGTTGCTTGCCGCCTCTCGGGCGATCGTGGCCGACATGACCCCGGAGGAACGAGAGGCCATGTGGCAAGCCCAGCGCGAGGCTTGGGTGCGCGGCAATCTGGCGATCGATCGATGACGGTCGCCGCCACCGAGCTACACCCCGGCCAAACGCTGCTGTTCCTGCGCAGCCGGAGCCGGGCAGAGACCGTCCAATTTGCCGAGTACACCATCGAGCGTGTCGGCAGGGTATGGGCTCACACCACCGGCGGGCGCGCCGCAATGCGGATCAACAAGCACACCCTTGTCGTCGATGGCGGAGGGTATGAATCTCCTGGCCGATGCTATTTCTCGCTAGATCACTACGAAGCTGAGCGCCAAGCCGATGCGGCATGGACGGCGCTGAACCAGAAAGTGACGTACCGGCGACCGCCCAACATGACGGCCGAGACGATCCGCGAGGCGGCGGCGTTGCTCGGCATCGCGATCAAGGCTGAGCCCGATGCCTGACGCCACCCTCGCCGATCGCGTGGACGCCATCGCGCGCGGCCGGCTGCTGGTCCGGCAGACCGAGGCATGCGCGGCCCTCGGCATCGGCCGGCAGACGCTGCTTGACGAGATCGAGGCGGGCAGGCTGCGCTATGTCCTGGTCGGGACCCGGCGGCGTTTCAAGCCGGCCGACCTGGTCGCCTACATCGAACGGCAGGGACGCGGATGCGACGGAACCGAAGCCTCACCACCACCCGGCCAGGGTCGCCGAATCGAGAACAAACGCACCGTTTGCGATCGAACTTAGACACAATGCCGACACAGCCGACGCCGGGGTGTTCCTGCAGCGTTCGGCAGGAGGCTCCCGATGAGGCACCCGGAATATCTTCTGGCGTTGCTGCCGATAATCGCGCTGGGCGCGCCGGTGCTCTGGCGGGTGTTCATGCGCTTTTGGAACGCAGGAGGCCCCGATGACCGCGCCCGATAGCGACGCACGGCTGGCCGACATCCGGCGCCAGCACAGCCCCAGCGTATCGTCACACGTCTGTTTGGAAGACGGCGACGATCTGATCGACGAGCGCGGCGCGGAGATCGCCCGGCTAACTGGCGAACGTGATCGGTGTCGCGATGCGAAGGCGTTAGAGGTAGCAAGACGCGGCGCATTGGAAGCTGAAATCGCCCGACTGCGCTCCCAGGCCGCCCCCAGCGGGGATGCGCTGGAACGGGCGGCTCAGATAATTCACCGAGCATACGAAGCGGCGAAAGGGCAAGCCGAGAACGACGGTGCGGAGCGCGGGTGGAGCACAGAGTCCATCAGGATGATGACTGAAGCATCGCGGTTTGGCAGCTTACGGG
>CAMATN010000207.1 GCA_945861155.1 Rhizobium sp. Q54
CCGATCGTGTCCACCGCAATCATCCCCCAACCCTTCCCAGCCGGCACCGGCCGAAAAGGAAGGGACGCTGACACACCGCGTCAGAGGGTCACGATTGGACGCGAAAACCGCCCCTCAGGGGGTCACTATTGCCCGCGAATTTACAAGCAGGCCGGCGAACTCGGCCAGTTCCGCACGCCGCGCCACATCCTCCGCGCCGTCGTCGAGCTGGTCGATCCGCGCATCGGCGAGACCGTCTACGACCCCGCCGCCGGGACGGCCGGGTTCCTGGTCGCGGCATACGAGCGTATCCGGCTGGCGAATTCGTCGCAGAACGGCCGCGAGACGGCGGAATTCGAGGGCAAGATTTTCGAGCGCGGCTTTGGCGACCGCCTCAACCAGGGCCAATGGCGCAAGCTCCAGACCGCGACCTTTTACGGCAATGACGTGGACGGCAAGATGGTCAGCCTCGCCTCGATGAATTTGGCGCTGCGCGGCCTGCCCGACGTGCGCATCCAGCGACGCAACGTCTTGACCACCAGCCTCGACCGCCAGGCCAAGGCGGAGAAGAACCTGCCGCTCGACGGGCATGACGTGGTGCTCGCCAACCCGCCATTTTCCGGCCGCCTCGACCGCGACCGCATCGTCGATGACGTGAAGATCGGCACCAGCACCGCAACGGAGCTGCTGTTCGTCAAATACATGATCGACAATTTGAGGCCGGATGGCCGCTGCGGCGTCATCGTGCCCGAGGGCGTGCTGTTCGGCTCGACCGGCGCGCACAAGGAATTGCGCCGCATCCTGATGCAAAACAACCGCGTCGAGGCCGTGTTGTCGCTGCCCGGCGGCGTGTTCCAGCCCTATTCCGGCGTCAAGACCTCGGTCCTGATATTCGCCAAGGGCGGGCGAACCCGGCGCGTCATGTTCCTGCATGCCGCCAATGACGGCTTCAAGCTCGACGCCAACCACGACCAGCCGATCGAGGCCGACGATTTGCCCGGCCTGATCGCCGCCTTCAACAGCCGCGAGGAATTATGGGACGAGTGGCGGGCCCGCGATGCCGCCGCGCCGTGGACCGCAAACTGGTGGTTCGCCGAGGCCGATTCCATCGAGCGCGAGGACTGGAACCTGTCCGCCTCCCGCCACCGCCCCGAAAGCCGCGAGGCCGCCGAACACCGCGACCCGCGCGAATTGCTGGCCGAGTTGCGCGACGAAACCGCGGCCATCCTCGGCGATATCGAGACGCTCGCCGCCGAACTTGGGGAGCCGGCACGTTGAGCCTCGAAAATGTTGTTGTCTCGGATGTTTTGGTCCGCAGCGATGCGGGAATTTGGGGCAAAGACGCTGGGGCTGACGGCATAAGCATCCTGCGATCAACCAATTTTCGCGCGGACGGAGAACTATCATTCGAAAATCTAGCGATAAAAAGTGTTGAACCCAGGGATAGAGACCGAAAGTTGCTCCTTCCCGGTGACATTCTGGTCGAGAAGTCGGGCGGTGGTCCAAAGCAACCAGTGGGGCGGGTCTGTTTCTTTCGAGGAGACCGCGACCCTCATGTGTTCGGCAATTTCATCGCTCGTCTCAGAGTTGAACCTACCCGCTGCGACGCCAGATTCCTGTTTTGGTTTCTACATACGAGCTATCAAAATGGAGTGACCGAAAATTTCCAGAAGCAAACGACAGGGATCAGAAATCTTGAATTTAAGCGTTTTCTAAGTCAACGAATTACTCTTCCTTCTCTGCAAGAGCAAAGGCGGTTTGCGGAATTGTTGGACCGGGCGGCGGAGATCAGACGCCGCGCCGAGGCCGCCCGCGCCAAAGCCCGCGCCATCATCCCCGCCCTGTTCCTCGACACCTTCGGCGATCCCAGGAGCAATCCCAAGGGGTGGCGAGTAGCCCCGTTGAAGGATGTTGCGGCTGTCTCGTACGGTTCTGCCGCTAAATTGGACACTTTGCTCGATGAAAATGGCGGCCGTCGAATCGTAACAATTTCAAATGTACTAATTGATGGATCTATCGATCGCAGAGTGAGGAGATTTTACCCTGCCTCCGCGGAAGAGATTAGAAAATACTCAATTCGTGCAGGAGATTTGTTATTTAATTGGAGGAGTGGGAGCCTAGATCATATTGGGAAAACAGCCTACGTTCCCTCTGAGTTTGGCGGCTGTCTTCATGTATCATTTTTGCTTAAGGTAAGGGCACTCCATGACATGACGCATGCTAGATTTTTATGGGCGATGTTTAATATATTGCGATCTCGTGGATATTTCAAAGATAATTCAAGAGAACAGATAAATCGAAAATTCAACGCTTCGGAACTTAGCGCATTGGAAGTAGCACTACCTCCAGTCCGTCTTCAAACCGCCTTCGCCGAACAGGTCGAGAGGATTGAAGGGCTCGTTCGTGCTCTTGATACCGCCGCCGCCAAGGCCGAGGCGATGGCCGCCGCGCTCTCGGCCGAAATGTTCGACGCAGGGCCGCGCCAGGGCAACGGTGCCCTGGCCTGCGCTGCGGTGGCGCTCGGACTCCGCGAGATGTAGGGCGGATACACCATCCGCCGCATCCCTAGCTGTTTTGCGGCTCTCCGGTGGCTGCACGCGATCTACCTATCATCGCGCCCATCACTCTGGCTGCCCTTTGCGTTTTCCGCCGCGGCTCGGATGAGCGTCAGCATGGCGAGCGCCGCCTTTGCGGGGTCAATCTCGACCGGCTCGGGGATCAAGTCCTTGCCGTCAGGCCCGCTGTGCTCAAGCTCCTGGCGCGGCTTGCCGTGCCCGCGGTCGAGTAGCGCTGTCGCGGCATGGACGCGGGCCGCATGCGGCGCCCTGCCGTCTCGCATCACCTCGGCGAGCACGAGCAGCGCCTGCTCGGTGTATTCTGTCGCCAGCGCTCGCAGCTCGCGCGTCGCCCGGTTCGGCGCGCCTTTCGGACGACCTTTCCCGGCATTCCCGCCGGGGTTGTTGGGCTTAGCCATCGCGTAAATCGCCTATTTTAGGAGTTCCCAGGTGCGCCGGCAGCGGCGGTCGACCCCCGCCGGGCGCATGTATCATGCCTGAGAACACGCAGCCGTCGCGCAACAGCAAGGCGCTGAGCTGCATCGGGGTCGCGCTGCCGAAACCGAGCGATCAGATCGGCAGTATCGGGCTGCGGCCATTACGCAGCACCGGTGCGGTCGGCGAGCTGCCGCAGTGCTTCGGTGCAATCTCGGCCAGCCGATCCCGGACGCGTTGAAAGCAGTCATCGCGGCGCGAACTGCGCCGTATTCCGCCAAGCAAGCCACGCGGGGGTAGCAGGGGATAGCGGGTGTTCCTCCACTTATAACGCGCAAACTGTCACTAATTACTGCGTACATATGACAGTTTACGTGTCGGGGCTGGAACCACCCCTGCATCCACCCGCCACCCCCGCGCCGCGGCGTCACGGCGTAAGTGCCCATTTCATCGTCTTGGCGTGAGTGTCAGACTGGGCGACAATCTTCACTCCGTCGATCAGACGCCCCTTTCTTCGCCCGAGCCATTTACCGAGCCGCACCGAGCTGATGTTGCGACCATCGTTCGCGACCATTAGGAAGGCGGCGCGAAGCTCCGGGTGTTTGTATTCGGGTTTCGCCTTGTCGTGATACTCGCCCTCGGTTTTCCACTCCTGAGTCTCGGCCTCGGCGACCAGCTCGCCAGCGGAGCGCGGCATCTTCATTCCAATCGCCGCCTTCCACGCCGCCACCACATCGCGCAGTGCCGCGATCTCGGGATCTTCCGCCCGCGCGGCCTCCATCGTGTCGGCAGGATCGGCGCGACCGAGCCATACCAACGGCGAACGCACAAGCAGCGACCAGTCCTCGAAGGAGGCAAGCGGCGGACACGGGCTAGGGTGCCCCGCGACGATGTAGGCGCGCACGATCGTGAGAACCGCGGCGATGTACCGGCCTCTGTTCGCCAACACTAAACCGAGCGGATCGCCAGCGAAGCGCCTCAACTCGGGTCGCTCCATGTTGGAATCCAGCGAGCAGAGGAGCACGCGACGCACCATGTCGCCGGAAGGTTGCAGGTTGTTCCCGGTGGCGTAGACGGTTGCGCGGCTCTCGATCTGCACCAGTTCGGAGCGGCCAAGCGGGCGGATCTTTACAATGGGCCGCTCGACCATTTGGCAAAGGGCGTCGCCTGCGAGCTCGCCGTTGAGATTGTCGATTGAGACGATCGGTTGCCCTGCGAGCAACGCGGCGCCCAGGCGCTTCTCGGCCTCCTCTTCGGTCTTTCCTGCCGCAATCACCGGGCAGCGCTGCCCTGTAGCAATCGCGGACGCGATGTCGACGAGATAGGATTTCCCCGAGCCCGGGGTCGGTGCGCGCATTGCGTGCAGCGGCGCCACGGCCAGGGCACCTCGCACTATCGGCGTCATCAGCGCGGACAGCGCGACCGATCGGCTTGGTGCGTCAACGAAGGGGAAATCGTCGAGCAACCCGTCGAGCAATGTGACGGCCTCTTCCGCATGAGCCCTGGTCGGTCGATCGAGTATCGCCGGCGTCGGTGGCGGCTGCGTCAGCAGGAGACGTGTCTCTGGGTCATAGCCGGGTACAGCGAGGACGCTGCCGTCCGGCCTGTCAAACAGCGCGGAAGCGGGACCCGGAATCAGCGCCCAATTGGGACCCACACCGGCGGTTGAGGAGCGGTCGTCCCCGGAGTCCATGGAGGGGACCCGCGCGCGTCG
>CAMATN010000208.1 GCA_945861155.1 Rhizobium sp. Q54
CCGCCGGATCGACACCAAGCCGTGCAGCGAACGCTTCGATGCTGGAGCGTCCTGTCGCGAGCTCATCGAGCGCGCTGAGGCGGGCAAAGGCTTCGGCTTCCGTGCTGCCGATCACCAGAGACAAACCCGGCAGAATGGCGAGATGCCGAGGATCGCGCCCATGCTGGCGCGCGCGGTTTTTGATATCGGCGTAGTAAGCGACCGCGTCTTCAAATCTCGTCTGTATGGAGAAGACGATCTCGGCAACGCGCGCCGCAAAGTCGCGTCCCTGAGGGGAACTGCCCGCCTGCACCAGGACCGGCTGCCCTTGCGGAGACCGCCACACCTGCATCGGCCCGGCGGTGGTGTAGTGACGGCCGGCATAGTTCACGGCATGGATGCGATTGATGTCGGCCCACACACCGCTGTCGACGTCGCCGACCAGGGCGCCATCGTCCCAGCTATCCCACAAGGCGCGAACGGCCGCGGTAAAGTCCGCCGCCATCTCGTAGCGCAGATCGCTTGACGGCATTTCCGTCATACCGAAGTTCAAGCCGGCGACGGCATCTGCGGTCGTCACGATGTTCCAACCGACGCGTCCTCGACTTACCTGGTCCAGCGTCAGAATCGATCGGGCAAGGTTGTACGGCTGGCTGAACGTGGTCGAGGCGGTGAGAACGAGCCCCAGATGCTCGGTCGCGAGAGCGCATGCCGTAATGAGGACGACGGGGTCGAGCGAGCGCGTCGGAGATCGGCCGTCATCCGTAAAGGACGGCGAGTCGGCCAGAAACAGCACGTCGAGCAGGGCGCGTTCACAAATTCGGGCCATTTTTTGATAATGGGCGACGTCATCACCGGCCTGCCGCTCGCCGCCGGGCAGACGCCATCCCGCAGGATGTCCCGGCGCCGCCGCCTGGATGGCGAGATGCATCTTGCGTTTGGCGTGTGTCATGAGCCCCTCATGCTGGAGTTGCGTGCGATGAGGATAAGGGTAGCATCCATGTCCCTTCCCTCGGCCGCACCGCGGTATTCAATGACAGAGTCAGCGCCGCGAACCTGACGAAGACAGACTCATCGAGCTCGGGGTCAACGGCCAGATTGGATCGCCAGCCGGCCGCCGACTTTCCGGTCCCCGGAACACGTTGCGATCCGTCCGCGTCAGCTCCGGCCCATGGTGTAGAATTCAGCGTTGGGGCGCATGGCAGTTACGTTCGCAATGCGGTTCGACAGCGCGAAGACGGCGGCGATCGCGGCGATGTCCCAGATGTCCTCCTCGTCGAAGCCATGGGATTTCAGCACATCGAAATCCGCTTCGCCCACGGTCTCGGCCGAGCGGGAGACCTTGAGCGCGAACTCGAGCATCGCCTTCTGGCGCTCAGTGATGTCGGCCTTTCGGTAGTTGATTGCCACCTGGTCCGAGATCAGGGGGTTCCTTGCCCGGATGCGAAGGATCGCGCCGTGGGCGATGACGCAGTATTGGCACTGGTTTGCGCTTGAGGTCGCGACGACGATCATCTCGCGCTCGGCCTTGGTCAGGTTCCCCGACTTCTCCATTAGCGCGTCGTGATAGGCAAAAAAGGCCCGGAACTCGTCCGGCCGGTGGGCGAGCACGAGAAAGACGTTTGGGATAAATCCCGACTTCTCCTGCACGGCGAGGATACGGTTTCGGATGTCCTCGGGCATGTTGGCGAGATCAGGGACTGGGAAGCGGCTGATGGGAAGTGCGTCAGTCACGATGTCGGGTCCTTTGGGATCACACGCTCGCTCGATTGTCTACAGTATCGCATCGCGCAAGGCCGCGTGCTTCAATCGAGCCGTAAAAGCGAGGGGCCGCCATGAACCAGCGCAAGATGCGGATCGGCATGTCGATCCGAGGCCACGGTTACCATTCAGCCGCCTGGCGCCATCCGGAAGTTCCGGCCGATTGTACGCTGCATGTCGAGCACTACGTGCGCAGCGCACAGACTGCTGAACGCGGCAAGCTCGATATGATTTTCTTCGCCGATGGCGCCGGAATTCGCCAGGGCGACAATCCGCCGGGCTCACTGGCCCGGACGGGTCGGGACATGATCGAGCTGGAACCGACAATGTTGCTGCCGGCGCTGGCCATGGTCACCAGCCACATCGGTCTGGTGACGACGGCATCCACCACCTACAACGAGCCCTATAATCTGGCCCGCAGGTTCGCCACCCTGGATCTGATCAGCAAGGGGCGCGCCGGCTGGAACGTGGTCGGATCATGGTCCGAGCACGAAGCCCAAAACTTCGGGCTGGAAACGACGCTGGATTATGACACGCGTTATGCGCGTTCGGCCGAGTTCGTCGAGGTGGTCAAGGGCCTGTGGGACGGTTGGGATGACGGCGCTTTACTGCTCGACAAGGCGAGCGGCCGTTATTTCGATGAAGCAAAGATGCATGTCCTCAATCACCATGGGCGGTTCTTCAAGGTGCGCGGGCCCCTGAATGTGGCCTGCATGCCGCAAGGCCATCCGGTGATCGTCCAGGCCGGCGCGTCCGAGCAAGGCCGGGAACTGGGCGCGGCGACCGCCGATGTCATTTACGCGATCAGCGGCTCGCTCGATGCCGCGCGCGTCTACTACACCGATGTGAAAGGGCGGATGGCGAAATACGGCCGCGAGCCGGACGACCTGAAGATCATGCCGGCGTTCTGTCCGGTTGTGGGCGGCACGCTCGCGGCAGCCCAGGCGAAGTTCGATCAATTGCAGGAGCTGGTCGACCCGCTGGCCGGTCTTGGTTCGGTCTACACCACGTTTGGTGATCTTTCCGGCTATCCGCTCGACGGTCCGGTACCCGACGATGCAATCGGTAAGCTGGAGATACGCAGTATCAGCGCTCAACTCCGCGAGCGGGTGAGACAGGAAAGGCCCACTATTCGTGAGTTGTACCTCCGTTCCGGTATTACCGGATCGGCAAAGATCGGAACGCCGTCCGACATCGCCGACGCCATGCAGGAGTGGTTCGAGAACGGCGCCTGCGACGGCTTCAACATTACACCGACGCATCTGCCGGGCGGGTGCGAGGACTTCGTGGAACTGGTCGTGCCCGAGTTGCAGCGCCGCGGGCTGTTCCGTGCCGCATATGAGGGCAAGACACTGCGCGAAAATCTCGGGCTCAAACGTCCGGCAAGCCGCTACGCGGGCTCGCGGAGGATAGAAGCGGCGTTCAACGGAACGCCGACTTAACCTCCCGCGCCAGCAGCCGGATCGCCTCCCGCTCCGCCGCGTGAGCGGCCAGGCCCGCGCAATTCGTTTCCAACTGCACGCCCGACAGCCCGATGTCGCGTTGTAGGTCTTTTAACTTCTCCACCACCGTATCGGGTGAGCCGATGAACACCGAACCGCGCAACGTTTCCTCGAATGTGATTTCAGTCAGACGCTGCGAGGTTTTCCAGCGCGGGTGGTCCGGCGGGCTGTTTTGCCGCCGAGCGGAGTCGGCGAGCAGGCGGCTCTGGTTCTGGAAATGCTGCATCAGCGTGGGCCCGTAGGCCTCCTGAGCCGCCGCATCCGTCTTGGCGACGAAACCGGGGCAACGCAGATAGACGGGAGCTTCTCCGGGATGTCCGGCGTCGGTCCAGGCTTTGCGGTAGACGTCGATGTGCTGCTTGAACATCCGCGCGTCCTCGTGCCGCGCCGATATGAACAGGCCTTGGCCCGCTTTGCCCGCCGTGGGAAAGGTTTCGACGCTCGCCGCCGCGAGACGGATTTCGGGCGTCGGTCGTTGCACCGGCTGCGGGACGACCGTGACGTCCTGGATGTCATAAAACTTGCCCTTGTACGAGAAATTGTCTTCCTGCCAGGCGCGCTGGATGATCTCGAGACACTCGATCTCGCGGTCCTTGCTTTCGGAGTACGCGATGTTCATCGCCTCGTAGGTCTTCACGACCCCGCTGCGCCCGACGCCGAAGATCAGCCGGCCCTTGGAGACGTGGTCCAAGATCGCTGCTTCCTCGGCGATGCGCAGCGGGTTCGCCAGCGGAAGCACCTGCACGCTGGTCCCGATTTTGATCCTCTCGGTGCGGGCCGCGATCGCGGTGCCGAGGATCAGCGGGCTGGCGGCGAGGGCGCGCTGTTTGGCGAAATGCAGTTCCGCGAGCCACATCACGTCGAGGCCGTATTCCTCGCCGGCGTCGACGATGTCGAACCCGGCGGCGAAGCATTCGGCCTGGCTGCGCCCGGGCAGCACTGGAAACTCGTGATAGATACCTAATTCCATAGAATGGGACCTTTCCCGGTCTTATCCGACAGTCACCAGATTGCCAGCGGCGACGGCTTTACGGTCGCGATCTTGAGCGATTTTAGCAACGGCAAATCGCGCGTTGCATACCCGGCAGGCGCGAAGGCTGTTGACCGCACCGCGCTGAAATGCGCCGCTTTGCCTGCCTGGATAAGCCGACGGGTCCGCTAACGGCGCAATGGCGTTGCGTCTCGCCCGTCGGCTGTGGCTTGGCGAGGGTCTCCTGGAAAACAGCGTGGAAGAGTGACCCGGCTTTTGGGGTGAACAGCGCCGAATAGGGACCCACCCCGGGAATCGTCGAATGCTCCCTCTGGTTGTAGCGGGGAGCGTGGCCGGGGATGGTAACGGTGGAAACGATTGGCCGGATCAGG
>CAMATN010000209.1 GCA_945861155.1 Rhizobium sp. Q54
CGCCGATCGTGTCCACCGCAATCATCCCCCAACCCTTCCCAGCCGGCACCGGCCGAAAAGGAAGGGACGCTGACACACCGCGTCAGAGGGTCACGATTGGACGCGAAAACCGCCCCTCAGGGGGTCACTATTGCCCGCGAATTTACACGATAGGGCCGCGAGGGATTACCCGCGGCATCGCCGATCGCGCGCTCGATGCGCTCCACCGGACCATGCTGGCGACGTTCCGGCGACGGGCCATCGTTCCCATGGCCGCTTCTTTCAGGAGGTTGATGCATCGCCATTGCCGGCCTCCGATATGCCTCGCATGTTGAGAACAATACATGAACGATATGGGCGTGAAGACGCCCGCGCAATCCGGTCGAGCCGACGCAACAAACCGGGCGAAGGCTGCGTCGCATGGCCCCCCTGTTTGCCGCCGACCGCTTCGGCGAGCGCCTCGATCTCACGCAGCCGGCGCCGCTCGGCAGTGCTGCCGATCGGCAGATGGCACAGGGCGTGGTGAAGCGGGCAATAGGCCGAACCGGGCTGGCGAGGGGCGTCGCAAAACCGCGATCCACCTGGACCGGATTCGCCGTTGCCGAGGAGAAACGCGCAGCCTGCGGACCCGATTTCTCCCGCCCCATCCTCCGCGGTGGCGTCTCCCGTTCCCTCTCCCTTTTTCTCCAGGCCGTCCGGTGTCGCGGTTTGCATGCCTTCGCTCCCCTTGCCAAAGCTGCATCCGTCATATATTATCACTATAGCAATGTCAATATCGCAATTAGGTCCCCGGCTAATGAACGCGATCTGGTTTCAGCAGGCGCTCGACCGGGCCGGCGGCTCGCAAGCCGATCTCGCCCGCCACCTGCGCCTCGCGCCATCGGCGATCTCGCGCATGCTGAAGGGCGAGCGCCAGATGAAACTGTTGGAGGCGGTGCAGGTCGCCGCCTTTCTCGGCGTCTCGCAGGACGAGGTGCTGCGTCATGCCGGCGCCAATGTGGACGCGCCCGCGTCCGGCGAGCCGGCGCGGCGCGGACGCCCGCCCCGTGCCTCCCTCCACCCGGCGCCCCGCGGGTTTCACCGCGCGTCGATCGCACCCTCCGACCCGTCCCGGGCCGAACCGTCCCGAGCCGACCCGATCCCGATCCGCAGCGCCGCGCGCGGCGGGGGCGACCAGGAGATGTTCCTCGATGACGGGCCGATCGGCTATACCCCGCGCCCGGCCAATCTCGGCGGCGTGCGCGGCGCCTACGCGATCTACATGGTCGGCGACAGCATGGAGCCGCGCTACGAGCAGGGCTGGCTATTGCATGTCAACCCGTTCAAGCCGCCGATCCGCGGCCGCGACGTCGTCGTCTACAAACGCGAGCAAGCGGTCCTGATCAAACAGTTCGTGCGCTGGGAGAACGACGCGCTGGTGCTGCGTCAGCTCAACCCGCTCGAAGAACTGCGCATCCCGCGCGACGACATCGTCGAATGCCACCTCGTCGTCGGGGTCGATCAGGAGGGCTAAGAGAGTCGGCGACGCGCTGCCCCCACACGCGCGGCCCAGGAGGTTTGTCAACGCCCCGGCGGCACGTTACGATTGCCGGCAATGCCGTGACCCGCGCCAGAGGAGCCGCACGATGCGCACCAGCTTCACCGTCAACGACATGACGATCCATCGGATCGTCGAACAGGAATACGGCTTTACCCCGCTGTTCGACTTCCTGCCTAACCTGAGCAAGGAGTTGTTCGAGGAAAACCGTTCCTGGATGGAACCGGGCGGCTACGATGCCTCTACCGGCAACGTCATCCTGTGCTTCCAGTCCTATGTCGTCAAAACGCCGCACCACAACATCCTGGTCGATGCCTGCATCGGCAACGACAAGTCGTTTCCGCTCCGGCCGACCTGGAACGGCAAGAAGGACGGCAACTGGATGCAGGCCTTGAAGGTGGCCGGCCTCGCCGCCGAGGACATCGATTTCGTGATGTGCACGCATCTGCACGGCGACCATGTCGGCTGGAACACCAAGCTCGAAAACGGCCGCTGGGTCCCGACCTTCCCAAAGGCGCGCTACCTGTTCTCGAAAAAGGAATACGATTATTGGAGCGAAGTGCACGAGAAAACCCCGCTCGACGCCATCTCGGAGAGCGTGTTGCCGGTCATCGAGGCGAACCGGGCCGAACTCGTCACCAGCGACCATGAGCTCAACGACCATATCCGGCTGATGCCGACGCCGGGCCATACCCCCGACCATTTCGCGGTGTGCGCCGGACGCGGCGGCGACCAGGCGGTGTTCACCGGCGACCTGATCCACTCTCCGATCCAGGCGCGCTATCCCGAGCTGGTGATGCGCGTCGACACCGACCGCGACCAGGGCGTCGCGACCCGGCGGCGCTTCTTCGAGCGCTACTGCGACACCGACACGCTATGCTGCACGATGCATTTCCCTTCGCCCTCGGTCGGCCACATCAAGCGCTGGGGCGACGGCTTCCGCCTCGACTACGTCAAGGACTAAACCGGATGGGGTGGATGCGTAGGATGGGTTGAGCAACGCGAAACCCATCGTTTCCGGCGATAGCGGTGGGTGTCGCTTCGGCTCAACCCACCCTACGCACCTCGACCGGTTTCCGCTAACGGCCCCCGCTAACCGCGACCGGCGAGCACGCGATCGACCATCGCCTGGGCGGCGCCGAGATAGTTCGCCGGGTCGGTCAGCGCGCGCAGCCGCTCCGCGCCGAGCGGCCCGACGACCTCCGGCGTTTCGAGCAACACGTCATAAAGCGGCCGATCGCTTTCGATCGCCGCGCGGCACGAATCATAGACCAAATCATGGGCCTCGTTGCGCCCGGTATGCTGCGCCAGCCCCATCATCACCGCCTCGGCGACGATCAGCCCATGCGTCATGCCCAGATTGCGCGCCATGCGGGCCGGATCGACGATCAGCCCACCGATCATGAAATCAGCCTGATGCAGCGCCCCGGCGGCATAGCCGAAGCTCTCCGGAAGCGCGATCCACTCGACATGCCAGGGCCCCGTCGCGCGCTCGAAATCGCTGACCATCGCATCGAGCGCAAGCCCGGCATGCTGGCGCAGCGCCTTGGCGGCGGCGAGGATCAGCTCGCACGAGATCGGGTTGCGCTTCTGCGGCATCGTCGAGGACGAGCCGCGACCGGCGACGAACGGCTCGGCCGCCTCGCCGAACTCGGTCGCCGACATCAGCATGACGTCGAACGCGATCTTGGCCAGGCTGCCCCCGACCAGCGCGAGGAACTGCACGGTCTCGGCGATCGCGTCGCGGGCGACATGCCAGGTGATCGCCGGCTCGCCAAGCCCCAGCTCGCGCGCCAGCTCGGCCCGCGACCCAAGGCTCCCCTCGCCCTCGCCAAGCGATGCGAGCGTGCCCGCCGCGCCGCCGAACTGCACGACCAGCACCCGCGGCTTCAGCTCGGCCAGCCGCGCGGCATGGCGATCGAAAGCGGAGAGCCATACTGCCGCCTTGTAGCCGAAGGTGATCGGCAGCGCGTGTTGCAGGTGGGTGCGGCCTGCCATCGGGGTGTCGCGGTATTGCCGGGCGAGCACGGCGAGGTGACCGCGCAGCGCGTCGAGATCAGCGTCGATCAGCGCCAGCCCGTCGCGGATCTGCAATACCGCGGCGGTGTCCATGATATCCTGGGTCGTCGCGCCCCAGTGCACCCAGCGCCCGGCCGCCCCACGGGACAAGCCCGTGGGCTGAAGGCCCACGGCGCGCTCGGCAAGCTGGCGCACCAGCGGCAGGATCGGGTAGCCGACCGTCTCGGTCTCGCGCGCCAGCCGCGCCAGATCGAGCGATGCCGGGTCGGCGGCGATTTCGGCCGCGGCGGCGGAGATCGCCGCGGCGGCATCGGCCGGCACGATGCCGAGCCGCGCCTGCGCGCGCGCCAACGCCGCCTCGACCTCGACGCAACGCGCCAGGAACGCCGGCTCGCCGAACACCGCGCGCATCGCGGCGGTCCCGAACATATCGCCGAACAGCCCCGACCCGAGGATCCCGATGCTCATTCGGCGCCGGTCGGTTCCGCGGCAAACGGCGCCCACCTGCCGTCCGTCAGGCGTTCGAGCGCCGGGAAACGCGCCTTGTAGGCCATCTTCGGGCTCTCGCCGATCCAATAGCCGAGATAGACATAAGGCAACCCGTTCCGGCGGCATTCCTCGACCAGCCACAGGATGCACCAGGTGCCCAGGCTGCCCGGCTTGCGCGCCGGATCGTAAAAACTGTAGACGGCGGAGAGGCCGTCATCGAGCCGGTCGATCAGCGACACCGCGACCAGCACGCCCGCCGGGTCACGGCATTCGACAATCGCGGTGCGCAGCGCGGTGTCCTCGACCATGCCGCGGTAGTCGCCATAGCTCATCGCCGCCATATCGCTGTCGCAATGGCGCGAGCGCTGATAGGCCACGAACAAGCGGAATTGCTCGGGCGTCGCGCGCGGCGTCAGCACCCGCCCGGCGAGCCCGGCATTGGCGTTGCGCACGCGCCGGGTCGAGCGGCTGTGCACAAAGCGCTCGACCGCGATGCGCACCGGCACGCAGGCATTGCACGACCGGCAGGCCGGGCGGTACGCGAAACGATGG
>CAMATN010000210.1 GCA_945861155.1 Rhizobium sp. Q54
GATGGCCTACGAGGCGGTGCACGAGATCCGCGGCTGGACCGATCTGAAAAACCGGCTCGAGGTCGATCGCCGCTGCTTCGCGTTCTTTCATCCGCGCATGCCCGACGAGCCGCTGATCTTTGTCGAGGTGGCGCTGGTCTCGGGGATCGCCGGCAACATCCATATGCTGCTCGACGAGGCGGCGCCGGTCGGCAACCCGCAAACCGCCGATACCGCGATCTTCTATTCGATCTCGAACTGCCAGAAGGGGCTCGTCGGGATCAGCTTTGGCGACTTTCTGATCAAGCGGGTGGTCGACGCGCTGGCGCGCGAGCACCCGCGCCTCAAGACTTTCGCGACGCTGTCTCCAGCGCCCGGTTTCAGGGCGTGGCTCGCCGCGGAGGCCGAGCAGGGTCCCCTGCTGCTCGCCGGCGAGGCGCGCGCGGTGCAATCCCTGGGTGGCGACCCGGACGGGAACGATGCCGACCGCCTGCTGCTGGACCTGCTCGACCGCCCGGATTGGCACGAGGATGCGCGCACCGCCGCGACCCTGCGCGAGCCGCTGTCGCGGCTCTGCGCGCGCTATCTGCTGTACGCGCGCGCGCCGGCCGGCCGCGCCCTCGACCCGGTGGCGCATTTCCACCTCAGCAACGGGGCCCGGGTCGAACGGCTCAACTGGCTCGGCGATCTGTCGGAAAAGGGCTTGCAGCAGTCCGCTGGGCTGATGGTCAACTATCTCTATCGGCTGGGCGACATCGAAACCAACCACGAGACCTACCGCGACGAGGGACGGGTCGCGGCGGCCTCCGCCGTGCGCGGGCTGACCCGCGGCGCGTGACGGCGCGATGCACCCCAAGCGGAGACCCGATGATCCGATGGCCAGCAGCGCTCGACTGACGGGGGTAATCGGATGAGACGCCGCGAGTTGATATTCCTGCTGGGCGGCGCGGCGATCACGTCGCCGCTCGCCGGCCGCGCGCAGCAGAAGGCGATGCCGGTGATCGGCCACCTCGGCGGCACGTCGCCCGGCGCATATGCACCATTTATGGCCGCGTTCCACCGGGGACTGGGCGAAAGCGGCTACGTCGAGGGACAGAATTTGGCGATCGAATATCGCTGGGCGGAGGGACGCTATGATCGGCTTCCCGCCTTGTTGGCAGACCTTGTCGGCCAAAAGGTCGATTTGATCGTGGCAAGCGGCGGCCTCGCTGCGGCACAAGCGGCGAAAAACGCGACCTCGACGATCCCGATCGTCTTCATCGTCGGCGCCGACCCGGTCCAGTCAGGCCTCGTCGCCAGTTTCGCCCGGCCGGGCGGCAACCTCACGGGCGTCAGCATGCTCACTGCCGAGCTGAATCCCAAGCGGCTCGAGCTGCTGTCCGAGCTGGTTCCCCAGGCCGGCGTGATCGCCCTGCTGGTGAACCCGAACAATGCGAGCGCCGAGGCCACGATTCGAGACGTGCAGGAAGCGGCGCGCGCGAAGGGGGTGCAGCTCGCTATCCTGAAGGCCGCGACCGAGGCCGAGATCGACGCCGCTTTCGCCGCGCTCGTCCAACTCCATGCCGGCGCGCTCCTCGTCGGCAACGACCCATTCTTCAACAGCCGGCGCGAGCAGCTCGTGGCATTGGCGTCACGCCACGCCGTTCCGGCGATCTATGAGTGGCGCGAGTTCGCCGCTTCCGGCGGCCTCAGCAGCTATGGAACCAGCCTCACTTCTGTCAATCGCCAAGTCGGTATTTATGCCGGACAGATCCTCAAGGGCGCCAAGCCGGCCGACCTGCCGGTTCAGCAGCCGACCAAGTTCGAGCTGGTGATCAACCTCCATACCGCCAAGGCGCTCGGGCTGACCGTGCCGCAAGCGCTGCTCGCGCGCGCCGACGAGGTGCTCGAGTAGCGACCTCCCGCTGCGGGCGTTCCAGATTGACGTAGACTACGGCATTGCCGTAGTCTGATGATGTGTCATGGTGATCGAGTTCGACCCTGCGAAGGACGCCCAAAACATTGTGCTTCGCGGCATCTCGCTCGCCGAGGCCGAGACGCTGCTCACGAGTTTTACCGTCGAGTGGTCGGACGAGCGGCGCGACTACGGTGAGACGCGGATCATTGCGATCGGGGAGATTGGCGGGGTCGAACACGTCTGCGTTTATACGCGGCGAGGCGAGGGGGTCCGGCCGATCTCCCTGCGCCGCGCCAATAGGAAGGAACGCTATGTCTATCAGCAAGCAAAAGCCGGCTCCTGAGCCGCCCGCTAAGCACGAGCCCGATTGGGCGGCACTCGAAGCGCTGACCGACGAAGAGATCGCGGGGCAAATCGCTGCCGACCCCGACGTCGCGCCCGATGTCTCGGACTGGCCGCTGGACAAAGCTGTCATCATGGAGCCGGTCGACGTCAAGGCGATCCGCGCCAAACTCGGGATGTCGCAGGAGGAATTCGCGAAAAAATTTGGTCTCAACGTCACGGCCTTGCGCGATTGGGAACAGCAGCGCCGAATGCCGCGCGGGCCGACGCGGACTTTGTTGAAGATCATCGATCGCGAACCCGCGGCGGTACGCCGAGCGCTCGCGCGGCTATGAGCTCGCCGGGTCGCTATGTTCGAGGGGACGACTATGTTAAGAACGCGCCGCCGTCGGCCCGGAGATACCGGGATGACGCTGCCGAGCGGCGGCAGCGCGGGTGTGGCGGAATTGGCAGACGCACTGGATTTAGGTTCCCTTTTGCGTCTTCACCATACCTCCCCATGCCGACCGGAAAGCCGCACAAACCCTAGCTTTTCTTGTGTTACAATGTTCCTTAGAGCCCATAGCGACCACTGCTATCCGCGTCGAAGGAGCGACTATGCCGCGACTACGCCTCACGGAAATCAGCGTCCGCGCGCTCCGTCCTGGAGCGGCACAACAGACGTACTTTGACGAAATCCTAAAAGGCTTTGGTGTCCGCCTCTCTCCAGGCGGGACCAAGACCTACGTCCTCATGCACGGGAAAGCCCGTAGGCTCTCGACCATCGGGCGCGTGGAGGCTATCGGCCTCAAGGAAGCGCGGGACAAGGCCCGCCTTCTCCTGACGAAGAAGGACGACAGCACCGTTACGTTTGGGGAGGCCCGCGAGACGTTCCTTGCCATGCACGTCCGGCCGAACAATCGGCCATCAACCGCCGTCTCGACCGAGCTGCGCCTGAAGCACTTCCACGGCCTCGACGACCGCTCCCTAGCGTCCCTCAAGACCGGCGACTTCACGGCAATCACCGACGCCCTGCTAACCGCAGGGAAACCGTCAGAGGCCAACCACGCCTTCGTGGCGGTCAAGACGATGCTCCGCTTCTGCGTGGGCCGTGGATACCTCGACCGTGACCCTCTTGGAGCGCTCAAGAAGCCCGTAGAGGCCCGTAGCCGGGACAGGTGGCTCACACGAGCGAGGAGATAGTGAAACTCGCGTCCTGGAGGCCCACAGCGCCGTACAGCGTGATCCTCATGGCTCTCCTCCACACCGGCCAACGGCTCGGGCAGATCAAGGCGTTCAGACCCGAGTGGATCGAGGGCGACGTAATCCGCTTCCCCGCGAGCATCATGAAAGGGAAACGCGAGCACGTCATCCCGGCAACGGAGACCACGAAGGCCGTACTCTCTCGGCTCACGCCGTACCAGAACTGGAGCGACATGCACCGCATCATGCTCAAAGAGACGGGACTGCCGCACTTTACCCGGCATGATTTGAGGCGATCCTACAGCACCGGCATGGCCCAGCTCGGCATTGCGCCGCACATCATCGAACGTCTCCTCGACCACCAGACAGGCACGATCTCGGGCGTAGCAGCCGTCTATCAACGGTATTCCTTTATGCCGCAAATGCGCGAGGCGGTTGCTCTCTGGCAAGCTCACCTTGAAAATCTGGCGAACCCTTCCTAGCTCCACCTCGGCCTCACGGCCACCCTAGGGAAACCTGGGCATTGCGCAACTGCCCGTTCGCGGGAGTTGCGTGATGGAACGGCTACTATCGAAGAAACAGACGCGAGACCGTGTTGGCATCTCTCCCACTCAAATGACGCGACTTGAGGCAGTCGGACGGTTCCCATTGCGGGTAACTCAAGATTACCGAGTGTTCTATCGTGAGAGTGAGATTGAAACCTACATACTCGGTCTGATCGCAAAGCGCGACGCACGACCTCCCGTCAAACGACGGGATGACGAGCTGGGGGAGTGATCGCCCCACAGCGCTAAGCGGAGGGCGGCCACCGAAAGGTGAGCCGCCCTTTTTTGTGCCCAACACAAGGCCACACACCACGGCAATAGCAACAGCTATTGACTGTTGCCGCCTACTGTAGCCGGATTTTCCACGCCGAAAGGCGCGAATAGCCTACGATTCCCCTCACATAGTGCGCTTCGGCTCACGCCTCGACTGTAAATTCGCGGGCAATAGTGACCCCCTGAGGGGCGGTTTTCGCGTCCAATCGTGACCCTCTGACGCGGTGTGTCAGCGTCCCTTCCTTTTCGGCCGGTGCCGGCTGGGAAGGGTTGGGGGATGATTGCGGTGGACACGATCGGCG
>CAMATN010000211.1 GCA_945861155.1 Rhizobium sp. Q54
ACTCCGTCCCTACCCGGCGGCGGCAATGGCGGCGGCCCCGGTCGAAAAGTCCCCGGCCGAGCGCGAACCTCCGGAGAAGCGGCAGCTCGAGCTGGGAATCTAGATACACTTGCGGAGATTGGGCCTGACCTGTTCGTGATCGGTCGACCCATTCCCACAATATCTTGTGGGGCAATGCCCCTTTCGCCTACTCTATGCTGCGAAACCGGCGCCCCGGTGGCGCCTGAGTCTGGAAACATGGATGCCCGATCTGTTCGATAACTCCGCCCGCGCCGAGAAAAACTATACCGCCAAGGACATTGAGGTTCTGGAGGGGCTGGAGCCGGTGCGCCGGCGGCCCGGCATGTATGTCGGCGGCACCGACGAACGCGCCCTGCATCATCTGGTCGCCGAGGTGCTCGACAACGCCATGGACGAGGCGGTCGCCGGGCACGCCGACCGCATCGAGGTCGAACTGGCCGCTGATGGCGTCTGCATCGTGCGCGACAACGGACGCGGCATCCCCATCGACCCGCATCCGCGTTTCAAGGACAAATCCGCGCTCGAAGTCATCATGACCATGCTGCATTCGGGCGGCAAATTCGGCCAGAAGGTCTATGAGACGGCGGGCGGGCTGCACGGGGTCGGGTTGTCGGTGGTCAATGCGCTCTCCGACATGCTCGAGGTCGAGGTCGCCCGCGAACGCAAACTCTGGCGCCAAAGTTATAGCCGCGGCAAGCCGGTCACCAAGCTGAAGGCCGAGGGTGCCACGCAAAACCGGCGCGGCACCACCATTCGGTTCCATCCCGATCCCGAGATTTTCGGCAAGGCGCTCGCCTTCAAACCGGCGACCGTGTTCCGCATGGCGCGGTCCAAGGCCTATCTGTTCCGCGGCGTCGAAATCCGTTGGCGTTGCGAGCCCGCCTTGCTCACCAAGGACGACGTGCCGGCTGAGGCCGTGGTGCACTTCCCCGGCGGGCTGCTCGATCACCTCAACGCCTCGCTCGAGGGCAAGGTGATGGTGACGCCGACCCCCTTCGCGGGCGAGGGCAAACTGCCCGGCGATATCGGCAAGGTCGAATGGGCGATCGGCTGGCCCGAGGACGATGACGGCTTCGTCCATTCCTATTGCAACACCGTGCCGACGCCACAGGGCGGCAGCCACGAGGCGGGTTTGCGTTCGGCGCTCTTGCGCGGGGCCCGCGCTTATGGCGAGTTGTCGAACAACCGGCGGGCGCAGCAGATCACGGCCGAGGACGTGGCCGATGGCTCGGCCGTGTTGCTGTCGCTGTTCATCCGCGATCCGCAATTCCAGGGTCAGACCAAGGAGCGGTTGGGGATGCCGGAAGCGGCGCGGCTGGTTGAAGGCGCGATGAAGGACCATTTCGACCATTGGCTGTCCGGCGATCCGGCTTCGGCCAAGGCCCTGCTCGAACATTTCATCGAACGCGCCGAAGACCGCCTGCGCCGCCGCCAGGCCAAGGACCTCGCGCGCAAGACCGCCACCCGCAAGTTAAGGCTGCCCGGCAAACTCGCCGATTGCAGCCGCCAGGCGCCGGAAGGCACCGAGATTTTCCTGGTCGAGGGCGATTCCGCCGGCGGTTCGGCCAAACAGGCGCGCAACCGGGAAACCCAGGCCATCCTCCCGTTGCGCGGCAAGATCCTCAACGTCGCCTCGGCCTCCGCCGACAAGCTCCGCGCCAATCAAGAGCTTGCCGATCTGGTGCAGGCGCTGGGCAGCGGCACCGGCGAATCCTATGCCGAGGACAAGCTGCGTTACGAGCGCGTCGTCATCATGACCGACGCCGATGTTGATGGCGCCCACATTGCCTCGCTGCTCATGACGTTTTTTTACCGCGAAATGCCGGAGTTGATCGCCGGCGGGCACCTTTTCCTAGCGCTGCCGCCGCTCTACCGCCTCAGCGCCGGCGGGCTGGTGATCTATGCCCGCGACGACTCCCACAAAGAGGCCCTCATGGCCAAGGAATTCAAAGGTAAGGGCAAGGTAGAAGTAAGTCGCTTCAAAGGCTTGGGAGAAATGCCTTCGTCCCAGCTTAAAGAGACGACGATGGACCCGAAGCGGCGCGTTTTGCTCAAGGTGATCATCCCCGACGCCGCCGAGACCGGCCTCAATTCCACCGCCGGCATCGTCGAACGCCTGATGGGCAAAAAGCCGGAGCTGCGCCTGGCCTTCATCCAGGAAAAGGCCAAATTCGCGACCGATTTGGATGTGTGATCGCGGTCGCCCGACCATCGCCTAAGCAACCGTCGCGGATGTCGGCTTCCGGCCCCCTCGGCGATATCCGTTCTTCCCTGGCGAAGAAGGCCGATGCGCGGTATCGCGAGCAAATCGAGCGGCTGGTGCCGGGCATCCGCACGCTCGGCGTGCGTGTGCCAGATATTCGCGCCATCGCCGCCGCCTTCGCCAAAGCCAACCGCGATCTCGATCTCGACGGCGCGTGCGACATCCTCGATGCGGCCTGCCGCGAGGGCTCGCGCGATGAAATGCTGGTGGGCTGCTTCGTCGTGGCGCGGTTCCGGCGCGGGCTGAAGGATTTGGCCTGGCCGCGCATCCTGACTTGGCTGAAGGCCGTCGATAATTGGGAGACCTGCGACCAGATCGCGATGGCCATCGCGATGCCGGCGATCGCCGCGAATCCGACCCGATTGCGCGACCTCGCCAAGCTGACCGCCGACACGCGCGTCTGGGCGCGCCGCTTCGCCATGGCAGCGTCGGCGGCGCTCAATCAAGGCGGCCGGGATATGCCGGAGGAGACGATCGCCGTGTGCGCGAAGCTGTTCGCCGATCCAGAACCGATGGTGCAGAAATCCGTTGCCTGGGCTTTGCGCGAAGTGAGTCGGAAGCACCCTGAGCGTGTGCTGGCGATCTTGCGCGAAAACCGGGGCAATATGGCGCCGAAGGTGTTGCGCGAAGCCTCGGAAAAGCTGCCGCCGAAGGACCGCGCTGCCTTGCTCGGAAAGTAGTCGGGGGTGAGGGGGCCGCGGGTCCCCGCGACTTCGCGTCTGTTCGCCGCCTACCGCAACCAATCCCGCATCGCCCGCGTCACGGCTTCGGGTTGTTCGAGCGGGGAGAGGTGGCCGCTGTTTTCGACGATGGTCAGGCGGGCGCCGGGGATGGCGGCGGCCATTTCCTCGGCCAAGGGCGGCGGGGTCAACGCGTCCTGGCGGCCGCACAGGACAAGGGTCGGGCAGGCGATCTTCGGCAAATCCGGGCGGCTGTCCGGGCGGTTCATGATCGCGGTTTGCTGACGCGCGAAGGCCGCTTGGCCGATGCGCAGGGCCATTTCCTGCACGGGCACGGCGATGCGCGGATCGGCGATGCGGTCGGGATGGACCAGCAACGGCAACAGGCGCGGCGTGACGCCCTTGAAATCGCCCATTTCCGACAATTGGATCAGCCCGCGCCGCCGTGCGCTTTGTTCCGCCGTATCGGGTCGCGCCGCGGTGTTGATCAACGCAAGTTTCATCACCCGATCCGCCGCGATCCGCATGATTTCGAAGGCGACATAACCGCCCATCGAAAGCCCGGCGAGGGCGAAGCGGGGCGGGGCTCTGGTCAGCACCGCGCGGGCTAGGCCACCGACGGAATCCGCGGTGGTCAGATCGGCGACGCCGGGCGTGGCGATGTCGGCGAGAGCGTCCGATTGATGACGCCAGAGCAGGGCGTCGCAGAGCAGGCCGGGAAGCAGGACGAGAGGGATTTTCTCCTTCATGGCCTCACCGGATCAGCGGCGACAGCTCCTTGAATTCCGGCGTGCCGGAGCGGGTCAGCCACTCAAATAGAACCATTTCGGTGCTGACGATGTCGATGCCGTTGCCGCGCATGCGATCGAAGGCGAGCGCGGCATTGGCCGGCGCGCGGGAAGAGGAGGCATCACCGACGACGAAGCAACGATAACCCTGTTCGCGGAGTCCGATCGCAGTCTGGAGCACGCAGATATGGGCCTCGACCCCGGCGACCACGATGCGGTCGCGACGCCAGCGCGACAGGCGCCGGTTGAATTCCGGTACTTCAGTGCAGGAAAAATGGACCTTCTCGACTGTGGCGTCCGCGGGCAGCAGCGCGCGCAGGGGCTCTACCGTGTGGCCGAGCCCCTTCGGATATTGCTCGGAGGCGAGAATCGGCAGGCCCAGCCGCGCGGCGGCGCGCAGCAAAATGCCGGCGCGTTTGACGATGCCGTCGGCGTCGGCGATCGTCGGCAGCAGTTTTTCCTGCATGTCGACGAGCAGCAGGCCGGTGGAACCCGCGTGCATCAGCATCGGCGGGTCAGGGCGGCAGCTCGACCTGATAACACTGAATGGCCTCGGGATAATCCTTCAGCGTGAACTTGCCGAGATCCTTGAATTTGAGGCCCTTGGTGTAAAATCGCATCCAACACTGACCCCACCCCC
>CAMATN010000212.1 GCA_945861155.1 Rhizobium sp. Q54
CCCACGCTGCGCTCCGTCGGACTCGTGGCGGTCACTCCGCTCCGCGCGGGTCCCTCCTGTTCGCTACCGGGACAAGCCTGAACCAACGCCGGTGAGGGGTCCCGATTGGACGCGAAAAGGGGGTCGCAGTTGGAAGCGATTTGACACCAGAGGGCCCAGCGGGTGCGACAGGACCTCAAGGTCCAGAGGGTCCGCAAGGCCCGGCGGGTACAGCGACAAATATTACTCTGTCCTGCCCTGCTGGTCAGTATCTTGCCGGCATCAGCAACGGGTTGCCGGTATGTGGTACTCCATCGGGCGGCGCGTCGTGTGGCAGCACCCCTGATAAGGGTGTTATATTTACTATTTCAACACTCCCATATGTGTGCGCTGATTCGGGATCTGCAAGAAGATATTCCATGTCTCAATGTCGGGACGGAAGCTGGGTTGATGCGGGAACCTTCGATGATGCCTTCTGCCACTTATACTGAATTACGAATTACGAATTACGGATTAGATTAGTGACAAGATTACGGATTACGGGATTATGGTGACAGTTTACCAAAATGTTGCCGCCCGTGCATTTCCCGCCTATTGGCGAAAAGCGGCGATAACCTCACGAGCGCTGTCGACGCCGAGCCCCGGCCACAGGATTGGCAGGTCGAGGCCGGCATCGCGGTATTGGGCGATGCGCTCGCGACAGCGCGCCGCTGGGCCGATCAGGCAAATGGCATCAAGCAGGCGGTCGCTCAGTGACGCGCCGCCGGCCCCCTGCTCAGCATGGTGGGCTTCGTCCGCGAAACCGCTTGCCCGCATCAGCCGCTGGAAGAATGGCAGCGTCGTGAAGATTGCGAGATTGGCACGGGCAGCTTCACGGAGCGCCCCGATGTCGTCGCCGACATATGTCGGCAAACCGAGTGTCATTTCCAGCTTTCCCCGGCCACCGGATTTGGCACGGCCGCGGTCGACCCAGCGCTTGCTTCGTGCCACTCGCTCCGCCGACCACCACAGCGGCATCACGCCATCGGCGATCTCGCCGGCCAGTTCGACGTTCTGAGAGGTCAAAGCCGCCAGATAGATCGGCACGGGATAGGGCGAAGGCTGCTGCGGCAGATGCGTCGCCGGGCCCTCGCCGCGCAGCCAACTCGCCACCTCGATCGCGTATTTGCGTAGAGCACTCGCCGGATCGGGAATCTCAATACCGGGCGCGCGGCTGCTCAAGAGCTGCCGCTCCGTGCCTGCATTGCGACATGAGCTTCGACATTGCCTTCTCCTCGGCGCAAGCCTTCTGGGAGGACGTCCGCCAAGCGCATGCCCAAGTCGGCGCGAGCGTGTTTTATGAAGTGTGCGACAGCTTCTCAAGCTTTCCGGGCTTGATTGACCGGCTGGCTGCCACACGGCCAAGCCTAGACTTCGAGCCCCAGTTTTTCGTCTATTGCCAAGCCATCGATCTGATCCGGAAGCCCGACCTCGCGAGACGGTTAAAAGATCTCGGCGTGCTCAGGGTGAATATGGGGCTCAAGTCCGGCTGCGATATCACATTGCAGCACATGAAGGGTCAGTACGATTCCGCTGATAATAACTATCGTGCCCTTCAACTTGTAAACGAGCAAGGTTTGAAGGTCTACGGCTCCTTCGTGTTAGGAACAGATCCGGAGACTCCGGAGACGATGCGCGAGACCGTTCGGTGGATCGAGAGGGTGGTCAAAGAAGGCTTGCTGCACGATGTCGAAGGCCAGCCGATTTTGCCGCTGCCGGGCAATTATTACGGCAGAAGGCTTGCGGCGTCCGGTGTGCTGTCCAGGGAATTCGTGGAGGGAGACTGGCCGGTCGATGTGAAGGAACACCCGCGACTTTACATCGATAATTTTTCCGGCGTCACATATGAGCACGTAATGATGGCTACACATGAGATCAAGGCCATCGCCGAATCTGGGAAGGCAAGGTTTGGCAGTGGAGTTGCCGGGCCCGAGGAATACATTAATCCGCGCCCAGTGCGTTCTGATTTAGCGTTGTCTTTGTAGGAAGGCTACATGCTGTTCATATTGAAAATTCTGATTTCGGGCACGATCATCGCCGTCGCGTCGGAAGTGGCACGGCGAAGTGCGTCGCTGGGTGCTTTAATCGTGTCCATACCCATAACGTCACTGCTGACTGTGTGCATCATTTATTTGGAAGGCAAACAAGCTCAGAGGGCAGCCGACTTTTTGACCAGCTCGCTATGGGGTCTCATCCCGCCGATAATCTTTTTTATCCTATGCCCCATCCTCATCAAGAACGGGATAAAATTTTGGCCCGCGATGGGGCTGTCGTTTACGGCCATGACCATAGGATTTATTGGGTATAGCCTCCTGATGAGAAGATTCAATCTGTGATCAACGGCCGTTCAACACGGAGCGGCGGCAAGCCGCCGCGCCGCTTCGGCGAGTGGCAAGTAGAGGGTCATCGGCCGGCTGGCGTAGCTGCGAAAGCCATGGTGCAGATAGAAGCGCTGCGCCTCCTCGTCCTTGGCATCGACGAGCAAAGCAAAGATCGCCGGATCGGCGCGCAGCGTCCGCGCGACCGCATCCACCAGCAGCGCGCTGCCGAGCCCGCGGCCGTGGGACGCCTGATCAACCGCGAGACGCCCAATCAGCGCGGCCGGCATGGCCCCATAGCGAGGCAGGCGCCTTGCGTGTTCCGGCGCCAATTCGGGGAGCGGCAAGCTGGTGGCGGCGAGCGTGTAGTAACCGGCGACCTTGCCGGTCGCATCGACCGCCACGAAGCAGTTGCTTACCCGTCGCCGGATGTCTTGCGTCGCCAATTCTCGAAGGTAGCGGTCGAGCGCGGCAACGCTGCACGAAAAGGCCGCGCGGTCATGCGCGGGACCAAGCGGCGCAAGCGTAAACCGCTCAGTCAACCGATGCCGCGACGATCTGGCGATAACGCTCGATGGCGCGCTCCATGGCCGGGGCCAGGGGTGGCGGGTTGAGGATGGCTTCGGCGAAGGCCCGCTGATCCTCGACCGACAGGCGGATGATCTGCGTTTCCTCGATCGTGCGGTGCGCCGCTTGCTCGGCGGCGGCCACCACAAAATCGCTAACGCTGCGGCCCTGGATTTCGGCGGCGCGCTTGACCGCGGCGAGCGCGTCGGGCGCAATGCGCGCCTCCAGGCGGGCGGTACGGGCGGGTTCCTGCGGCATCATGGGGTCCTCTTTCTCCTCCCGGCTAATGTACGGTATTTTTACTCACATTTCAAGAAAACTTATGCGGCTTGAGGCATTATCAGTATTAAGCAAATCGCGCCAAGGGGTTAATAGTCCCTTGTACATCAGACGAAATTAATCGATCGCTAAACAATCCCATGCAAGATCGATGAAATAGTGCGCCCTAACAATAATGACCACTTCCGACGAAGAATATCTTGAATACCTCAACACGGACTGGAGTTCGCGCCGGGTATACCAGTTCGTCTGCGCAGTGTTTAAGGCGGCGGAGGTGCCCGGCACGCCGGCCCGGATAGATATGCTTAAGGCGATGGCATTCATGAGGCTTTATCGGATTGTCCGTGACGAGATGCCTTGGGCTGTACCAGAGGATATCCGGGCCGAAACCGAACGGCGGTGGGGCGCGCGTGCGGACCGGCAAAGAGCGTGCTGGCATTAATGCCGAAGACGCTCGTCGCGGCGGCTGGCGCGTGTGACAATGGCAGAAGTAGCAAAGCTTTAACTATATTCGTCTATCAATCAGCAGTGCGTTTCTCAGGCGTTTAGCGCATTTCCTTCATGCTCAATACAAAGGCTTCAGAACTGGGTCAACGGGTGCGCATGATGCGCGAGCGGAAGGGCTGGTCGCAAAAGGAATTGGCCGAGCGCATTCCCGGCGTTAAGCAGCAATCGATCGATCAGCTGGAACAGGGGAAAATCCGGCGGCCGCGGTACCTACCGGAACTGGCCGAGGCGTTCGGCGTGCGCGAGGAATGGCTGCGCACGGGCGAAGGCCGCATGGCCCCGCCGGTGCCCGAAACGTACCGGGATGGCTTTCCCGGCCTGGTGCGCGATGCTGTTCTCGGGATTGACCGGGCGCTGGCGCAGCAGGGGATGCGTGTAAGCGCGAAAGAAAGGGCTAGTCTCATCGGCGCCTTCTTCGAGCTGGTAGCCAGCCATGAGGGTAGCGAGGGGCAGCAGATCGCGGACATGGCCGACACGATCGTACGGTATGAGCACCTCAAGCAGCAGGATAAGAAATGAGTGTCATTGTTAAAGGCTCTATTAGCAAAACGTATTGAACTCACGCGGCGATGGCGGCGGCGAGGCAATATCGCGGGGTCGGGCCGGAGTGCAGGACGATCAGATGGAACCAGCGCAGGTAACTGCCGAGGTAGCGAGTGGCGATGCCGCGGCGGGGGC
>CAMATN010000213.1 GCA_945861155.1 Rhizobium sp. Q54
GCGCTTCCGTCAGCGTGTCGACCCCACACAGCCATGCCTGAAATGCACGCCGCTCCATACCCTCAATCCTCCAGCGTTTCGGCCATTCTACGCCAGATCATTACGTTTTGCTAATAGAGCCTTGTTTAAGGTCCTTAAAAACTCGAACCGCACGGGGTTTTTTCATCGAATCCGATGGACAATGAGGAGATCAGCTTCGGCCGCTTCCGGCTTCACCTTGGCCGGCGCGAATTGCGGCGGGATGAGGCGCTGGTGCAGCTGCACCGCCGCGCACTCGACGTGCTGTGCACGCTGGCCGGAGCGAAAGGCCAGGTCGTCAGCAGGGGCGAGCTGATGGCGGAGCTATGGCCCGGGCGTATCGTCGAAGAGGGTAATCTCTACGTGCATGTCTCGGGGCTGCGGAAGGCGCTGGACGAGCACGGCGAAGGCCACAACTACATTATCACCGTTCCCGGTTGCGGCTATCGGCTGGCGGGTTTACCCGGGAGGACATCCGAGCGGTTGACCGAGTCCTCGGCGCTTTCGCTACCTGACAAACCCTCGATCGCGGTTTTACCTTTTGCGAATCTCAGCGGCGACCCCGAGCAGGAATATTTCGCCGACGGCATGGTCGAGGAAATCATCAGCGCGCTCTCCCGTATCAGCTGGCTGTTCGTCATCGCCCGCAATTCGACCCTCACCTACAAAGGACAAGCCGTCGATGTTAAGCAGGTTGGGCGCGAGCTTGGGGTGCGCTACGTGCTCGAAGGCTCGGTACGCAAAGGCGGCAACCGGGTGCGCATCGCCGGCCAGCTGATCGACGCCGAAACTGGCACGCATCTGTGGGCTGACCGCTTCGACGGCTTGATCGAAGACGTGTTCGAGCTTCAGGACAAAATCGCGGTCAGCGTCGCCGGGGTCATCGAGCCGGCCTTGCAGGCGGCCGAGATGCGCCGCTCCGCCGCGCGGCCGACGACCGATCTCACCGCCTACGACCTCTATCTGCGCGCGCTTGCGGTCTTCTTTCCAGTTACGAAAGAGGGGATGTTCGAGGCTCTGGGATTGTTCGAGCAGGCGATCGCGATCGATCGGCGTTACGGGACGGCGCTGTCCTGGGCGGCGATCTGCCGTTTGCGGCTCGCCGAGGACGGCTGGGCCGAGGAGCCGGAAACAAATCGCCGCAAGGCGGTCGATCTCGCTCGGCAGGCGCTCCAGGTGGCGCAGAACGACCCCGGCATCCTCGTCAACGCCGCCTTCGCGTTGGCATATTTTCGCGAGGATATCGGCGCCATGATCGGGCTGGTCGACCGTGCGCTCGCGCTCAATCCGAGCTTCGCCCGCGGTTGGCACTTGAGCGGCGTCCTCAGGCTCTGGGCCGGTCAACACGACCTCGCGATCGAGCATGTCGAGACCTCGCTGCGCCTGAGCCCGCGCGTGCGTGTGAGTGGGCCCCTCTACGTGATGGGCGCGGCCTACTTCTTCAAACGCCAGTTTGACGAAGCGGCGGCGAAGCTGCTCCTGTCCATTCAAGACGATCCGGGCTTGCCCATCCCATACCGCCTTCTCGCCTCGTGCTATGCCCTGATGGGGCATCTCGACGACGCGCGCGCGGCCGTCGCCCAGTTGCGTGCCATTACCCCTGAAGTCGTGCCGAGCCATCTGCCTTGGCGCAACCCCAAGGACCGCGAGCTGTTCCTCTCCGGCCTGCGCCTCGCGATGGGCGAGGCAACATGACCGCCATCCGCCGTCTCGCCGCGATCCTCGCCGTCGATGTAGCGAAGGTCTGCTTTGAAGCAAGGCATCACCGGTCGGGCAAATTGGGAATTGACCTAAAACCACCCGACCTCGCCGATCCTCGGACCGGCCGTGAAAGGCGGTTGAGGGGCAAAACGGGCCAGAGCCAAGCCTAACGGTGATGGCCGGTGTAGGCCTTAAAGCGGATTGATCGGGCTCGACGTTGCATGGTGCAGCGTTGCGCCGTGCGGCGTGCATTGTGGAGTCCCTCCTGCTCGTCTCGGTTCCGGTCGCGGACCGGTGCTGACGCGCGGTCTATCCGGCCCTTTGCTTCTGCCTTCGCCTTATCCCTCACCTGCGCCAACGCTGCCTCTTGCTCTGCGGTCAGCTGCGCGACCAGCGCAGCCCGCTTGGCGGCGCAGATCTCCTGCATCGCGACAAGAAAGCGGTGGACAAAGCCCTGCCGAACCAGCGCCTCATCGCGGCGCCCCTCGGCCGCCCCCGCCATCCGCGCACGGAAGCGGGTCGCCTGCATCTCCACCGCCTGACGCTGGCGCAGCGCGGCCAGTTCACCGGCCGTCGCGCGCCAGGCGTCGTCACTCTGGGCCCATCCTTCATTGGGGAGCGGGTGCCTGGGCCCTACCATCCGCTCCGCGATCGATCCAGTTCGCGCTTGGCTTTCCACGCGTCCCAGGCTTCGCGCTCCTGCCGGTCGCGCGTCGCCTGCTCCTGTTCGGCATTGGGCGGTGGCGTACGTCCGCGCCGGATGTTGAACCGGTCCAGTGGGTCGATTTCGACTTGTGGCTTGTCTGGCTTTGTGTGACCGCCCATCACGCTCTCGCTGATGCCTCCGATAATTGCGAGAAAGCCGCCCGCGAGGCCGGATGCCAGATCGCGCGACGGATTTCTCGGGGGATTGTCCGCACCGCCCGAAAAGAGGGCGGGTTCGGTGGAACGTGGCCTTACCTCGGCCTCGCGCTCTTCCTCGGCTTCGGCAGCACGGCCGCGGCGGATGCCGAAGCGTTCAAGCGCGGCGGCGATCCGTTCCGCCTCGCTCTCCTGCTGGGGCCGGTGCTCCTCGGAGGGGTAGGCCCGATCGAGGAGTTGCGGCGACGAAAGGCCCCGGTCCTGCCGATCGATCAGTTCGCCGCGCTGTTCCTTCTGCGCGTCGAGCAGCGCGCGATATTCAAGATCGCGCGCGGCACGGACTTCGGCGGCGGCCGCTTCACGGCACCCCTCGAATACCTCCTTCTGCCGGGCGATGAGGTCGGCGCGCGTATCCGCGTACTCGCCGCAGTCCATTCCTTTCCGGCCTGCCGCGTAAAGGGCCGCCCAGCGCGGCCGGAACTCCTCTCGTATTTCACGGTAAACGGAGCGGTTTAGCTCCTTGTAGATTTGCTTCCCATCGCTGAAGAATGCGAGACGTTCCTCCTTCTGCAACTCCTTCAGGATTTCCCATTCGCGCCGCTCGATGACGAGGCGATTGTCCAGGCGCGCGATATACGACGGGTCGTACTCATTGCGCGCCTGCTCGGCGAACAGCTCGCGTTCGACCTGCTCGCGGATTGCCATCCAGGCCGGGCGCGGTTCCGAGGCCTCGCGCTCGGCGATCGGCTTCAGCCGCTCTTCACAGAAGACCTTGCCGCGCTCTTGCTCATAGGCGAGTGCCCAGTTCTGTGCCCGAACCCTCTCGAAACCGGCGTCGAGCTTCAATCCCGTTGCTGGATGTAACGTGTTTATGACGAGATGGACGTGTCGGTACGCCTTGTCCTGGTGCGCGAAGAGGGCGACCTGATGCTCGGACCAGCCCATGTGTTGCAGAAACCAATGTGCCGCGCGGGTCATCTCCTGCCGGTCGGGCGCCTCGGACGGATCCCAGTTGAGCGAGAGTTCCTTGACGGGTTTTTCGACCTTGCGCCCGCCGGGCCGGATACCGGCCTCAGCCTTCAAAAGATCGGCATCGAGCCAGGTCGTGTACATTTCGTGCACGGCACTTTCGATGTGATCGTGCGCGAGATTGATCGTATCGGTCCACGCGACCCGCTGCGACGTGCTCGCATGCCCGGCGTCATGACCCAGGTAGAGCGCGACGCCTTTGAACGACGCCCCTGGCTTCCCGAACTTGACGATCATGCGCGGTCCCGGCTGATCAGAGCGCGGATGTCGCTCAGCACCGCTTCGACATTCTGCGCCGACACGCTGCCGAACGAGTTCAGCTGGCGGGCGACCTGGTTCAGGTTCGAGCCGACGCGCGCCCATTGCTGGTAGACGAGCCGGTCGTATCGCGACGCCGCCGCAATGACCTGCCGCTGCACTTCCTGCTGGAGCAGCACCGAGCGCGCATAGGCGGCGAGGCGCAATCCGGCAGCGTCTGCCTGCGCATTCCGGTGAAGGTGATCAGCCATTCCGGCTGAAGGTGATCACCGATTCCGGTGATCGTGATCACGCTGATCACGGGCGGCAAAGCCCGGCGTGATGGTGGCAGCGCTCCGCGCCGCCGACGTAAGCGTAGGTTGCATGGGC
>CAMATN010000214.1 GCA_945861155.1 Rhizobium sp. Q54
GCCCAAGGCGCGGCCCGCCGCAGGCCCGGGCCGATACGCCGCGGTCGCCGCCGCCGCGACGGCGAAGCGGGCGCGGCGCGCGCGGGCCGCATCTTCATGGCGTTCCCGATCCAGGCGCCGGCTCGCCGATCCTGCGGATCTCCCATTCCAGCATGACGCCGAACCGATCGTGCACCCGCCGCCGTACCTCCTCGCCGAGGCTCTCGATATCGGCGGCGCTGGCATCGCCGGTATTGATCAGGAAATTGGTGTGCTTTTCCGACACCATCGCCCCGCCCCGAATCAGGCCGCGACAGCCGGCCCGGTCGACCAGCTCCCAGGCATGATGCTCCGGCGGGTTGGCAAAGGTCGAGCCGCCCGTGCGGGCGCGGATCGGCTGCGCCGCCTCGCGCGCTTCCTGAATCGCGGACATGCGTTGCGCAATGACCGCTCGGTCGCCGTGTTTTCCGCGAAAAATCGCGCCGGTAAAGATCCAATCGGCCGGCGCGGCGGAATGGCGATAGGAAAACCCAAGTTCCGCGGCACTCACCCGATGAATGTTGCCGCCGCGATCGACCGAATCGGCGGATATCAGCACGTCCTTGAACTCGGTCCCGTAGGCGCCCGCGTTGGTCTGAAACCCGCCGCCGATCGTGCCCGGGATGCCGGACAGGAATTCCAGGCCCTCGATCCCGGCCTGGGCGGCGGTAAGCGCGACGTTGAGGTCAAGGGCGCCGGCGCCGGCACTGATTTGATCGTCGCCGGGCGTGATGTTGACGAATCCGCGGCCGAGCCGGACGACCACGCCCCGGACGCCGCCGTCGCGCACCAGCAGGTTCGAGCCGACGCCAATAACCGTCACCGGAATGTCTTCGGGCGTCCCGGCGAGGAAATCCGCGAGATCGCGCTCGTCGGCCGGACGGAACAGTACCTCAGCCGGGCCGCCGACGCGAAACCAGGTCATCGGCCCGATCGCCGCGTTGGCGGCGAGCCGCCCGCGCACCGGCGGGAGCCGCTCAATGAGTTCGCCTCCGACGGTGGTAGACTTCATAGGAATGTCAATACCTTACCGCAGGCAAACTAAGTGAGCTCCTTGTGCGATGGCGAACGTTTTTACAGTGGCCTGAGCGTCAAGGGGTGGTTCGGCCTTGCTGGAAACACGTACTTTTGTCCATTCCAGGCAAGCCGGGAGCAATTGCTTGTCGCCCAGGCCGTCCGCGTACTGCAGAATTGGCCGGCGCTGTCGACAAACCAAGTTCCGCCCGAGGTCGGCGGGTCCGCTCCGTCCTCCGCCGCATATAGGCTTCCGCCACAGAGGCGTTCGGGGACCGCGCCAGCCCCGTCCTTCATAAATCGGTTCGTGAACCGCCTTCCCATCAGGCTGTAGCTTTCCAGCTCCACCGTGGGAAGGAGCTGGCATAGTTCCTCGCCCGTGAGGACGCGCAGGGATGGTAGCGTAACGGATTGCTGTGCGTGGAGACCAAAGGGCAGTGCCGCGGCCAGAGCGCCCGCGATAGCAAAGCAAATGCGCACGAGACGTCTCCCGTTGCATCGGCGGCCTTGGCTGATCGGGCTGGCCGCCGCTCTTTTCTTGATTGCGATAGTGTAATTCAATCTGAACACGTATGCACACATCCTGGTCATTCCGGGGGCCCGCGCGCAGCGAGGGAACCCGGGATTTATGGACCCAGTCTTTGCGGGCGGCAACTGGTGGTGTTCATAGATTCCGGATCCGGCCCTGCGCGCCGTCCCAGAATGACATCGATGGGGGTCACGCGACCCGGCTCCCGCCATCGAGCTGGGCCAGTTCGCCGGGCAGGCTGTTGGCCCAGTTGGTGATCGAGCCGGCGCCGACGCAGACCACGATATCGCCGGGCCGGGCGATGTCCCGCAGCAGCGGAGCAAGCTGCGCCGGGTCGGGCAGGGGTCGGGCATGGCGGTGGCCGTGCGCGCGGAGGCCGGCGACCAGCGAATCGCGCGACGCGCCGGCGATCGGCGCCTCGCCGGCCGAATAGACATCCGACACCAGCACGATATCGGCGTCGTTGAAGCAGGTGCAGAACCCGTCAAACAGATCGGCCAGCCTCGAATAGCGGTGCGGCTGCACGACCGCGATGACCCGGCCGGCCCGTTCGGCGAAGAGGGCGATCGCCCGAGCCGCCTTCAGCACCGCCGCGATCTCGACCGGGTGATGGCCGTAATCGTCGATGATCGCGACCCCGTTCCATTCGCCGGTCTTCGTGAAGCGCCGGCGCACACCCTTGAAGTTGCGCAAGGTTTCGCGCACCACCAGGTCGCCCAGACCCATTTCCTCGGCGATTGCGAGGACGGTCAGCGAGTTCAGCACGTTGTGCTCGCCGAACATCGGCAGGAACAAATCGCCGATCGTGCGCTCCTGGCCGGTGGTCCGGTCGGCGATCACGGCGTCGAAGCGACTGCCCTCGGAATCGAGCCGGACATGAATCGCGCGGATATCGGCCTGCGGGCTGAAGCCGTAGGTCAGCATGCGCCGCTCCGGCAGCCGGGCGATCATCCCCTGGACCACCGGATGGTCGATGCACAGCACCGCGAAACCGTAGAAGGGCACGTTGCCGACAAAGGTCTCGAACGCCTGCTGCAACGCCGCGAAGCTGCCGTAGAAATCGAGATGCTCGGGGTCGATGTTGGTGACGACCGCGACCGTCGCCGGCAGCCGGGTGAAGGTGCCGTCGCTCTCGTCGGCCTCAACCGCCATCCAGTCGCCGGCGCCGAGCCGTGTGTTGGTGCCGTAGGCGTTGATGATGCCGCCATTGATCACGGTCGGGTCGAGCCCGGCGGTTTCGAGGAGCGCCCCGACCATCGAGGTCGTCGTCGTCTTGCCGTGGGTCCCGGCGATCGCGATCGCCCATTTGAGCCGCATCAGCTCGGCCAGCATCTCGGCCCGGCGCACCACCGGCAAGCGCCGGGCCCGCGCCGCCATGACCTCCGGGTTGTCGGGCTTGACCGCGGACGAGATCACGACGATCTCGGCGGCGTCGAGATTTTCCGCCCGATGGCCGATCCTGACCGGGATGCCGAGCCCGGCCAGCCGGCGCGTGTTGGCGCCGTCCGCCAGATCGCTGCCCTGCACCCGGTAACCCAAATTATGCAGCACCTCGGCGATGCCGCTCATGCCGATGCCGCCGATCCCGACGAAATGCAAGGGGCCGATCGATTCGGGCAGCGTTCTCATGCGGTCCGCTCCCGGCCCGGGAGCGGCGCACCCGTGACGCCCGGCACCAGGCCGAGGACGAGGGCCGCCAGGCGCTCGGCCGCGTCGTCGCGGGCAAAGCCGCGCGCCCGCGCCGCCGCGAGCGCGAGCCCGGCCCCGTCGGCGAGCCGCTCCGCCAGAAGATTGGTCAGCATCGGCGCGCTCAGCGCCGCTTGCGGCAGCGCCCAGCCGGCCCCGGCAGCGGCGAAGGCGCGGGCATTGGCCATCTGATGGTCATCGGTCGCGTGCGGATAGGGCACCAGCAACGCCGGGCGGCCGATTGCCGCCAGCTCCGCGGTGGTCGATGCGCCGGCCCGGCAGATCACCAGTTGCGCGCGCGCCAGCCGCTCCGGCACGTCGGTGAAAAAGCTCTCGACCTCGGCGGCGATGCCGGCGTCGCGCAGCTGCGCCGCGACCCGCTCGCAATCCTCAGGGCGCGCCTGCTGGCTGACCCGCAGCGCATTGCGCAAGGCCGGCGGCAAGGCCGCCAGCGCCGCCGGCACGACATCGGCGAAAATCCGGGCGCCCTGGCTGCCGCCGAGGATCAGCAGCTCAATTGGTCCGCCTGAGGGCGGCCGATATTGGATATCGGCGACCGCTCGGATCGCCGGCCGCACCGGGTTGCCGGTATGGACCGCGCGCGCCTCGTCGGCGGGGCGCAAGCCGGCGGTCCGCGCGAAGCCGGTCGCGATTCGGCTGACGCGGCGCGCCAGCAGACGATTGGCGCGGCCGAGCACGGCGTTCTGCTCGTGGATCGCGCTCGGGTAGCCGAGCTGGCTGGCCGCCAGCATCGTCGGCACCGAGGGGTAGCCGCCAAACCCGAT
>CAMATN010000215.1 GCA_945861155.1 Rhizobium sp. Q54
ACTTCGCCGCGCAGGCGGTCATCGCGATCGAGAATGCGCGGCTCATCACCGAAACTCGCGAAGCCCTAGAGCAGCAGACCGCCACCGCCGAAGTGCTCGGGGTCATCAATTCCTCACCCGGCGACCTCGCGCCGGTGTTCGAGGCGATCGTGGAGAAGGCGCACAGCCTATGCGGAGCCGCCTTCGGTGGTTTGTTGACATACGACGGCGAATGTCTACGCGCGGTGGCGATGCATAACGTCCCGGCGGCCTTCGAGAAATTAGCGCGTCAGCCGTTCCGCCCAGGCCCGCAAAACCGCCTCAGCGACCTTATACGCGGCGAACGGCTTATCCACATCGCCGACCTGGTTGAGGTCGCCGCATCGGCACCGGACGACGCGATGATGCGCGCTGCGGTAGGTCTTGGTGGCATTCGCACTCTCCTTGCGGTTCCGCTGCGCAAGGACAACACGCTGCTCGGCGTCATAACCGCTTATCGCCAGGAGGTGCGGCCGTTCAGCGACAAGCAGATCGCGCTGTTGCAGAACTTCGCGGCCCAAGCCGTGATTGCGATGGAGAACGCGCGGCTGCTGACTGAGACAAGAGAGGCGCTGGACCAGCAGACCGCAACAGCCGAGGTGTTGCAGGTCATCAATTCCTCGCCCGGCGATCTCGCCCCGGTGTTCGACGCCATGCTCGACAAGGCGATGCGGCTTTGCGAGGCGAGCTTCGGTAATATCGCGAGCTACGACGGCGACTGCTTCAATTTCGTTGCCTCAGCAGGTCATTCCTATTTCGACGAGTGGGTCCGACAGAATAGGGTCGCCCGCCCCGGACCCGGAACGTCGTTTCAACGAATGTTGGACGGGGAGCAAGTCGATCACGTCGCGGATATTGCGGATAGCGAGGCGTATCGGAGCGGCTACCCGGTCCGCCGCGCACTCGTCGATATCGGCGGCTTCCACACAGTGCTAACCGTCGCGTTGCGCCAGGAGAAAATTTTGCTCGGTGCAATAACTGTTTACCGCCGAGAGGTCCGACCATTCTCCGATAAGCAGATCGCATTGTTGCAGAACTTCGCCGCCCAGGCAGTGATTGCAATGGAAAATGCGCGATTGCTCGACGAAATCCGCCAGCGTCAGGCCGAATTGCGCGTCACATTCGACAACATGGCCGATGGCGTCGTCATGTTCGGCGCGGAGCTTCGGCTCACCGCGTGGAACCGCAACTTCCAGGAGTTGCTCGACCTGCCGGACGCGGTGCTCGCGGACCGCCCGAGCTATACTGAGTACCTTCGTATCCTCGCCGAAAGGGGCGAGTTCGGGACGAATGACATCGAGGCAGAACTCAGCCGCCGCCTGGAACAAACCGACCAGGAATTGCGCCTTGAACGGACCCGCCCGGACGGGCGGGTCATTGAGGTGCGCCGGAATGCTGTCCCGGATGGCGGCTTCGTCTTGATCTACAGCGACATCACCGAACGCAAACGCTCCGAGGCCGAGATACGAGCGGCTCGGGATGTGGCAGAGACAACCCTTCGCGACCTGAGAGCGGCTCAGGCCAATCTCATCCAAGCTGAAAAGATGGCCTCGCTCGGTCAGCTAACTGCTGGGATTGCCCATGAGATCAAGAATCCGCTGAACTTCGTCAACAACTTCGCCGGTCTGTCGGTCGAACTGCTAGACGAGTTGAAGGAGACTGCAGCGCCAGGGTTTGCTGCGCTCGGCGAGCACACGCGTGCCGAAGTGGACGAAACAATCGAGATGCTGACCAGCAATCTTGAAAAGATTGCCGAGCACGGGCGGCGTGCAGATGGAATCGTAAAGAGCATGTTGGAGCATTCGCGCGGTGTGACGAGCGAGCGACGGGTAGTTGACCTCAACAATTTGATCGAGGAAGCGCTGAACCTCGCCTACCACGGTGCTCGCGCCCAGGATCATACCTTTAATATCAGAATGGACCGCGATTTTGACCGTGACCTTGCCCGGATCGAACTAGTGCCGCAGGAAATGAGCCGGGTTTTTATCAACCTGTTTGGTAACGGGTTCTATGCTGCCACTAAACGGCTGCGCGATAGCGCGCAGACGGAGTTCCAACCCATCATTACGGTCACAACGCGCGATCTCGGCGGCGCTGTCGAAGTGCGGGTACGCGACAACGGCATTGGCATTCCCGCCGATCTCAAGAACAAGCTATTCCAGCCGTTTTTCACGACCAAGCCGACTGGTGAGGGGACCGGCCTCGGCCTATCAATCAGTTATGACATCGTGACTCAACAGCACGGCGGCACAATCGAGGTCGATAGCCAAGTCGGTGAATTCACCGAATTCATCATCCGGCTGCCGCGCACGCACAGTACGGGTGCCGCACTATGAGCGCGAGTATCCTGGTCGTAGATGACGAACCCGATGTGGCGGTCCTGTTTCGCCAACACTTCCGCCGCGAGGTCCGCCGGGGCGACTATGTGATGCATTTCGCCGCCTCCGGTGAGCAGGCCCTCGAACAGTTGGCTGGCGAGATCGAGCCGGAACTGATCGTAATCCTGTCGGACATCAACATGCCCGGCATGGATGGGCTGACGCTCCTGAGCGAGATCAAGCTGCGGTTCCCCGATATTCCGGTGATGATGGTGACGGCCTATGGCGACGACGAGCGCCGCCGCCGTGCCGCCGAAAGCGGTGCCGCCGAGTTCGTCACAAAGCCGGTCGATTTCGAGCAGTTGAAAGCTCATCTGCGCCAATTGCAGGCACCGTTGGCCTGAAAGGCTTCTCATTGACCAGCCCCGCAAAAATACTCGGTGTCGATGATGAGGCCGATTTTGAACCACTGATTCGGCAACGTTTTCGCCGCCAAATCCGTGATGGGGAGTTTACCTTCCGCTTTGCCCATCACGGCAGGGAGGCCCTGGATGTGCTGGCAGCCGAGCCAGACATCGACTTGATACTGCTCGACATCAATATGCCGGTCATGGATGGCCTCACCCTGCTGACCGAATTGCGCGAGCGGCAGTCTCCGGTCCGGGCAATTATCGTCTCTGCCTATGGAGACATGACCAACCTGCGCACCGCGATGAATCGGGGTGCGTTCGATTTCGTTACCAAGCCCGTCGATCTCGACGATCTTGAGATCACGATCCGCAAGACCCTCGCCGACATCGGCAGGATGCGAGAGTTGGAACGACTGCGAGCGGCGGCTGAACGAGCGCGAAGCAACCTGTCTCGGTACTTCTCCCCGAACATCGTTGAGATGCTGGCTGCGCAGGATGAGCCACTCGGGGCGGTACGGCGGCAGACAGTGGCCGTGCTGTTCGTCGATATAGTCGGTTTCACACGGATGGCCGAGGCCATGCCACCCGAGGCGGTGGTCACGCTCCTGCGCCAGTTCCATGAGCGGATGACAGCGCAGATTTTCGCCTGTGGAGGCACCGTCGAGAAGTATATCGGCGACGCGATCTTCGCCGTGTTCGGCGTGCCGACCGCGAGCGACAACGACGCGGCCAATGCACTCAATTGCGCCGACATGATGCTTGAAGCGCTGGACCGCTGGAATGTGGAGCGCACGCGGGATGGAGAGACCCCACTCGCCATCGGAATCGGTCTGAATTACGGCCCAGCCGTCCTCGGGGATGTCGGCAGCGAGCACAGCATGTCGTTCACGGTCATCGGCGATACCGTCAACACCGCGAGCCGGTTACAGGCTTTGACGCGCACGTTCAAAACGCCGCTCGTGGTTGGCGACGCGCTGGTCAACGCGATCAAAGCGGGTTCGTCCGCAACCGCCACTTCGCTGGCGGGTCAATTGCTGGATCGGGGTGAACAGATATTGCGAGGTCGGGCCGGTCTCATCCGAATTTGGACGCGCAGGACGGTGCGGGATAGCTAAGGAAACACTGAGCAATGCCGGCGCGGCTGATGGTTTGGCGATGCGGGCCTAATTTCTGGCCGCGACGCGCCGGGTAACGGCATCAATCGGCGGAAATCGGGGTTGTTTTTGTGTTTTCCTGTGTTGTTTTAGGGATCGAGACG
>CAMATN010000216.1 GCA_945861155.1 Rhizobium sp. Q54
AAGGCACGATCTGTCTCGGCGGCCCGCCTTTGGTGAAGGCCGCCACCGGCGAGGTGGTCAGCGCCGAGGATTTGGGCGGCGCCGAAATGCACAGCCGGGTCTCCGGCGTCACCGACCATTTCGCCGTCGATGACCGCCACGCGCTCGGCATCGCCCGCCGTATCGTCGGCAATCTGAACAGCGTCAAAGCCGCCCCGCTGGCGATCGAGACGCCCCGCGCGCCGCTCTACCCGGCCGAGGAGATCTACGGCGCAATCCCGCATGAGGTGCGCCGGCCTTACGACGTGCGCGAGATCATCGCCCGCATCGTCGACGGCAGCGAGCTCGACGAGTTCAAGCAGCTTTACGGCGCGACGCTGGTGTGCGGTTTCGCGCGGATCTGGGGCTATCCGGTCGGCATCCTCGCCAATAACGGCATCCTGTTTTCCGAAAGCGCGCTCAAGGGCGCCCATTTCATCGAATTATGCGCGCAGCGCGGCATCCCGCTGGTGTTCCTGCAGAACATCACCGGCTTTATGGTCGGGCGCAAATACGAGAATGCCGGCATCGCCAAGGACGGCGCCAAGATGGTGACCGCCGTCGCCACCGCCGCGGTGCCCAAATTCACCGTGATCATCGGCGGCAGCTTTGGCGCCGGCAATTACGGCATGTGCGGCCGCGCCTATTCCCCGCGCTTTTTATGGATGTGGCCGAACGCGCGGATCTCGGTGATGGGGGGCGACCAGGCCGCCGCGGTCTTGGCGACGGTGCGGCGCGACGGCATGGAAGCGCGCGGGCAGCACTGGAGCGCAGAGGAGGAGGAACAATTCAAGGCGCCGATCCGCGCCCAATACGAGGATCAGGGCCACCCGTACTACGCCAGCGCGCGGCTCTGGGACGACGGCATCATCGACCCGGCCGAGACCCGGCTCGTGCTCGCCTTGTCGATCTCGGCCAGCCTCAACGCGCCGGTCCCAGAGACGCGCTTCGGCGTGTTCCGGATGTGAATCGATGTTTGGCTGGATCGGCACCGTGCGTCCTTCGAGACGCCCGCCTCGCGGGCTCCTCAGGATGAGGTTCTTTCTTAATGCCATCAATATCTTACCTCATCCTGAGGAGCGGGCGCAGCCCGCGTCTCGAAGGACGCACGGCCGTCATGCAGCCTCTGTTGAGCGGGCTCCGGCGTGTTCCACAAGATCCTGATCGCCAATCGCGGCGAGATCGCCTGCCGCGTGATCCGCACCGCGCGGCGGATGGGTATCGCCACGGTCGCGGTCTATTCCGAGGCCGATGCGCGGGCGCTGCATGTCGAGATGGCTGACGAGGCCCGGCTTATCGGCCCTTCCCCGCCGCGGCAGAGTTATCTCGATATCGCCGCGGTGATCGCGGCGGCGCGCGACAGCGGCGCCGAGGCCGTGCATCCCGGCTATGGCTTTCTGTCGGAGAACGCGGAGCTTGCCGAAGCCTGCGCCGCCGCCGGCCTCGTCTTCATCGGCCCATCGCCCGCTTCGATCCGCGCGATGGGATCGAAAGCCGCGGCAAAAGCGCTGATGGAAGCGCATGGGGTGCCGCTCGTGCCGGGCTATCACGGCGCCGACCAGGACCCGGCCACCCTCCTCGCCGCGGCCGAGCGGATCGGCTTTCCGGTCATGATCAAGGCTTCGGCCGGCGGCGGGGGGCGCGGCATGCGGGTCGTGAGTGCCCCGGCGGAGTTCGCACGCGCGCTCGACGGCGCCCGGCGCGAGGCGATGGGTGCCTTCGGCGATGAGAGCGTGCTGATCGAGCGCTACCTGACGGCGCCGCGCCACATCGAGGTGCAGGTGTTCGGCGACAGCCACGGCAATTTCGTGCATCTGTTCGAGCGCGACTGCTCGATCCAGCGCCGTCATCAAAAGGTGGTCGAGGAGGCGCCGGCCCCGGGGCTCGACGCGGCGCGGCGTCAGGCGATGGGCGAGACGGCTGTCGAGGCGGCGCGCGCCGTCTTCTATGTCGGCGCCGGCACGGTCGAGTTCATCGTGCCAGGGGACTCAGAAGGCGATGCGTTCTATTTCATGGAAATGAACACGCGCCTCCAGGTCGAGCATCCGGTGACCGAGGCGGTGACCGGCGTGGACCTCGTCGAATGGCAATTGCGGGTCGCCGCCGGCGAGCCCTTGCCGCTGCGCCAGGATCAGATCGCGCTTGCCGGCCACGCCATCGAGGTCCGGCTCTATGCCGAGAACCCGGCGCGCAACTTCCTACCGGCGACCGGCGCCCTGCATGGGCTGCATCTGCCGGGGGGAGAGGGCGTGCGGGTCGAGGCGGGGGTGCGGCAGGGCGACGCGGTCACCCCGTTCTATGACCCGATGATCGCCAAGATCATCGCGTGGGGCGAGGATCGCGCCGCCGCGCGTGCCCGGCTCGCCCGGGCGCTTGCCGACACCGCAATCCTCGGCGTCGCGACCAATTTGGGCTTTCTGGCGCGGGTCGTCGCCGATCCCGAATTCGCCGCGGGCGCGGTCGATACCGGTTTTATCGAGCGGCGCCGCGCGACATTGCTGGCCCCGCCCGCGCCGGTCCCCGATATCGCGCTGGCCGCGGCGGCGTTGCACCGGCTGCTGCCGCGGGGCGGCGGGCCCGCGACGGGTGGCGACCCGTTCAGCCCGTGGCGGCAAACCGACGGCTGGCGGCTCAATTCGGCGCCGGCACCGCGGAGCCTTGTCTTCCGCTGCGGCGGCGACGAACTCGCGGTGTCGGCGATAAGCGATGAGGATGGGTGGCGGCTCGCGCTGGGCGACCGGGTCTGCCGCGCGTCGGGCGAATGGCGCCCCGATGGGGCTCTCGCCGTCGTGGTCGACGGCGCGCGCCGTACTCTGCGCATCCTCGATCATGGCGGCGCGCTGTCCGTCTTTGTCGGCGGCGACAGCTGGGTCCTTGACGAGATTGATTCGTTGGCGCCGCCGGCCGGAGCCGATGTCACCGCCGGCCGGCTGACCGCGCCGATGCCCGGGCGGGTCGTGCAGCTTCTGGTCGCGGCCGGCGACACGGTCCGCGCCGGCCAGGCGATGATGGTGGTCGAGGCGATGAAGATGGAGCATACGATCGCCGCCCCGCGCGCTGGGATCGTCGCGGCGGTGCATTATGCGCCGGGCGAGCTGGTGGACGAGGGGGCCGAGCTGATCGCGCTGACACCGACCGACGCGGCCTCGCCCGGTGCCTGACGAACGGATGCCCGACGGTCTGCCGGCGAACGCGGCCGGGCCGCTGCATCTGCTGAAGATGGCGGTCGGGATCGCCGATCTCGACGCGTTGCGCCGGGTGCGCGCCGCCCGCGTCAAGGAACTCGGCGGCAGCTGGGTCTATACCCGCAATCAGCCGCGCCGGGCCGAGGCGGTGCTGGCCGGCGGCTCGCTCTACTGGGTGATCCGCGGCCAGATCCGGGTGCGCCAGCGCGTCGCCGGGCTGCGCAGCGAGCGCGACGAGAAGGGGCGCGCCTATTGCCTGATCGAGGTCGAGCCGGCGCTGGTGCCGACCTTATGGCGCCCGTGGCGGCCGTTCCAGGGCTGGCGCTACCTGGCGGCCGCCGACGCGCCGCTCGATGTCCCCGTCGATGCTCCGTACGGCGTGCCGACCGGCGCGGCCGACGGTTGCGATGGGCCGGGCGCGGCAGACGCGCCGATGCCCGAGCGGATGCTGGCCGAGCTGCGGGCGCTGGGTCTGCTGTGAGGGGCGGTCGCGAACCCTGACGATTTTTTGTTCAGACGACCCTGGACAGGGCGTCGAACCGCCCCTATCTTAGCCCTTCGCCACGGGCACTAGCGGTCCTGGCGACCCGGCTCCGGCGAGAACATGGCATCAGCCGCTTTTCGCGGTAGCCGCGGAATTGCCGGAATTGTTGATTGACATTGTTGGTGAGAGAAGGGATGCGCGGGCGGCGGCGTTGGGTCGCTGGACGTTCGCGCTAGAGGAGGCGTTTGCATTGGTCGAGAGGCTGGTGTGGGCGCTGAGGTTTGAGCGTTTGGAGGCCCTTGCAGGCGGTT
>CAMATN010000217.1 GCA_945861155.1 Rhizobium sp. Q54
TAATCAAATTGCCGGTGGCTGGATAGAAGCCGTGCGTCCTTCGAGACGCGCCCTTGGGGCGCTCCTCAGGATGACGTTCTTTCTCAATGCCATCAAATACATACCGTCATCCTGAGGAGGTCGCGAAGCGGCCGTCTCGAAGGACGCAACTTGCCGATGCAGCGCTGCCGGCGATTTGCCGACAACCTCGAAGGCGGGACCCACTTCGGCCCTGGATACCGGCCTTCGCCGGTATGACGGGTTGAACGACTATGCCGCGACTTTCGCCAGCCGGTGGATGACGCGGCGTTTGGCCGGGGCGGGGTCGTTCGAAAAGCGCGACCAGGAGCGGCCGGACAATTCGCCGACAAAGATGTTGCCGCGCGAATCGACGGCGATGCCGTGCGGCGAGGTGAATTGGCCGGGCAGGATGCCGGCGTGCGGCTTGCCGAGGCGGGCCAGCACCTTGCCCTTCAGCGTGTGGATGCTGACGCGCGGGCCGATATTCGGCCAGTCGCGGTTGATCTCGCCCGCCGGCCCGCCCTCGCCGATGTAGCACAAGGGGTCATGTCCACGGCTCATCGTCATGCCGTTCGGGCGGTGCAGATCGTTCCACTTGGTCTCGAATTTGCCGTTGCCGTCGAATACCTGGACCCGGTGGTTCTCGCGGTCGGCGACATAGATCCAGCCGTCGGGATCGCAGCAAATGTTATGCGGAATGTTGAACTGGCCGGGATCGGTGCCGGGCTCGCCCCACGACGACAGCAATTTGCCGTCGATCGAATATTTGTGGATGCGGGCGTTGCCGTAACCGTCCGAGATGTAGAGGCAGTCGCATTGCGGCGACAGCGCGGTGTGGGTGCAGCGGTGGAACGGCTCGCCGCTCATGTAGGGCGCCGGCTTGCCCGGAACCCCGAGCGTCATCAGCACCTTGCCGTCGAGCGTGCAGTGCCGCACGGTGTGGTCGCCGTCATCGGTCAGCCAGATCGTGTCGTCGGGCGCGACATGGACGCCGTGCGGCCGGTGAAAGACGCCCTCGCCCCAGGTGCGCAACAGGTTGCCGTCCTTGTCGAACACCGCTACCGGGTGGTCGCCGCGGTTGAAGGCATAGACGTTATCGTTTTTGTCGACGCCGACCGCCGCGACATCGCCGAGCACGATGTCGTCCGGCACTTTCGCCCAATTCTCGTTGACCTCGAAACCCCATTCGCCCGATCCGAGCCGCTCCGCCATGGCTTTCCCTCCCCCGCCGATCGCGTTTTCCAGCGGACATCATAGGCGCGGCCGAAGCGGCAGGCTACAGGTCGAGGCGTTGCTGGGTCTTGGGGTTGGTTTCGCGGCCGGCGCGGCGGAACGCGGCGCCGGTGTCGACGACCGGGAGGCGCGGGCGCGCGCCTTTCAAGGCGTCGTCCACCGTGATGATCTGGAGGCGCGGATAGCGGCCGAAATCGTTTTCGTAAAACCCGGCCGCCGCCGCCTCGGCTTCCATCGGCCGGGTCGGCCGGTTGAGGGTCAGAAAGATGCCGATCGGCGCCTTTTCGCGCTCCAGCACGCCCTTCAGGTCGCGGACCATCGTCACCCCGACATTCTCGCCGCCCTTGACGCTGACGATGACGCGCCCGGTGGTCTTGGCGTCGGCCTTGAAATAGATCAGGCCGTCGATGCCGCTATCGGCGCCTTTCTTCTTGCCGGCATAGGGCTGCGCGTCGATCAGCGACAGCGCCCACCACTGGAACTGATACTTGTCGCGCAGCGCGAGGTCGCGCGCGCCGTCGAGATCCTTCGGCGTGCCGTGAACCTCGAATTCGATGCCGGGAAACGCATCCTTCAACCGCCGCTCGATCAGTGAGATCGCCAGATGGGTAATGTCGATCCCGATCCACTGCCGCCCCAGCTTCTGCGCGGCATGGACTGCGGTGCCGCAGCCACAGAACGGGTCGAGCACAACGTCGCCCGGGTTGGATGACGTGGTGATAATCCGCTCCAGCAATGTAACTGGTTTTTGCGTGGGATATCCAAGGCGTTCTATTGCTGTATTTCGCACGCGCTCAATATCAGTCCAGACCGTGCCTACCTGCTTGCCCTTGGTTTCATCGAGGTAGACCTTCAGCCCGTCCATGCGAGGCGTCCCATCTTTCTTTAAGAGGATGCGTCCTTCTGAATACCATGCTTCAAGCTGCTCAAGGGATGCGCCCCAAGATCGATGCGGCGGTGGTTTTACTCCGCGCCATTCAAACTGACGCAATCGACGAACGAGGGAAACGGTGAGATCTTGCCCTGTGCACATCCTTCCGGTCTCATCGGGTTTGTATCGGCTCAATTGTTCTGGTCCGTATGGTTGATAAACTGCATTCAGCGTAAATGTCTCGCCACGCGCATAGAGCAATAATGTATCGTGCTGCCGTGGCCACATTCTGGTCTTGAGGTTGTGTGCATTTGCACGGAGCCAAATAATCTCATTGAGAAAGCGCTTGGGGCCAAAAATAGCGTCTAACAATGTTTTCAAATAATGGCTGGCGGTCGGGTCGCAGTGCAAATACAGCGATCCGGTTGGCTTCAACACGCGGTGGAGTTCTATGAGGCGCACCGCCATCATCGCAAGATAGGCCATCATGTCGTTCTCGCCGAGGAACGAGCGCATCGCGCGCAGCAAATCGGCGGCGTTGGTGTTGCCGGAGCGCAGCACCTGGTCGAAACCGTCCTCGGCCTCCTGGCCCCAATGCCAGGTATCCTCGAACGCCTCGATCTGCGCCTGCGACTGCGTCCCCGCCGGCGAACGGAACAGGACGTTGTAATTCGCCTGGGAATTGAACGGCGGGTCGAGATAGATCAAATCGACGCTGTCGCAGGCGATGCTGTCGCGCAGCACGCGAAGGTTGTCGCCGTAATAGAGCGCGTTGGCCATGGCCGGTGGAGTTGTCTCTTGGCTCGGATCAATAAGAACATCTAGCGAACGGCGTCAAGGCTTTTGTCGGTCCCGATCGCCGCTCTGGCGGGACGGAAGCCGTGCGTCCTTCGAGACGCCCGCGTTGCGGGCTCCTCAGGATGAGGTTCTTTCTTAATGCCATCAAGGACATACCCTCATCCTGAGGAGGCGCGAAGCGCCGTCTCGAAGGACGCAAATTGCCGATGCCGCTGACAACCCTGGGAAGCGGGCATCGCGGGGCGCACCTTGCCAAAACTCGGGGCGGCCCGTACCTATCCCGAGAGGCGCGGCCCCAAGCGCTTCTGATAACACGGGCCGCCGCTTCAGGAGGTGTCCGATGAAGCTCCAGGACGAGAAGCTGTTTCGGCAGCATTGCTATATCGACGGCGCGTGGGTCGACGCGATCGGCCGCGCGACGATTCCGGTCAAGAACCCGGCGACCGGGGACACCCTCGGGACCGTGCCCAGGATGGGCGCCGAGGAGACGCGACGGGCGATCGAGGCGGCCGACCGGGCATTGCCGGCGTGGCGCGGCAAGACCGCCAAGGAGCGCGCCCAGATCCTGCGCCGCTGGTTCGATCTGATGATGGCGAACCAGGACGACCTCGCCACGCTGATGACCGCCGAGCAGGGCAAGCCCTTGGCCGAGGCGAAGGGCGAGATCGCCTATGCCGCCTCGTTCATCGAATGGTTCGGCGAAGAGGGCAAGCGCATCTACGGCGACACGATCCCCTCGCACGGCGCCGACAAGCGCATCATCGTGATCAAGGAGCCGATCGGGGTGTGCGCCGCGATCACGCCGTGGAATTTCCCGGCCGCGATGATCACCCGCAAATGCGGCCCCGCGCTGGCCGCCGGCTGCACGATGGTCTTGAAGCCGGCGAGCGCGACGCCGTTTTCGGCGCTGGCGCTGTGCGAGTTGGCCGAGCGCGCCGGGGT
>CAMATN010000218.1 GCA_945861155.1 Rhizobium sp. Q54
CGACTGTCTACTTCTCCGCGTACTTAACCCATCGACCGGACAAGCTCGTCCGTCATCGGGCGTATGTCCGTGCGCTTGAGGCAACCGGCGTCGAATGCGTTCTCGGGCGCTTCAAGTACAGCGAGATCCAGTGCCGTAATTGTCGGGCACGATGGCGCTCCTATGAGGAGAAAGAAACGGACGTGAACATCGGCATTCGGATCGTACGCGATGCGTTCCGTGATGTTTTCGACGTTTGCTATCTCGTATCGGCGGACACCGACCTGGCGCCGGCCATTAGGATGCTCAAGCACGAATTTCCGGAAAAGGAGTTTATCAGTGTCGCCACGCCGCGACGGCCGCACGCCTCAGAATTCGTCCGGCTTGCCGATCGCACGATAAAGATCACCGACTACGCATTGGGCCGTTGTTTGCTGCCGGCCGAGATTGAAACCCGCGACGGCCGGGTGATCCAGCGACCGGGCGAATACGATCCGACGCAGTAGGGAGGGAAAGCGCGGCAGCGAGCACCGGCCGGTTTTTCAATCATACCTTCACCGAGCCTTCCGCTCAGCAGTGGTCTTTTGCTTCGGTGGGACAGAAGTGACCTTCTCCCCGGAGCCAGGGAAACCCCGTCGCCCGCCAGCGGGCGACGGGTCCATCATGCATTACTCGGCTGCGACCGGTGCCGGGATTTCGCCGTCCGGCATCACCGGCGAGCGCAGCAAAGCGGGGAGCCAGCCGGTGCCGGCGAGCCGCTGCTCGGCGTGCGCGACAAGCGCATCCTTCTTGAGCTTGGCGAAGTTCTCCGACGCCTCGGGCGAGACGCCCTCGGCGACCGCTTCAAGGATACGCTTCTTCGATACGCGATCGAGGTAGGTCTGCGCCGTCGGTTGCCACCACTGCGCCATGTCGAGCGTGAGCGCGACGGCGAGCTCGTCGGAACGGGCGAGCCGGATTGTATCGCCGCGCTCGTGCGGCTTCCGGACGGCATCGACCGAGCAAGCGGCGCAGTAGGCGAGAAGGCCGAGCCGCGTCGCGGTGTCCTGCGCGAGGCACCATGCCCACAGGCCCTCGCCGCTCTCGGGAAGCCGGCGCGCCCACGACGCGTGATGCTCGGCAATGGCCTGCATCGCGAGGCTGTCTTCGATACCCTTGGCGCTGCCGCGCAACTCGGTGCTGTCGAGCCGCAGCGACAGGCAGCTTTCCGCGCCGAGGCGGTCGTAGAACAGCGGCAGGGCCATCGCATGCACCACGGCGGCAAGCGCGGTGTCGGGGTTGCCCGCCAGCACGGCACGCAAGGCGGCGGTGCGCTTGGCCGTCAGGTCTTCGATCAGCGCAGCGGAAAGCTCGCCGCTTTCCCGCTTGGCGGCGTTCCCGCCGTGGGGTGCGACGCGCACGGTGTCGCCTTGCTCCCTGGCTTCGGCCATATCGTGGGGGAGCACAAGACCGCGCTCGACGGTGAGTTTCCCGGCATGCCCGATGCCGATAACCGCGCCAGCACGGGCGATGTCCTCGGGCCTCCAGCACGGCGTACCCTGCGACAGCGCGTCGATTTGGTCGGCGAGGGTCTCGATCTCGGTCGTCACCGGCTCGGGTGCATCCTCGCCGTGTTCCTCGGCGAGCGCGTCGTAGGCGGCGTTGAGACGATCGAGTTCGGCTTGCTGTTCGGCACCGAGAGGCTGGATTTCTGGGCGGACGCGACCAAAGTCCCGCAATGCCGCGTAATTGAGGTCGGGGGTGATGTCGACCCATTTCCACCCTTCGGCGCGGATGGTCTCGGCCTCCCGTTCCAGCCGTTCCACCGCGAGCCGGTCGAGCAGGGTAGGATCGGTGAGATAGCCTTCATGCTCTTCGGCGAACAGGTCGCGCAGGATGGGTCCGCCGGCCGCCGTATAGGCTTCGATGCCGACGAAACGCGCGCGCCGATCGGTAGCCTCGACATGGGCGCTCGTCAGCACCCGCCGCACGGTCGCGGGGTCGCGGTTCCACTCCGGCTGCTTGAACCAGGCCGCTTCCTGTGCCGCGTGGTCGTCGCTGACAGCGAACGCCATCAACTGGTCGAGGTCCATGTTCCCGGCGCGAAAGATTTTCATCAATCGCGGGCTGACGCTCGCGAGCTTGAGCCGTTGCCGGACGGTCGCGGGGCTGCATCCGAAGCGGGCGGCGATTTCCTCCGGGCCTTTGCCGCTCTCGGCGAGCGCATGGAAGGCCTCGTATTGATCGGCCGGATGCATCGGCAGCCGCATGAAATTCTCGGCGAGGCTGATTTCGCCGGCATCCTCATCGCTCAGTACGTGGCAGGGAACCTCGACCAATTTCTCGATGGCCTTCTCCTTGACGAGGCGCTTCAACGCCGCGAGGCGGCGCTTGCCGGCGACAACCTCGAACCGGCCGCCCTCGGCGGGGCGGACTTGCAGGTTCTGCAACAGGCCGTGCGCCTTGATGCTGGCGGCCAGTTCCGCGATGCCGGACGTGGCACCGGTCTTGCGGACATTGGCGGGGGAGGGGATCAGCTTCGAAAGCGGGATCAGGTCGATGTTCATGACGGGCTCTTTCTGTGGGTTGGGTGTCAGCGCAGCGCTGCACCCCTGCCCGTCGGCGAGACCGGGGTGTGCAAGCGGAAAGCGGCTTCGCGGGGAACCGGCTGCACGGAGCCGGCGCGAAGCGGCGGAGGAGGAAGCTGGGCGGAAGCCGCTTGGAGCGCGCCGAGGGGCAGCGCCCCTAAGCAATTGACGGCGGATGAAGGCGCGAAGCGGCCGCCTTGATCCATGTGCGAAAGGGCGCGCTACGATTGCACGGTGAACCAGCGTCAATGCGGTTGGCACGCCAGGCCCCGAGCCATGGGGCCGCCGTTGACGCAGGCTTATCGTGCATGCAAACAGCGATTTGGTATAATGCAGGCCATGGTACGGACACTGGAAATCGCGATCTCCAAAGCGGCTGAGCTTCCCGAAGCTGCGCAAGAGCAGCTCGGGCGGGAAATTCTCGAACGCATCGATTCCCTTGCCGAGCTTCGGGCTGCCCTCGAAGTCGGTGTACGTCAGCTCGACGCGGGGGAAGGCAAGGAACTCGACATCGAAGAGGTTATCAAGCGAGCGCGCGCGGCGCATGCCAAGGGCTAGGCGGCGGCGGGTAGTCTGGTCGCCTGAAGCCGACAGGGATCTGTTAGACATCTGGGCATATTACGCGCGGGTCGCATCGCCTGAGATCGCGGATAATCCCTTGCGAGAAATAGATGGGGTTGGGGAAGGAATCGGAGAAAATCCTCTCCTATCGCGCCAGCGGGACGAACTGCTGCCGGGGCTGCGCTCGGTGATCGTTCGACCGCATGTGATTTTCTTCCGGATCAGAAATGGCGCTGTCGAAGTCGTCCGCGTGCTGCATGGCCGGCGGGACTTTCCGGCGATCTTCGGGAGAGAGGGTTAATAGGGAAGTGGTGGTGCCGGGGTTGGGGCTGTGGACACCCGGCCAAAGTCCCTGGACCGAGCCCCTAGTACTTGCCTCGCGGCTTTCCCATTCAGGACACCCACCGCGTGGCATCCTATCACGGTATGTTAGGCCGTCGCTCGGATGGCGTACGTTGCGGATCACGATCCATTCGCCGTCGATGCTTTAGAAGATGAGGTAGCTTTCATGTAGACGCCGGCGGCGTCGGTTTCCGCGCGGGCGGTTGCGGTGTAGCCTAGTCTCATGCGCCGTAGCGTGCGCATTCCGGTGAAGGTGATCAGCCATTCCGGCTGAAGGTGATCACCGATTCCGGTGATCGTGATCACGCTGATCACGGGCGGCAAAGCCCGGCGTGATGGTGGCAGCGCTCCGCGCCGCCGACGTAAGCGTAGGTTGCATGG
>CAMATN010000219.1 GCA_945861155.1 Rhizobium sp. Q54
GCTCGATTTGCGGGTGTATACGGCGCAGCGAATCTTTCGGACGATGGGCTTGCTCATGCGCCATCTCGCCGGTTCTTCAGGCCGAAGAATACCAGACCGTTCCATCGGGTACCGGTGATGGCGCGCGCGATGGCCGAAAGCGATTTGTACGGCCGGCCCTGCCATTCGTAGCCGTCCTGCAGCACCGTCGCGCAGTGCTCGATGCCCTGGTACTCGCGGATCAGCCGGGTGCCTGCCATTGGCCGGTTGTCGGCGCGCTGTCGGCGTACCGTGATCCTGCCGCCGTCGAGTTGCTCGCCGAGCGCCTCAAGGCGGGCCACCGCGGCAGGCTTCAGCCCACCGTAGGCCAACTCCTGGATGCGGTAGGCCAGCCGGCTTTCGAGGAAGCGCCGATTGTAGCGCGGCGGCGGCGTGTCGAAGAGCTTTTGCCACTGCTTCCGCAGTTCCGGCGCCGGCATGCTCCTGAGAGCCGCGACCTGCGCCAGCACACTGTCTTGTTTCGTCATGCCATTCTCCGTCTGGGGGCGTCGGCATGACGGCTTCGGTGGGGCGGTAAGTCGACGAAACTGTCTCCACGGTCGGCAGATAAAGGACTGGCTTCGCGCGCGTGAAGACGAACGAGGCCGCGCGCCAGGATCTTGAACAGCTCGGCGAGGGGTTCATCTGGGGTCATCAGTTCTGGCTTCAGCGGGTTCATGTTCGATCGCCCTGTTGGCAAGGAACATGATCGCGCTTTATCCAAGAGAGAATGTGAATCTGTCGATTAGCGAAGCCGCGCGGTGAAGAAAGTAGAAGAGTGAATAGTCCGACGCGCTCTGGGTAATTCGTTAGTGTCAGATATTCGAAGAAGCCGAACTGGGCGAGCAGGAGCAGGAAGCATTCCCGCAACTTCTCCTTCCGACGCCTCCTTGGGGTCGTGCACTCATCGCTCTGGATTTGGTGCCGAGAACTCCCCAGCCATTTCAATCACTTCACGCGTCCGCGACACCCGGGTTCCCCAAACACGATCGAACTCCGCGATGAGCGCTGACAGTGCCGGGGAACCCTGGATCGCCTCGGCCTGAACCAAGTCGGCAAATTCGTAGAACGCGATATGCACAAGCGGACTGGTTTTGCTCCAACTGCGCCAGGCTCGCCGTGCCTTGAACCCCTTCACTGCGTCCAGAAGATGTTCGGTCTGGTACCAGTGATCGAATTTCTGCCGATCGGCTGGGTCGGCCAATGTTGCGCGCACGATGAGATGGGCAGTGGCCATGGGCGCCTCCTGGGCGGCTGTCTATGCCGAGATGAATTTACCAATCGTCCCCTTGTTTCTGTCTTTGATCAAGTCCCCCCAACAACCGCCGATACGTCACTCACTATTCACTTGATGATTATTGAGCGATGAAGGTAGCTGTGTCGTCGAGCACGATTTTTCGATTAACGGTGCACGCGAGCGATGCAGAACAACAGCCCCCCTTTACCGTTGCCACGCCGCGCCGCGCAATACGTGCGGATGTCGACGGAGCATCAGCAGTATTCGACCGAGAACCAGGGCGACAGTATCCGTGAATATGCCGAGGGGCATGGGCTGGAAATTGTTCGCACTTACGCCGACGAGGGCAAGAGCGGCCTGAATATCGGCGGCCGCAGCGGGCTGCGGCAGCTGCTGGCAGACGTCAGGTCGAAGAACACCGATTTCGAGTTCATCCTTGTTTACGACGTGAGCCGGTGGGGCAGGTTCCAGGATGCCGACGAGAGCGCCCACTACGAGTACAGCTGCAAGCAGGCCGGCATCCAGGTCATTTACTGCGCCGAGCAGTTCGAGAACGACGGCTCGCCTGTTTCGACGATCGTCAAGGGCGTCAAGCGGGCGATGGCCGGCGAGTACAGCCGGGAACTGTCGGCCAAGGTTTTTGCCGGACAATGTCGTCTGATCGAGCTGGGTTTTCGCCAGGGTGGCATGGCGGGGTTCGGACTGCGTCGTGTGCTGCTCGATCAGTCGGGGGAGACCAAAGCCGAGTTGAAACGCGGCGAGCACAAGAGCTTGCAGACCGACCGCGTGGTGCTGCGGCCTGGACCGGCGGAAGAAGTCGCGGCGGTGCGGAAGATGTACGGCTGGTTCGTAGACGATGGCTTGAGCGAGGCCGATATCGCCGCGCGGTTGAACGGTATGGGTATCCCGACCGACCTCGGCCGCCCGTGGACCCGGGGAACGGTTCACGAGGTTCTGACCAACGAGAAGTACATTGGCAGCAATGTCTACAATCGGGTTTCGTTCAAGCTGAAGCGCCGCCGGGTGGTCAATCCGCCCGACCTTTGGGTTCGCAAGGACGAAGCATTCGAGGCGATCGTATCGCCGGTGCAGTTTTATACGGCTCAAGGCATCGTGCGGGCACGGTCTCGACGTTACAGCGACGAGGAACTGCTCACGCGCCTCAAGTCTCTTTATGCAGGGCGCGGCTATCTGTCGGGCATCCTGATCGACGAAACGGAGGGGATGTCCTCGTCGAGCGTCTACAGCCATCGCTTCGGCAGCCTGGTGCGCGCGTACACGCTTGTGGGTTTTACGCCGGACCGGGATTACGGCTATCTCGAGATCAATCGCCTGCTGCGCCGTCTGCACCCCGAGATCGTGCAGAGGACCGAAGCAGAGATCGTCTCCCTTGGCGGGCATGTCGAGCGCGACCCGGGGAATGACCTGCTGCGGATTAACGACGAGTGGACGGTCTCCATCGTCCTTGCGCGCTGCCGCGAGACCGCGGCCGGCGGCGGCAAATGGAAGCTGCGGCTCGACACCAGCCTTTGCCCCGACATCACGGTGGCGGTGAGGCTGGACCGTGAGAACAAGGCGGCGCTGGATTACTACCTGCTGCCCTGGATCGACCTTGGGTCCGGCCGTCTAAGCCTCAGCGAGAGCAACGGGTCGATCCTGGACGGCTACCGGTTCGACGGGCTGGAAACGCTGTATCACATGGCCGAGCGGGCGAGCGTGCGGAGGGCTGCATGAACGAGGAACGTTCCATCCGCGAAATTCCGCTCGACCGGATCGAGATCCTGAACCCGCGCGAGCGCAACCAGAAAGTCTTCCAGGAGATGGTGGCGTCGATCCGGGCGCTTGGGCTCAAGAAGCCGATCACGGTCGCGCCGCGCAGCGAGGGTGGGGAGGAGCGATATGTGCTGGTGTGCGGGCAGGGCCGCGTCGAGGCGTTTCAGGCGCTCGGGCAAAAGACGATACCGGCGCTAGTGGTGGACGCCAGCGACGAGGACGCCTTCGTGATGAGTCTGGTCGAGAACATCGCCCGACGCAATCCGCGGCCGGGGGAGTTGCTGCAGACGATCCGGCACCTCGAGCAACGGGGTTACGATTTGCCGACGATCGCGCGCAAGACGGCGCTGGAACAGACATGGGTTCGCGGCATCCTGCAGTTGCTTGCCAAGGGCGAGGACCGGCTGATTGCTGCCGTGGAGGGAGGGCGCATTCCGCTGGCTACCGCGATCGCGATCGTGAAGGCCGGCGACGACGACGCAAGGCTGCAGGAGATCTTCCAGGGTGCCTACGAGAGCGGGGCGCTGCGCGGCAAGAAACTGCTGACGGCCCGGCGGCTGATCGAGAAACGCCGGCACCTCGGCAAGACCTACGAGCGTCGTGGTGGAGCATCGTCCCGGAAACTGTCGTCGACGGCGCTGGTGCGAGCCTACAACCAGGAGGTGGAACGCCAGAAGCTGGTGATTCGCAAGGCCGACCTGGTACAGCACCGCCTGGCCTTCGTTGCCGCCGCCCTGTCCAACATGCTGTCGGACGAG
>CAMATN010000220.1 GCA_945861155.1 Rhizobium sp. Q54
GGCCGGGCTTGGCCCGGCCATCCACGTGGATGGCCGGGACAAGCCCGGCCATGACGGGAAGGGCAGGCGAAGCAAGTTGGGTTCTTCTAAATCGAGAACGAATTGCCGCAGCCGCAGGATGAGGCGGCGTTTGGGTTCTTGATCTGGAACGAGGCGCCCATCAGATCCTCGACGAAATCGAGTTCGGAGCCGTTCAATAGATCGAGCGAGACCTCGTCGACGACGACGGCCACCTGGCCGTGCTCGAAGACGACATCGTCGGGGTTTTTCTGGTCGTCGAAGCTGAGCCCGTACTGAAAGCCCGAGCAGCCGCCGCCCGACACCGCGATGCGCAGAAAGGCGCCGGCGGCTTCTTCCTGCTCCTTCAGCAGGGTGATGCGCCGCGCCGCGCTCTCGGTGATGAGGACGCGCCGTTCGTTCTCGACTTCCGCGCCCGCGTGATTCGGCATGACTTCACTCATGTGCTCCGCGCTCCATCTCGCCCGCGCCTATCGGAATGTGTATTTAAGCACTCCGGGCGCCGCATAACAGCCACGGATCGCTCGGGACGGAAACGCCGCGCCCGAGAGGAAGGAGCCGATCATGCTGCAAGCCCTGCCCGGAGGCCGCACCCGGGAGCGCGAGTCGGAGCGCGAGCCGGAGCCGGTAGCGCCCGACAGGCTTGCCTGCCTCTCGGCGATCGAGCGCAAGGTGCTGTGGCTCTCGACCTGGATGATCCACAACGCCAACCATTTGCGGCCGAGCCGCGACGGGCTCAAGGTCGGCGGCCATCAGGCGTCGAGCGCCTCGGTCGCGACCCTGATGACCGCGCTCTATCTCGACATCATGCGGCCGCAGGACCGGGTCGCGGTCAAGCCGCATGCCGCGCCGGTGTTCCACGCGCTGCAATATCTGCTTGGCCGGCAAAGCCGCGACAAGCTCGAGCGGTTCCGCGCCTTGGGCGGGGCGCAATCCTACCCGTCGCGCACCAAGGACGGCGACATCGTCGATTTCTCGACCGGCTCGGTCGGGCTCGGCGTCGGCATGACGCTGTTCGCGTCGCTGGTGCAGGATTATTTGCGGCTGCACCGCCTGAACGACGAACCACCGGGGCGCATGATCGCGCTCGCCGGCGACGCCGAACTCGACGAGGGCAACATCTTCGAGGCGCTGCTCGAAGGCTGGAAGCACGATGTGCGCAACCTCTGGTGGATCATCGACTACAACCGCCAGAGCCTCGACGCGGTCGTTTCCGACCGGCTGTTCGGGCGCATCGACGCCTTGTTCGAGATGTTCGGCTGGCGCGTCGTGACGCTCAAATACGGCCGGCTGCTGCAGGCGGCCTTCGCCCGGCCCGACGGCGACCAGTTGCGCCAGTGGATCGACGCCTGCCCCAATTCGCTCTATTCGGCGCTCGTATATAAGGGCGGCGAGGGCTGGCGCGAGCATTTGCGGCGCGACCTCAACCGCTATCCCGGCATCCGCGCGATCCTCGACGAGCACGACGACGACGCGCTGGCGCGGCTGATGACCAATCTGGGCGGCCACGACATGGGCGCGGTGCTCGCGGCGTTTCATGACGTTACCGACGACCGGCCGACCTGTTTCATCGCCTACACGATCAAGGGCCATGGCCTGCCCTTCGCCGGCCACAAGGACAACCACGCCGGGCTGATGAACCCGGCGCAGCTGGCCCTTTTCCAGGACAGCATGGCCGTCCCGGCAGGCGCCGAATGGGACAAGTTCGCCGGGCTCGACCTCTCCCCGGACGACCTCGCCGAGTTCCTCGCCCACGTGCCGCTGGCCCGCGCGGGCACGCGGCGGCACCAAACCGCGGCGATCGCCGTTCCGGCCGAGTTGCCGGCGCCGCGCGGGCGGGTGATGTCGACGCAGGAAGCCTTCGGCCGCATCCTTGGCGCCATCGCCGCCGAGGACGGCGAGCTGGCCGCCCGCATCGTCACGACCTCGCCCGATGTCACGGTGTCGACCAATCTGGGCGCCTGGGTCAACCGCCGCGGCATCTTCGACCGCGCCGAGCGCGCCGACACCTTCCGCGAGGAAAAAGTCGTCTCGGCGCAGCGTTGGGCGATGGCGCCGCTGGGCCAGCACATCGAACTCGGCATCGCCGAGCACAATTTGTTCCTGACGCTGGGCGCGCTCGGTCTCGCCGGGCCGCTGTTCGGCGCCCGGCTGTTGCCGATCGGCACGATCTACGACCCGTTCATCAAGCGCGGGCTCGATGCGCTGAACTACGCGCTCTATCAGGATGCGCGGTTCATCCTGGTGGCGACCCCGTCGGGCCTGACCCTGGCCCCCGAGGGCGGCGCGCATCAATCCATCGTCGAGCCGCTGATCGGTCTGGCTCAGCCCGGGCTGATCGGGTTCGAGCCGGCCTATGCCGACGAACTCGCCGTGCTCTTTCGTTGGGCTCTGGCCGAAATCCAGTCAGACGACGGCGAGTCGGTTTATTTCCGACTGTCGACGCGGCCGCTCGATCAGCCCGACAGGGCGCTCGATGCGGCGCTCGCCCAGGGGATCATCGCCGGGGCCTACTGGTTGCGCGAACCGGCCCCCGGCGGCGAATTGGCCATCGCCTATTGCGGCGCGCTGGCGCCCGAGGCGATCGCCGCCTACGAGGCGATTCGCGAGGATATTCCCGGGGCCGGGCTGCTGGCGATTACCTCGCCCGGCCGGCTGCACCGCGACTGGCAGGCGGCGCTGAAATGCGGCCGTGCCGGCGCCGCCGAGCGCCTGCTCGCGCGCCTGCGACCTGGTGCCGCTCTGGTTACGGTGTCCGACAGCCATCCGGCGACCCTGTCATGGCTCGGCGGCGTCGCGCGCAACCCGATAATGCCGCTCGGGGTCGACCGGTTTGGCCAATCCGGCGACATCCCGGACCTCTACCGGGTGTATGGCCTGGACCGCGAGGCGATCATCGATGCCGTGGCCCGGGTATGCCTGGGGCAGGCCGGAGCGCCGCGCCGAGGGTAAGATCGCGTTGACCCGAGGTGGCGCTAAGATGCCACACAGCGGCGGCGACGCGCCTGCGCGACTCAACCCGGAGTAAAGCGCTATTGCGGCTGATGACCCGGCTTTGATAGGTTGAGACCCACGAGGCATTTTCCATCGAGTGGGAAAGTGGCCTGTCGCGCACTTAAATTCGCGAGCGCCACTAAGGATATCCCGGAGTTTCGGGAAGGGCCGGGGTCTGTCGCGGGTCTTGCTCGTCAGACCGGGACGATTTGCTGCTGTGGAGTGACAACCGTCGCGATGGTTGAGAGCATGGATCAGGCAGGGGACGTCGAGCGGCTGTTCTCGTGGTTTAAGGCGCCTATGGTGCATTACCGCGAGTTCGCCCCGAAGATCGAGGTCGCCGGGGCGGTGGCGGCCTGGCCGGTCGTCCATAAGGCCGCGGTGCAGGCGGGGGTGGCCGCCGAGGACAGCCCCGCGCCGCACGGCTATGCCGCCGCCCGAGAGCGCATCGCACGCGATCGCCGGACCCTGCCGACGGAAGCGGCTCGGGCGCTTCGGGAAGACCCGCCGCCGGGGACGGTGAGGGATGCCGCGCCCGAGGCGGTTGCGGCCCTGACCCGAGGCCGAATGGAGGACAGGCCGGCCGGCGAGGGGCTCCTCTCGACCCTCGGCCAGCGGCTGCAAGCGGAACGCGGCGCCGGGGCGCCGATTGACGAGCCGGCGTCCGTACGCGCGGCGCGCGGGTT
>CAMATN010000221.1 GCA_945861155.1 Rhizobium sp. Q54
GGGGATCTCGCAGGCGCCGGTCAGCGCGCTGGCCGACCGTTTCGGGCTGCGCGTCACGATCATGGCCGGAGCCGCGATCTACGTCCTCGGTCTCGGCGTCTTCGTGGTTGCGGGCGGCGCGGGCGCGCTAAACCTGTCGGGCGCTCTGATCGGGGTGGCGCTGTCGTGCACCGCCTCCTCGTTAGGGATGACCGCCACCGCACGCGCTGTCTCCGAGAGGCGGCGCAGCATGACGCTCGGCATCGTCGCGGCGACCGGCTCGATCGGTGCGCTGGCCGTGCCGCTCGCGACGCAGTTCCTGTTGCAGGATCACCCGTGGCAGATCGCCGCGGTGTTTTTCGTGGTGCTGGCGGCAGCGATGCTGCCGGCCGGCTACTGGACCGGCGCCGCCGACCACATCCCAAAGCAGGGCAACGCCGGCATATCGATGCGCGAGGCAATCGGCCAGGCGGCTCGTCACCGCCCGTTCGTCGTGATGTCTTGCGCGTATTTCGTATGCGGCCTCAACTTGATCTTCCTGACGACCCACCTGCCGGCTTATCTCACGATGTGCGGGCAGAGCCCGATGCTCGGCGCCGTGGCGATCGCGGTGATCGGCGGCATGAACGGCGTCGGCTCCTTGACCGCCGGCTGGCTCGGGGGACGCTACCCGAAGCACATTCTCCTGGGGCTGCTCTACATTCTGCGGGCTTTCGTGTTCACGGCGTATTTTGCGCTGCCGCCGACCCCGACCACCACGCTGGTTTTCGCCGCGGCGATGGGCATGCTGTGGCTCAGCGTGGCGCCGCTGATCGGCGGGCTCGTCGCCGACATGTTCGGTACCCGATACATGGCGACGCTGCTCGGCATTGCGTTCGTCATGCACCAGGCCGGTTCCGCGCTCGGCGCCTGGGGTGGCGGTCTGATATTGGACGCGACGGGATCTTACGACGGCGCCTGGAAGATCGGCGTGGTGGTCGGCTTCGCCGCCGGGGTCATCCAGATTATCGCTGGGGGGCCGAGTCGCCGGCCCGGCCCTACGATCGTCCCGCGCCTCGCCACGACATAACCAGCGCAGTCATGGCTACATCGGTGAATGACGGCTAAGGACGACACTCTCGGTTCTGTCGCGGTCCCGCGAATGACCGCAAATCGCGCTTCTTGCCCGTTGGCGTGCGGCCCCTCAAAGGTCTGCTCACCCAAACCAGAGCCGGCTTTCAGCACGACGATGAGGCTGATGCCCCAAACCCGCCATCCCCCGGCTACACACGATGTCGTTATCGCCTGCGTTGCTATATTTGGAGCCCTGACCAGATCCGCGCCAGCAGCAGCTCTATCAGCAGGATCTGGAGCGCTTGCGTTCTCCCTCGAAGCCGACCGGAATGAAAAGTTTGTGTTCAACAAGCACCGGCGAGGCGATCGCGTTCGCTTTTGAACAGCGCTTGCACCCAATCCATGATGGCTCGCACGCACGCGGCGCTCCGCAAGTCGCGGTGGACGATGAGCCAATACTCGCACGAGGTTTCGGGCACCGGCGGGGCAACACGTTCGAGCAGCCGATCTTCGTCCGCGATAAAGCACGGCAGAATTCCGCGCCCCGCCCCGGCGCGGATCGCCGTGAGCTGCATCGGCATGTCGGAGGCACGGAACGCCACCGAAGCGCCGGTCTCTCGCACGTGCTGCTCGACCCAGCGGGGCATCGGAAAGTGCCCCTGCTCCTCCGGGTAGGTGACCCAATCACGCGACTCGGTGCCGATCCGGCGGTATACCGCCCCCGCGAATACCCCCAGCTTGGAGATGTATAGGTCTCCGCTCTCAGGCGGGTAATGACGAACGGCAAGATCGGCCTCGCGACGTGCAAGGTTCGCTGTCTGGAACGTTTCGATCAGCTCAAGGGTGACTCCGGCCGGTGGCGGGTTGTCGGACGAGCTGCCGACATGGTGACTTAGAAACGCTGCGGCCCACTCGCCGACCGATATCCGCACCGTGCCGCTCAGGACCGATGACGCGGCCGCACGATGCCGTTCGAGCGACAGAGCGGCGTCCTCCAACTGCTCGGCAACGGGCAACAAGGCCGCGCCGGCCTCATTGAGCCGCAACCCTTCAGGAAATCGGTCGAACAGGGTGGGTCCGCCAAAGACGGCCTCGAACGCAGCAATCCGCCGACCGATGGTCGGCTGGCTTATGCCAAGGGCGCGACCGGCGGCGCGTAAAGAGCCATGGCGTGCGACCGCAAGAAAGATGCGGGCGTTGTTCCAGTCGAGCAGGCCGGAGACGTTACTGCCATTCATGATACATCCACGTATCGGTGTGTCCCAAAATTATGCGATCCCCGATTTGTGAATGTATCAGTACGTTGGGTGGGCAGCTACCCGTCTCTTGGAGACCGCCATGCACACAACAGCTATTCGTTCGGCGCAATCGCTCGGAATTCTGAATGACCGGACGCCTTGGCGTCTCCGCCTCCGCTCAATTCTGAGCAGCCACAGGCACAGGATAGACGCAGAGCCGAAGCGCGACAGCCTGCACCGACTGGATGACCGGCTTCTCGCCGACGTCGGGCTGTATCGCGAGCACCGAATTCACAATTCCCAAAGTCGAACCGACCGGCAAGCGGCATCGCCGGTTCCGGTTGCGCTGCTGGCGATGTGGGCTCCGATTTAGACGGCCGGATTTTCCGCCCGAGGCGCGTATTTGCAAGGAAACTCCCGATGTCGCTTTTGCCGATCCGCTACGTCTCGTTCGACTGTTACGGCACGCTTATCGATTTCCGGGTCGGCGATGTCGCCCGCGATCGGCTCGCCGACCGGGTACCGCCCGACCGGATGGCACGCTTCCTCGAAGACTTCACCGCCTATCGCTTCGACGAGGTACTCGGCGCGTGGAAGCCGTATCCGGAGGTGCTGCATCGCTCGCCGGAGCGGACCTGCCGGCGCTGGGACGTCGCCTTCGATCCGGCCGACGCACAGGCGATCGTCGAGGCGGTGCCGAGCTGGGGGCCGCACCCGGACGTTCCGACGGCGCTGGCGAAGCTGGCCGAAATCCTGCCGCTGGTCATCCTCTCCAATGCTGCCGAGAGCCAGATCGGGTCGAATGTCGACAAGCTGGGCGCGCCGTTTCACGCGGTGCTGACGGCCGAACAGGCGCAGGCGTACAAGCCGCGCCTCCAGGCCTTCGAGTACATGTTCGATACCCTCGGCTGCGGGCCGGAGCATTTTGTGCACGTCTCGTCGAGCCTGCGCTACGACCTGATGTCGGCGCACGACCTGGGCATCGGCCGGCGGGTGTTCGTCGATCGCGGGCACGGGCCCGGCAATCCTGCCTACGGCTACCAGGCGATCGCCGATCTCGGCGAGCTGCCGGGCCTGCTGGGGCTCACGGATGGCGGGCGTAGCCGCCACGCCGCGGAGTAGGTTGGACATGACGGACGCGATTACGCTGCCGCCGGTGACGATAGCGGACCTGGATTCTGTCGCGGCTCTCGTAGCGGCGGTCGGTTGGCCGCACAAGCGGGCCGACATCGCCGCGCTGATTGAGCTCGGCCGCGGTCGCCTCGCGCGCGCCGGCAACGGCCGGACGCTCGGGGTCGCCA
>CAMATN010000222.1 GCA_945861155.1 Rhizobium sp. Q54
CGGAGTAAGACGTGGACGGCCGGGACAAGCCCGGCCGAGGGGCTTTCAGACTGATTTCTCCGCGGCTGGCTCAGGCGAGCCGGATCGCGGCGGCTTCGGGTCCCTTGCGGCCTTCGGCGATGTCGACGATGACACGCTGGCCCTCGTCGAGACCGGCGAGACCGGCACGTTGCAGCGCCGAGGCATGGATGAACACATCCTTGCCGCCGCCGTCGCGCACGATGAAGCCGAACCCCTTTAGCCCATTGTACCACTTGACCGTGCCGGCCTCCTGGGAGGTGACCTCCAGGGGTTGCCGATCGGGGCCGGGCGGCCGCTCCCCGAAGCCGGGGCGCGACGCTCCGGTGCCAGGCCGCGGCGCTCCGCCGGTGCTGGTGTCGACGCTGATCACCTCGGTGACCTGAGGCCCGCGCTGGCCCTGGGCGACCCGCACTTCGAGCGTGTCGCCGGGCTGGACCGCGGTAACCCCGTTGCGTCCCAGCACGGTCGCGTGCAGGAAGGCGTCCCCGGTGCCGTCGGCCAGCTCGACGAAACCGAAGCCTTTCTCGGATTTGAACCATTTGACGACCGCGCCGACAGGCGGACCTGAGGGCGGCTCATCGAAGCGCGGCGTCCTGGCCCGCGGCGCTGCGCCGAAATCGCGCGACGGCGGCGGCGGTTCGAATTCCGGTTCGTCAAAGCTGCTGCGTCGGCGCCTTTGCCGAAAATTTCGTTCCTTTTCCAAAGCGGTTTCCTGATGTCGCACCCGGCCAGACACATCATGCCACAATCTTGCCACCGGAGTGAACGCTGTTCGCATCGTTTTTTGCCGAGGCCCGATGCATTATTTTCCTGCTCTGCGCATGGCTCGGCCACAGCCGCGCATGGGGCTTGTGTTTGCGCCCGCGCCGCGCGACCCTAGGCCCAACCAGCACCGCAAGATAATCGAGGAGAACAGCCGTGAACGATATCGTGGGTGGTTTCAAATGGGTGGGAACCCGGCCGATCCGTCCGGACGGAGTGCCCAAGGTCACCGGCCGCGCGATGTATGCCGCCGATTTCACGATGCCGGGCGCGCTGGTCGGCCGGATCCTGCGCTCGCCCCACGCCCATGCGCGCATCCGCTCGATCGATACCTCGAAGGCGGCGGCGCTGCCCGGGGTCAAGGCAGTGATTACCGCGGCCGATTTCCCCGACCAGAAGTTCGAATATCTCGGGGCCGAGCGGGTCGCGGTCAATTTCTGGCACGTGACGCGCAACGTGATGGCGCGCGAGAAGGCGCTTTATGAGGGCCACGCGATCGCCGCCGTCGCGGCAACCGACGCCGCGACCGCCGAAGAAGCCCTGGCGCTGATCGCGGTCGATTACGAGGTGCTGCCGCACGTCATCGATGTCGACGAGGCGATGCTGCCCGACGCGCCGTTGCTGTTTGAAGACATGATCACGCGCGGCATCGAGCCGGTGCCGACCAAGCCGTCCAACATCGCGAAGCGGCTCGAGTTCATGATCGGCGATCTCGCCGCCGGATACGCCCAGGCCGATGTCGTGATCGAAAAGGATTTCAAAACCGCCGCGGTCCATCAGGGCTATATCGAGCCGCATGCCTGCTGCGTGCGCGTCGATGCGGACGGCCAGACCGAGGTCTGGTCGTCGAGCCAGGGGCATTTCGTCGTGCGCGCGCTGACCGCGAAGCTCCTCAACATGCCGGTCGGCGATGTGCGGTGCAGCCCGGCCGAGATCGGCGGCGGGTTCGGCGGCAAGACCGTCGTCTATCTCGAACCGGTCGCCGCGCTGCTGTCGAAGAAATCGGGCCGCCCGGTCAAGCTGACGATGACTCGCGACGAGGTGTTCAAGGCAACGGGGCCGACCTCCGGCTCCTCGATGTGGGTCAAGATGGGCGTCACGAAGGCCGGCAAGATCACCGCCGCCGAGGGCATCTTCAAGTTCCAGGGCGGCGCCTTCCCGGGGTCTCCCGTGATGAATGCGTGCCTGTGCGCCTTTGCCCCCTATGCGATCGATAATGCGCAGACGGTCGGCTATGACGTGGTGTGCAACCGCCCCAAATCGGCCGCCTACCGCGCGCCGGGCTCGCCGATTTCGGCCTTCGCGGTCGAGAGCGTCGTCGACATGCTGGCGAAAAAGATCGGCATGGATCCGCTCGAATTGCGCCGCAAGAATGCCGCCGGACCCGGCACGACGATGATCTACGGCCCCAAGCTCGCGCATGGCGGCAATCTCGAAACCATCGAGGCATTGCTCAACCACCCGGCCTACAAGGCGCCGCTCGGCAAGAACCAGGGCCGCGGCGTCGCCTCGGGCTATTGGTTCAACGGCGGCGGCGAATCGAGCGCCAGCGTCCAGATCAACGCCGACGGCACGATCCTCGTGGCGACCGGCAGCCCCGACATCGGCGGCTCGCGCGCCTCGATGGCATTGATGGCGGCCGAGACCTTTGGGGTCGACTATAACCAGGTGCGCGCGATCGTCGCCGACACCGCCTCGATCGGCTACACCCATGTGACCGGCGGCTCGCGCGTCACCTTCGCGACCGGCATGGCGGTGGTCGACGGCTGCAAGAAGCTGGTCGACGAATTGCGCGGCCGCGCCGCGATGATCTGGGGCGTCGATGTCGAGGGGGTCGTGTGGGAAGACGGCCACGCCAAGCCGGCGAGCAGCAATGTCGGCGACTTCAAGCCGATGCCGCTGAAGGAGATCGCCGGCAAGGCGGCGCTGACCGGCGGTCCGCTGACGGTCGCCGCCTCGGTCAACGCCGGCGGCCAGGCGCCCGGCTTCGCCACCCAGTTCTGCGATGTCGAGGTCGATCCCGAGACCGGCAAGGTCACCGTGCTGCGCTTCGTCGCCGCCCAGGATGTCGGCCGCGCGATCCACCCGAGCTATGTCGAGGGGCAGATCCAGGGCGGCGTCACGCAGGGCATCGGCTGGGCGCTCAACGAGGAGTACGTCTATGATCCGAAGGGGCGGATGGATAACGCCGGCTTCCTCGATTACCGCTGTCCGGTCGCCTCCGACGTGCCGATGATCGAGGCGGTCCTCGTGGAGGTGCCGAACCCGGCGCATCCGTTCGGCGCCAAGGGTGTCGGTGAAGTCAACATCTGCCCGCCGATGGCGGCGATCGCCAATGCGATCGAAAACGCGATCGGCCGGCGGATGACCGAATTGCCGATGTCGCCGCCCAAGATCGTCGCGGCGCTCGCCGAGGGCGCATAAGCCTAACGGGACCAGCACCGATGCCCGGAACTCCCGCGCACGTCGTTCTGACGAGCGGCTTCAGCCGGCGCTATACCGGCGGCGTGCGGGAGTTCGACATCGAGGCGAAGACGATGCGCGACGTGATCAAGGCGCTCGACAAGCTCTACCCCGGGCTTGGCGAGCACCTTGAAGAAGAGACCACCGTCGCGATCGACGGCGAGATCCACGACCAGCCGGCCTATTTCCAGATGATCCGCCAAGGCTGCGAGATCTTTTTCATCCCGAAGCTCGAAGGCGGCTGATCCCCGATTGTCGTCCCGGCGAAAGCCGGGACGACAACATTATGTGCATAGAATCTTGCA
>CAMATN010000223.1 GCA_945861155.1 Rhizobium sp. Q54
CCTGCGCTCCCTGCGGCGGCGGCGCCGCCGCGCCGCTGGGCGCGCCCCCCGGACCGACAGCGGCGGGCGCCGACGTACCGGGAGCCGCGGCGCCGCGCGCCGGCGGCGGCGTCTGAGCGAGGGCCGCGCCGGCCATCGCCGCGACACCGAGCCCGACCGCGAACGCCGCGATCACGCGATTGAGGGCGCGCTCGCGGGCGCGTTCAGCGGGCTGCGGTGACGCCGGGGACGGGGCGGCGGGCGGCGGGGGAGCTGGCAGCGGCGTTTCCCGCGCCAGCGGCGCCGTCCGCGGCGGGGCCAGCCGCCCGGCGCGTCGAAACAATCCGCCGATGCTGTGGAATATTTGACGAACCGAGCGCCCCGGCCTGTCGACCGGATGGTCTTCCCAATCGAGCCAGGCGTCGGCGCGACACAATACGACGCGGACGATGTCGCGCTGCTGGCGCAAGGTCATGTCGGCGAACATGACCCGCAACTGGCCGCGAGTCCCGACGATCTGGCCTGGAATAACCGCCGAGCTCGTGCCCATCGGCAACTCGATTTCGACGATGTCGCCGGGTTCCAGTCCCTCCGGGCGCGGCGTCGCGAACTGGGCTCCGGTGGTCGATATGTTGTCGGTTTGGGTCGCGATCGTGCGCCCGTTTGGCAGGTGAACCACCGCCGGCATGACGAGGTCATGGCGGACCGCGCCGCGCAGCTGGCGCGCCTCGCGGGCGACGGCGATCGCCGCGGAAATCGTCACCAGGTTGAACAACGCCCAGAACACGTTCAGCAGCAACACCTCGGTGTCGCTATAGTCGGTCAAGAACCACCGTACGGCGCCGACCAACAGGCCTAAAATAAGCAGGGAGAAGATCAGGATGTGCGGCCTGGCGAGCTTGTAATCAAAATAATCGGTTGGCAGCAATCCGCCTTTTTCGGTGACGTTGAACTTGCCTCGCTTGGGGTTTATCAGGGTCGTCAACGTTGGTTTGAGAAGATACTGAGCAAGAACACTCTCGTAGATTTCACCCCAGAACGAATGTCGATAGCGCGATTGCAGCCGTGAGTTGGTTATCGTCGCATGCCAGAGATGCGGCAGCGCGAAGGCGATGACCATCAGCCCGCTCGCGGCGATGATGTTGAGCTTAAACATCAGAAAGGCGAGCGGCGCGGTCAGGAAGATAAAGCGCGGCAGGCCAAAGAAAAAATGCATCATGGCGTTGAGGTAGCACACGCGCTGCCCGAAACTGAGGCCGCGTCCGAGACACGGGTTGTCGACCCGGAAGATTTGCGTCATGCCGCGCGCCCAGCGCATCCGCTGCCCGACGTGAATGGCCAGGCGCTCGGTCGCCAGGCCGGCCGCGAGCGGCAGCTTCAGATAGGCCGAATGCCACCCGGCGCGGTGCAGGCGCAACGCGGTGTGCGCGTCCTCGGTGACGGTCTGGGTCGCGAACCCGCCGACCGAGTCGAGCGCGCTGCGCCGCATCACCGCGCATGAGCCGCAAAAGAACGAGGCGTTCCACAAATCGTTGCCGTCCTGGATCAACCCGTAGAACAGGAGACCTTCATTGGGCACCGCATCGCCGCCGCGCAGGTTTCGCTCGAACGGGTCTTGCGAATAGAAATGATGCGGCGTCTGGACCAAGGCGAGTTTCGGATCGATCAGGAACCAGCCGACCGTCAGCTGCAGAAAGGCGCGGGTCGGGACATGGTCGCTGTCGAACAACGCCAGCAACTCGCCGTCCGTCAAACCCATCGCATGGTTCAGATTGCCGGCCTTGGCGTGGATGTTGTTGTCGCGGGTGATGTAGCCGACGCCGAGCGCCTCGGCGAATTCGCGGAATTCATCGCGCCTGCCGTCGTCGAGAATGTAGATCCGCAGCTTGTCGGGCGGGTAATCGACCGACTGGGCGCCGAAAACGGTGTTTTGCACGACCGCGAGCGGCTCGTTATAGGTCGGTATCACCAGATCGACGGTCGGCCATAAATCGAGATCCTCCGGCATTCCGACCGGCTGCCGGTTCAGCGGCCAGGCGGTTTGGATGTATCCGAGGACGAGCACGAGCCAGGCGTAAAGCTCGGCCAGGATCAATCCGATGCCGAGAAACGCCTCGAAGGCCGAGGCGAACTGCAAAATGTCGGTTAGGCGCCACCAGATGTACCGGGTCGAAACGACGATCGACAGGATGACCAGTATCAGCGTGATGCCGCGCGAGGGGTGCGCCTTGATCAGCAGCATCGTGGTGATCGTCAACAGCGCGAACAGCGCCTGCGACACGAGATCGAGCGGCGTGACGACGACGATCGCAAGCAGCAATGCACCGGCGATGACCAACGCGCCCAGGCCGAGGTTTTGGCCGGCGAATTCCGATCGTGCAATCCGCCTGAGAGCCCCCACCATTTCTTACCCCCTCCTCGCGCTTAGGCCGGCGCTACACTGCGATTCACCCGGCGGGCGATCGCCAATATGTCCTGGCTGGCGCCGCTGTCGGGGGCATAATCGAGAACCGTCAGCTGGCACGCAGCGGCTTCGGCGACCGCCTCGTCCTGATGGATCACGCCGTAGAGAGCCTCGCCGAGGACATCCCGGCTCAGCGCCATAACGTCGCGGCAGAGCTGCCGGCGCGGATCGACCTGATTGAGCACATAGCCGAACTCCCGCGCCCGGTCGCCGCCGGCAGGCAGCGCGTCCCCCTGCGGCGGCTTGGGCAGCAGCGGAAGGCTCATCGCATCGGCAAGCAGCACCATCAGGCGCAGATCGGCCAGCGGATCGATCTCGACATTGACCGGGGACGGCCCCGCCGGCATGTCGGCCACCACCAGCAGATCGCGCTCCTGCAGAAACGGCTCCAGCCGTTGCGCCAGCCACCCGGGGGTCTGCGCGACATGGGCGTCGACGCGCAACGCCTCGCTCGTCGATGCCGTGCCGAACGGGACCAAGAAAATGCCGGCTGGGGTCTCGACCGCGAGATCGCTCCAGTCGCGCTCGCCGTCGATCTCGTCGGCAATGCCTCGAAGCTCGTCGGGAAGATCGAAGTTCAGGCGCAGCGCATTCTGCGGATCGAGATCGATCGCAATGACCCGCCAGCCGAGACGATGAAGCGCAACCCCTGCCGTCGCCGCGAGGGTTGTCCTCCCGACCCCGCCCTTGGGCGAGGAAAAGCAGACTAATGGCATATCAGCGCAGCCGACCGAAGACCGCGCCCAGCCCGGGCGTCGTCCGACTCCGCCCGCGCGGATCGGGGAGCTGGTCGCGCGCGCCGGACAACCGCGAAAACACCGCGTCGAGCGAACGGTCGGCACGGTCGGCAACCCGGCGGCCGGGCGCCTCCTGACGCTCGCCGCCGCGATACTCGCCGCCGAGCAACGCACCGCGCCCAGGCTCACGTTCGGCGGCAGCGAAGCGCGCCGTCGTCGGCGACACATCGCCCGGCGCGACCGGCGGAGACTCCTCGAAGCCTACCGCCGGCGCGCCGGCAACGGGAAGCGGCTCCGACAACCCGCGC
>CAMATN010000224.1 GCA_945861155.1 Rhizobium sp. Q54
GGGCCGACGGCTTCGGCGGCATGGCGGTGCTGATCACGGCAGATGCAATCTTGGCCAAGTCGACCGGCGACATCATCGAGCAGTTCCTCGACGAGCACGGGCTCGGCGATGCGGACGATGCCGCCCGGGTTTAGTCGACAGGTACACCACGCCGTTTTCCCATGACGCGCGTCCCACCGTAGAGCGAGAGGACCGACAGGGCCGGGTGAACCCGGCGGGAAAAGGAGAGCGCTTGCCGGGCTTGCCCCGAACCCCGCTCTCTGGAGTCCCGCCATGTCTGACACATCTGCTACTGCCCGGTTCGATTTTCGGGAGCGTGTTGCCTACGACCCCGACGGCAAACGCGCCTTTCATCGCCACGCTCGCCGCCAGCTTAGAGAACTCGCCAAGGCGCTTGGCCTTGAGCCCGATACCTATGATTTGCGATCCAACGAAGCCGGAATCGCTGTCTCCGGCGAGGTGACCCTTCATGCCGATCGTCTCTATGTCCAGGTGAGCCAGCCCGCTACACGCGCGGACACCGGGATCCTGTTCCGTACCTGTGAGGGAAGGCGGGATTACACCGGTGGCCGCAACAATTTCGCTTCGCTCGATTTGCTGCACCGCCCGGAAGAACTCGCCGATCTGATCCGCCGGCACTGCCTGCCCCGGACATGATCCGGGGTCGCGCCCTGACGCGCGAGGCAACCCGCGCGCGTACGCGCCGGTTGCACGCAGACCCCATCCAACCCAGGACCAAGGAGGCTCATCATGAGCAACGACAAACTGACCGCCGGCGAATTGTGCCAATTCACCGGCAGCGAGCACTGGTACCGGCACGGGCTCGTGCGCGACATCCTGTTCACCGACGGCGCCAAATATGTCGCCGACGAGGGCGGCGCGTATTGGCTGCTCGACGAGATCGCCTTCGCGCAGCGCGGCGATAAGCGCGTTGCCGCGGAAGAATTCCAGGTCTGGAAGCTGACCGTCAAACCCGACCGCACCGCCACCCTCGCCTGCGGGGACGGCAACGGCACGATCGTGTTCGAGAAGGCGCTCGACTACACCGACTTTCCCGTCGACAGCATCGAACTCTGGTTCAAGAACAACACGATCTACCTGCCGAGCGAGCATTGATCGGCGGCAAAGGAGCCGTATCTGCGGCTCCCTTCCTTCAACCAAGAAACCCCGATGGAGCCAACCATGCCGACCTACACCGCCGAATTCCGCACCGATGCCGATCACGCGAGCCGCGCGTTAAAGGCGCGCTCGCCGCAGGACGCCCTCAGGAAGGCCCGCGCCTTTTACGACGAGCGCACTGACGAGCTGATGTTCGAGAGCTATGACGGCCGCCACCCCGTCACCGAGATCGCCGTATGCAACGCGGACGGCGACGAGGTCGCGCTGTGGCAGGACGACGAGCTGCGCATGCGTCTTGCGACCGGCGATATGCTGGAGGCCCTGGAGCTGTGCGTCGACTGTCTCACCGATCTGGCGAGGCTCGACGACGGCACGCCATCGATCAGTGCGCTCGACCGGGCGCGAGCGGCGATCGCCAGGGCGAAGTCCGACATCGCCGCCGCCGTCACCGGAACCGCACGACCGCTTCCGCCCGATCCGGAAAAGATGAATGGCAACCGGGTCGAATGGGCAGCGGCCGCGTTGCGGCATTTCCAATGCACGACCGGCTGCGATTACGAGGACAGCCTCGGTGATCTTCTCTGCGACCTGATCTACTGGAGCGACCGCAACAATTTCGATTTCGAAGCCGCCCTGCTTCGCGCGCGCGGTCACCATGCCGCGGAAGCAGCGCGCGGCCGGCCCTGCCGCGCAGCCGTTGCGCGGGGAGGCGGCAGCCCGGGTGGTGGATGGCACGGGCCCATGAAGAGGGAAAGGGCCACAGGCGGGAGGTGAGATCCGGGAAGGGAAAGAGAGCGCTTCGCCGGGTCATCTCGCCCCGCTCTCCGGAGACCTCTTCCATGTTGACCACAACCCCGGCCACGGCTCAGGCCGCGGCGACGCTTCCGCTATTCGCCGCCACCGCTGCTCCCGACAAGGTCTCGGGGCTGTTCCATGCCGCAACATTGCTCGCGCAACTGCTCGGCCAGAGCCGCGCTCTCGACAGCCGCGCGCTGCGCTCCGCGATGGAAGCCGCGTTCGGCGCCTCCGATGCGGACGGGGCCTGGGTCTGGAAGGATGCGTACGAGGCGATGGAGGCGGCGCAGGTGCTGTTCCTGCGCAAGTTCGGCGGCGCGATGCGCACCCGGGCGGGTTCGCCGGCGGCGCTGCTCGACATGCTTACCCGGCTCGCCGAGCGGCTGCCGTCGCAAACGCGGCGCTCGGAGGAATCCGACCGGCTGCAACAATTCTCGACACCGATCACGCTCGGTTTCGTCGCCGCCGAAGCGGCTGGACTGAGCCCTGCCGATCTCGTTCTGGAACCCTCTGCCGGCACGGGGCTCCTGGCAATTTTCGCCGAGCTCGCGAAGGCGCGGCTCGCACTGAACGAGATCGCCGAGACGCGCGCCGGCCTTCTTGCGCGCCTGTTTCGTGACAGCGCGCCGATCACCCGGCACAACGCCGAGCACATCCACGACCACCTCGCGCCGGACATCCGGCCGAGCGTCGTGCTGATGAACCCGCCCTTTTCAGCATCGCCGAATGTCGAGGGCCGCTTCGCCGAAGCGACGATCCGCCATATCGCCTCGGCGCTCGCGCGCCTCGCCGAGGGTGGCCGTCTTGTCGCCGTCACCGGCCGCAATGTCGGTCCCGATCAGCCGGCGTGGCGCAACAGCTTTATCCGCTTGCAGGAGAAGGGGCGCGTCGTGTTCACGGCGGCGCTCGCCGGGCAGGCCTATGCCCGGCACGGCACCACGATCGAGACCCGGCTCACCATCATCGATCGCGTCACTGCCGACGACCCGCGTCAATTCCCGGCATCGCCCGGGATGGCCGCCAATGCGGCGGATCTGCTCGATTGGGTCCTCCGTCTCGTGCCGCCACGCGCGCCGGTTATCGGCGCGTCGCCGCTGCCCATCCTCGGTACGCCGGTTTCGGCCCGGCCAATCGCGCCACGACCGAAGGTCCCCGCGCCGCAGCTGAATCTGATCAAGCGCACGGCGCCCACGCCGGACTTCGTCGAGCTCGCCTACGAGATAAGCGACCGGACACCGGCCGAGGGCGCTCGCCTGACAGCAAGTCTCTACGAGGGCTATGCGCTTCAGACGATACGGATCGCCGGCGCCACGCCGCATCCGACCAAGCTCGTCCAGTCGGCCGCGATGGCCGCCGTCGCGCCGCCGCGCCCCTCCTATCGTCCGCATCTGCCGCCGCGCCTTCTCTCAGGCGGCATCCTGTCGGACGCACAGCTCGAGAGCATCGTCTATGCCGGCGAGGCGCATAGCGGTCATCTCGCCGGCTGCTATACGGTCGACGACACCTAC
>CAMATN010000225.1 GCA_945861155.1 Rhizobium sp. Q54
CCCACGCTGCGCTCCGTCGGACTCGTGGCGGTCACTCCGCTCCGCGCGGGTCCCTCCTGTTCGCTACCGGGACAAGCCTGAACCAACGCCGGTGAGGGGTCCCGATTGGACGCGAAAAGGGGGTCGCAGTTGGAAGCGATTTGACACTCCCGGCTCTTCGATACCCACAGCAGCGGGCGCATCGGGTCGCCCATGGTCGCCGGTTCCACCAATCCGCGCAGATCTTCGAGCACCGTTGGATCCGCCTTGCTCGACAACGGCCGGCCGGCGCCCTCGCGCCGGACCCGGACCGTGGCTGAGGGCGCCGCCAGAAGGTCCTTCGCCCCGCGGATGATCGTGCTGCGCGCCACACCTGTTGCCCGGGACACCGCGGCGGTTCCGCCGTAGCCGGCGGCGACCTTCTCCGCGGCCACGAACAACCGGCGACCTCTCTCATCAAACTGGTCTTTGATGGCCGCATACCGCGCGCGGATCGCGTTTTCGTCGATCATCCCAGAATCGTAGCCGATGCACGGCCGAGCCGGAATCGCCTATCTGAGGGAAGCGTATCCCGAATCGGTTATTCTTGCGCGACGCCTAAGCTCAGAACCGACGAGGTACGACGGCGGTCCGCAGCCAGTTGCCGATCTCGCTCGTCCGGCGAATGGGATCCATAATCTCGCTCGCGATCCCATACCGCCAGATCAGGTCGCGACGGGTAGGCTCCGCGCCCAGGGCGCGGTAGTCGGCCGCGATTGCGACAATCTCCGACGGCTTTGTGCCAAAGCCCTCCTCGACAAGCTCGGCCGCTCTCATCTCAATAAGGGCAGCGGAAACCGCCAAAGTGTGCTCGGGGTGATACTGCGTGCCGTGGAAACTGCAGCCCCGTGGGGTTTGTACGGCTATCGCCTGAATGGCGGAGACCTCGTTCGCCGCCAGGACCTGCGAGCTTGGCGGCAACGTTTCGATCTCATCGAGGTGCGAACAAAGCGCGTCGAAAACGGCGGGACGGGACGCGAGAAGCGGGTGGGCCCGGCCGGCTTCCGTCACGGCAATCGCCCGAGCAATCGGCAGCTCGCGGCCCCGCGGGTTGCGCCGGACCGATCCGCCGAGCGCCACCGTTGCAAGCTGCAAGCCCCAGCAGCTGCCCCAGACCGGCACGCCGGCGGCAAAGGCGGCCCGAGCAAAATCGATCTGCCGCGTGACGCAAGGCGTCGGGTCATAGATATGGAGCGGCGAACCCGGGAACATCACACCGTCCAAGTCCGAAAGCGTGATGCCAAACGACAAGGGATCGCCATCGGCGATGTTGAGCGGCGTGCAGCGGATGTCCGGGCAGTGCAGCTGAACAGCCGCGGCGAATAGCGAAAAGTTGGAAGGAAGGCCAAACCCTGCGCGCTCGACCTGCCAGACGGCCGGCGTCCCCTCCGCAATCAAGATGTTCAGCATCAGCCCTCGGTTGAGTTCCGCTCAGTCTATTCACGCCGGTTCGGCTCGGTCTTGATGCCCGTTGCAAAGCCCTCTGCGCGTCTTCGCTGCAGAGCTCTACCGGACCGAGTTGTAGACGTCACGCCAGCGCTTGATGACTTCGATGTGGCCGTCCACCGTAGTGAGGTTCGCGCCCATCGTCACGACAGATATGTGACTCCCCCCAGCTTCGCGCCACGCCGCAATATCGCCAGGCCATTGGTTGTCTCCGCGACTATATTGCTGGATGGACTTGAATCCGAATGCATCGCCATCTCTTCCGAGCTTGACAAGCTTGGAAGGGGTCGTTTTCCTTATACGGGCCGGTCAATTTCGGTTCTCTGCCGGCATGAACGGCGCCCAGGACATGATCGTAGATCACGAGATGGTCGTACCCCAGCTCTTCCGCCGCCTGGGCAAACGCCTTGACCGCGCCTGTATCGCCGCCGAGTTCGATCTGCGGACGGATCACGACGTGAGCGCCACCACCGCAGCGCCTTCACCGCAGGCTGGGCAGTCGGACGCACCTCACCCTCCTTCCAGGCGGTCCGCAGCCCGGCAAGGAACACCTCGAGGGTTGGTGCGGACGTACCGCCCGTCATCGGCTTGTCCGCAATCCTCACCAGCTGCTGTTGAGCTGTTCGTATTTCGGCCAGCAGGCGAACCGGGTCGAGGCCGGCTTTCAGTGCCGTCACTCGATCGCGCACCGCGGCCGGTGTCCTCGCGTCGGCCAGCAATCGCTGGCACGGCGTCGCCGGCGGGTGATAGCGCTTCTTAACCTGCGCGCCATCGCGCGTCTTCTCCGCCAACTTGAACGAGGGTTGAAAGAAATTAACGAATAACCTCACTCTCGCGTAGAGATGGGCGAGCTTGGCCGCGGCCTCGAATCCTTCGAACCGCCGATAACCTACCATGCGGCGCACAATCGAACCGTTCTTCTGCTCGACCCAGGCCTGATCGTTCTTGCGATACGGGCGACAGCGCGTGAACTCGATGCCGGCCATTCGGCAATATTCTTGCACGGTCTTGTTCATAAATACGGTGTCGTTATCCGTGTCGAAGCCGAGCAGAGCAAACGGCAGATGCCTGCGGATCTCCGTCAGCACCTCGACCAGCAACCTCTGCTCGCGTACCAGCAGCGGCGCACACTCCGTCCAGCCGGTCGCGATGTCGGTCAGCACGAGCGTCTGCACAAAGCTGCCGCGTGCGGTCGGGCCGCTGTGCGCCACCAGGTCAGCTTCGACAAAGCCGGGAGGCGGGTCCCGCCAGTCGCTGAACGTGCGAACCGGGACACTGCGACGCACCGCCGATGGAATGGCACGGCGGCGTGGCCGCCCTCCTGCGTGCTCGCGCACCGTAATCCTCCGAGGAGAACCGTCTTGATGTTGGGGTCGTCAGGCGATCATTTTTTCGATCTGGGACGCCACTCTTACGAGCGCTCTTATGACGGGCTCTGGGCCACGGGCGGAGATTTTAACGGGACCGGAGCGACGGCGCCGGTGGAGCGTCGATCAGAAGCTGGCGATTGTCGCGGAATTCGACCGTCCGGGATCGTCTGGGGCTGTAGTTGCGCAGCGGTACGGGATCTCGACAGGTCTTCTGTATACATGGCGCCGACAGGCTCATGGGTTGCGGGCGCGTTCCCGTTCATTGGTGCCTGGCTTCATGCCGGTGGTGGTCGCGCCGGCGGCTGACGCGGTCGCAGCACCCGAGGAGGTGTCGGAGGTGTTCGCGCCGGTCGTCGTTCCTGCCCGTGGCGAAGGCGCCGACATGTCGGCTGGCGGGGTGATGGAGATCGAGCTGTCGGGCGGCCAGCGTCTGCGTGTTGACCGCCATGTCGATGCCGAGGCCTTGCGGCGGGTGCTGGCGGTGCTGGGCCGGTGATCGCGCTCCCTGGGATCTCGCCCCTGGCGCCGGGG
>CAMATN010000226.1 GCA_945861155.1 Rhizobium sp. Q54
GATGGCGGTTATCAAGGACCGGAATTCCAACAGGCGGTGGCGAAAATCCTGCGCCGGGTCAATATCGAGATCGTCAAGCGCTCCGACCAGGCCAAGGGCTTTGTCGTCCTGCCCAAACGCTGGATCGTCGAGCCTGGCTCAACCGCTGCCGCAGGCTGGCCAAGGATTGGGAAAATCTCAACCGCAAGGCGCTCGCCTTCCTGCGCCTGGCATCAATCCGCCTGATGTTGCGAAAACTATGCAATCCCAAATGATGTTCCCGGACAGACTCTTAGACCCGCGGCGCGCAAATACAAGAAGAGCCGCGGGCTAGCGCCGTGGGCTAGCGACCGTAGCCGTAGGGGTTATAGGAGAAATCCTGCCGGTAGCGGTTTTCGGGCCTGTGCGAGGACCCGTAGCCGTCGCCGCGGTCCCACCGCTGTTCGCGGTTCCAGCCCTGCTGGCGCCCGCCCCGGCGATTGCAGGTGAGCTGGCCGTTCATGTTGGCGATGCCGCCGACGCAGCGATTGGCATCATGCAGCGCGGTGCGCGTCCAGCTGCCGTCGGTGCGGCGGCACTGCGCGACGATCCGGTCGCCGGAGGCCCTCACGTTGGAACAGCTTTGCAGATAGGAACCACCGGGTACCTGCGCCTGGGCCGGGGTTGCTCCGAGCGACAGCAACATCGCGGCCCCGGCGATCGCGGCGCCCGCCGCGCCTGAAAGATATTGTTTCACGATTGGCCTCCTCTCGATTGGCTCGATAGGTAAACGCTTGACCAAGCGTGTTGTGCTCGCTGCGGTCAGGCGCGCACCCCCCACGCGATGGCATTGCGCAGCAACGCGATGAACGCCTCGGTCTCCCACGGCCCGCGAAAAATGGGCGGCGTCGTCTCGTTGGGCACGACGGTCCGGGCGGCGTGAATGGCCGGGTTGTGGCAATGTCCAAGAGCAAAATAGGTCACACCGCCGCTGCCGACCTCGCGGGTATAGCCGAGCACGCGAGTCTTGCCGTCGGCTTGCAGCGAGGTGTCCGAATCGTAGAGACCGCTCGTCGCCGATGCCGCGCTCGGGCCGTAATCCGCGGTCAGCAGGATTTGCGTCGAGCCCGGGTCTTGCAGCTCGATAAAGTACGGCTCGTCTTCGACGACGAACGATGCGCCGAGCCCTCGGGTCAGGGGCGAATCAACCGCGCTGACGTCGACGCGGATCTCGCGGATCGGGGGATGGGTCAAAAATTTGCTGCCGAGCAGGGCATGGTGCTCGGTCTTGACGGTGCGGCGCATGCGAACGCCCTCGACCCGCTGGGCGCGCCCGCCGCTGGTGCCGTGCAACCCCAGCCACCTTCCGCCTGCCTCCATCCAATGCTGGATGGCGGCGCATTGCGCGGCGTCCGGGTAGGGGCCGGCCACATAGGTGATCAGCAGCCGGCTGACCGGCAGCCATTTCTCGACGTCCGCGAAATCGTTCGAGACCGAGGCCGGAATGTCGCGCTCGGCCAGCAGCCCCAGCAGTCGCAGGCGGGCATAATCGTGGTCGTGCCCGCCCATCGCACCGGGCGGAAATCCGCCGGCAACGAGATGGGCGCGGCCGGGCTTTGTCTCTGTCATCGGATCATCTCGCTCGCTGTGTTTCGGCGCCTGCCTGATCGAGGCGGCCAGTTTCTCATCATTCGGCGTCTGTCGCCTACCGCCTAGTGGACCCAGCCTACATTGGATACCCTTCCGGGATAGGCTGACGAGAAAGCGGAGAGGAGGAGGCAGTGAACCGGATCGACCTCGACGGCAGGGTGGCGATCGTCACCGGCGCGGCGCGCGGCATCGGCCGCGCGATCGCGGCCCGGCTCGCGGCATCGGGGGCGCGGGTCGCGCTCTGGGACGTTGACGGCGCGGCGGCCAAGGCGGCGGCGGCCGAGGTCGCCGGTGCAATCGACCTCGTCGCCGATGTGACCGACCCGGCGACGATCGACGCCGCCCTCGCCGCGACCGAGGCGCGGCTTGGGACCCCCGATATCCTGGTCAACAATGCCGGCATCGCCGGTCCCAATTTCCCGCTCGATCAATACCCGGCCGAGGAATGGCGTCGGGTTATCGAGATCGACCTGATCGGCGTGTTCAATTGCTGCCGGACCGTCGTGCCGGCGATGCGACGGCGCGATTACGGCCGGATCGTCAACATCGCCTCGATCGCCGGCAAGGACGGCAACCCCAACGCCTCGGCCTATTCGGCCGCCAAGGCCGGGGTGATCGGGCTGACCAAATCGCTCGGCAAGGAGCTCACCGAGACCGGCATAAGGGTCAATTGCGTGACGCCGGCCGCCGCCAAGACCGACATCTTCGCGCAGATGACCGAGGCGCAGATCGCCTACATGCTGTCGAAAATTCCGATGGGCCGGTTTGTGCTGGTCGAGGAGATCGCCGCGCTGGTCGCCTGGCTCGCCTCCGCGGAATGCTCGTTTTCGACCGGCGGCGTTTTCGACATTTCGGGCGGGCGCGCGACCTATTAAGAGGAGTTGAGTGCGAGGAGTCTGGCTAAGACGTGTTTGGCGGGGATTTTTGGGCAGCTTGCTGCGCATAATCGGACAGCCCTGTTCGATCGCCCCCTCGATCAAATCAGGCAAGTCGCCCCCTTGCTAACGGTGGAAGCCGCGCATGATCAACCCCCCCGGGCCGTTTGCGATCGCCGTGCTGGTCGCGCTGCTGTCCGCCTCGACAGCGGCGCTTGCGGCCGAGGAGCCGGTCGCAACGGCGCCAATTCCGCCCCCCTTGACGGCGGCTCCCCCGATGCCCTCGCAATCCGCCCCGAAGGCCACCTCTGCCGAGACTGCAAAGAAGGAAGCCGGCAAGAAGCAAGCCGCCCGAAAAGAGGCGCGCGCGGCCAAGCGCGCGGCGGCGGAGCGCGCCAAACGCAAGCTCGCCCAGTTGCCGCCACGGCCGCTCAATCCGACGGCAAAACCAGAGGCGAAACCGGAGGCGAAACCGGAGGCCAGGCAAGAGGCGACACCCGAGCGGCGCCAGCTTGCCGCGCGCGCCTACCCGCCGTCGCGGCCGGCGATGCGACCACCGTATTACCGCGAATATCGCGGCGAACCGGGATACGGCCCCGGCCATGACGGCCCGCCATACCCGCCGCCCTGGTACGATCGCGGCCGCCCGCTCGCAGCCTATCCCTATCCCGGGCCGCGCGGGCCGATGCCTCCCTGGTAATCAGCCGGCTACCAGCCACCGGAACCGGCCACGGTCGCTCGCGGCTTAGGCGGCCTCGGCCCGGCCGATCGTCGCGGCGCGCTCGGCGAGCCGGCGGATCCGCGGCCA